>NZ_JAXIVS010000014.1 GCF_034259325.1 Hyalangium ruber | reverse complement strand
CCAGTGGCTTCGTTCTTCCCTTTCGAGGCGGGGCGCGGCTTCTACCTCTTCGCCTCGCTCCCTGTCAACCGGTTTCGGCTTTCCTTCCGGCTTCTGTTCAGCGGCGAACCGCTTCCCGTCTTCCTTCTGGAGGGGCGCGGCTTCTACCTCTTTGCCGCGTCCGCCGTCAACTGCTTCCCGGTGACTTATTCTTTTTGTCAGGCCCTTCGATTCACTTCCGAACCCCGACTGCGGATCCGTTCGAAGGGGCGCGGCTTCTACCTCTCTGCCGCGTTCGGTGTCAACCGACTTCGTTGACGACTTCATTCCGCCTGGGGACTGACCGGCACCGATGTGTCGGAGGCACCCAGCGGAGGGGCAGGATCACTACCGCCTCGGCACCGTCTCGTCAAATCCTTCTTGAGTCGATGGTGATCAGCGCCGGGATGTTGAGCACGGCGCTCAGAGGTGAAAACCCCCGGCGGGGAGCTGCTTCTTCCTCCAGCGGATTTCCTAGGGAGGCTGTTTGCCCTCCAAGGGTCCTGGCGAGCGCCACATCGTCCCCATGAGCCGGTCCCAGAGGGGGAAGGTGATGTTGAAGTGGTAGCGCCCCATCTTTCTCAGGTCGTGATGCACTTCGTGGTGCCGGCGCAGCTTCCCCATCACGGGCAATCTGGCAACCGGATGCCCGGCTGGCAGGTGGTAACAGAAGTGCAGCCACTCGTACGTGAGGAAGTAGCCCATCGCCGTCGCCACGAAGAGCCACCCGAGATTCGGGGTTCCCAGCGCGAAGAGGAGCGCTCCCAGGGGCGTGGCGATTCCTCCCAGGAAGAAGAGCAGCAGCACCGGTGGGAAGAGCACCATCCGGAAGTCGTGGCTCGACTCGTAGGCCATCGCCTCCTCGGTGAAGAAGTGGTGGTGCTGCTGCGTGTGCCGCCGGTACACCAGCCCCAGCCCCCTCCTCCGGTGGTGCATCGGGCCCCGGTGGCCGAAGTACTCCGCCGTGTTCGCCACCAGGAAGGTCGCCGGCACCATCAGCCACTCGAGCGGCCGTACCTCCGTGAGTCGGCTCAGCGCGAAGGTGATGACCGCTAGCGAGCCCAGGCTCGTGAAGGCGAAGTGCCCCCACCCCCGGTAGTGCCTTCCAGGCTCCTTCTGGCGGAACTCCGCTCGGAACCTCGCCACGGACTCTGGGAGCGGGGCCTCGCTCATGCCTTCAGTGTAACCGCCCCGGCTCAGTCCTTCTTGCGCTTCTGCGACTTCTGCAGCTTCTTCATCCGCTCCTGGATGAGGCCCCGCTTGAGCCCCGACAGGTGGTCCACGAAGACGCGCCCGTCCAGGTGGTCGATTTCATGCTGGAAGACGTGCGCCAGCCGCCCCTCCGCCTCCACCTCGTGCCACTGCCCCGCCTTGTCCTGGTAGCGCACCTTCACCTTGTGGAAGCGCGGCACCTTCTCCCACTCGTCCGGCACCGACAGGCACCCCTCCTCCAGCGTCACCTTCCCCGAGCGCTCCAATATCTCCGGGTTGACGATCTCGAAGTGGGTCCCGTCCTCCCGCCCCACCAATGCCGTCCTCAGCGACTCGCCTACCTGGTTCGCCGCGATGCCAATGCCCTTGGCCTCCGCCATGGACTCGGCCATCTCCTCCAGCAGCTTCTCCAGCTCCGGGCCGAACTCCTTCACCGGCTGCGTCGCCGAGGTGAGCACCTTGTGGGGCCAGATCACAATCTCTCGCGCCATATCCCCTCCACTCTGCCATGCCCGCCCGCCAGTCTGCTAACACCTCTGTCCATGCACCCCAACGCCCAGCTCCTCCACACCTTCTACTCGGCCTTCCAACGCCGCGATGCCGAGACCATGGCCTCCTGCTACCACCCCGAGGCCGAGTTCTCCGATGAGGCCTTCGTCGGCCTGCGCCACGGCGGCGTTACCTCCATGTGGCGCATGCTCTGCGAGCGCGGCAAGGACCTCACCCTCGAGTTCCGCGACATCCAGGCCGATGACCGCACCGGTCGCGCCCACTGGGAGGCCCACTACACCTTCTCCACCACCGGTCGGAAGGTTCACAACATCATCGATGGCGAGTTCGAGTTCCGCGACGGCAAGATTCTCCGCCACCGCGACCGCTTCGACTTCCATCGCTGGTCCCGTCAGGCCCTCGGGCCCGCGGGCCTGCTGCTCGGGTGGACGCCCTTGCTCAAGAACAAGGTCCAGGCCACCGCCCGCGCCTCGCTGGACAAGTTCATGAGCGAGCGCGGCGTCTCAGGCCCCTGAGCCCCCGCCCTACTTGCCTGTCTGCTTCCTTCGCGGCAGCGGCTCCCGGTCCGGCGGCACCCAGCCCGTCTTCGCCTCCGCCGAGCCCAGGGTCTCCTTCCGGTAGTGGCGCTCCAGCAGCCCCGCGTTCAGCAGCTCCGGGTGCGCCGCGAGGAACGCGTCGAAGGAGGTGAGCTCCGGCGTCGCGTCCAGCGCCGCCTGGACGTGCTCGGCCCAGACCCGGGTCATCGTCTCGTGGTACTTCGCCGCCGCTCCCACCGCCGTGGCGTAGCGCTGGATCCGCGTCCGGATGCTCGCCAGCCCCTCCTCGAAGCCCTGCTCTCGCAGGCACAGCCACCCCAGCCGCAGGTGCGCCCGGTGACCGAACTGCTCCTTGGGGTAGGTGGCTGACTCCAGCGCCTCCAGGAATGCTTTGTCCGACATCGACTCCGGGTTCATGGCCCTCTCGTACCACAGGCGGATCCGGGTTTTCGGCCCCCAGGGGTATCCTTCCCTCTTCCACCCCCGCGAGGAGCCTGGCCCATGGGTGCCAAACTCGAGCCCCCCGAGACGAACGCCGCTCCCGCCGAGCCCAGCAAGCCCTCCGGGCCCATTCACCTCGTGAACGCCGCCGCCTCCAGCGCCCAGAAGCTCCCCGACACGCGCCCCCTCTCCGAAGTCGAGGTGCAGCTGCTCCGCAAGGTGTTCGACGCCGGCCTCAAGTACCCTCCCCTGCGCCTCACCCGCATGGGCTCCTTCACCGAGCTCATCAACGGCAGCCGCGCCTTCACCCTCGGCAACACCATCCACCTGCCCTCCAAGGCCTACAGCGCCATCTCCTCTCAGTACCCCTCCCTCCTCGTCCACGAGGCGGTCCACGTCTGGCAATACCAGCGCGATGGCTGGGGCTATGTGCCCAATGCCCTCTGGGCCCAGACCGGCGGCGATGGCTACGACTTCGCCAAGCCCCTGCGCCAGGGCAAGGCCTGGCGGCGCATGAACCCCGAGCAGCAGGGCCAGATGATCCAAGACGCCTACCGCGGCGCCTGGTTCGAGGCCCCAGGTGCCCTCTTCGGCCTGCTCCAGAACGACAAGCCCACCGTCATCCGCCCGGGCTCCCAGCCTCCCGACGGCTTCGCGGACTTCACCTACAGCCTCGTGGCCGCCCTGGAGATTCTCCGCAAGCCGTAACCGGTGGGCCTACAGCTCCCCCACCGGCTGCCAGTTCGCCTTCCGCTCCACCACTCCCGTGGGCGGAAGCTCCAGTTCCTCCCTGTAGACGCGGCCCGGAGCGCCGAACATCAGCAGCAGCACCGTGGCGTGCCCCGTCGGCAGGTACTGGAACGTCACCACGTTCCCCTCTTGCTCCGCTGGCAGGCTGCGCTCCCTCAGCGTGGGCAGGTCGTCGAGGTTCAGTGGGCCCGGCAAGCCTCCCGGCAAGAGGAGCCCGTCCATCAGCTCCCCCCCCTCCCCCAGGTCCACCTTCAACGTGGCCCCTTCCTTGCGCTCCGCGAAGTCCAGCACCACCAGCCCTCGGGCCGGAATCCGCACCGACCGCGGCAGGAAGATCCCCGCTCCCGCAGGCTCGCTCGCATGCGCCCTCGCCATGTAGAGCCCCTCGGGCACCCCGCGCCGGATGAGCCTCCCCTCCTTCACCTGCGCGGAGACCGACCCGCTGTCCTCGCTCGCCAGGTTGATGAACCCGTTCATCGGTCGGCCCTGCGCGTCCTTCATCGTCACCTCCAGCCGCGCCCCCGGATCCACTGTCACCGTCACCGACTCCTGGTTCGCTCCCAGCGGGAGGCTCAGGGGTAGGTAGCCTTCGTGGCTCACC
The DNA here is from genome assembly GCF_034259325.1 of Hyalangium ruber. NCBI lineage: Bacteria > Pseudomonadati > Myxococcota > Myxococcia > Myxococcales > Archangiaceae > Hyalangium > Hyalangium rubrum. Next base: position 326,435 of record NZ_JAXIVS010000014.1, on the reverse strand, counting down.
ACCAGCAGCAGGGGCCGGGCCTCCACCCGCGGCAGCTCGAAGGTGCCGTCCTCCCGCGTCACCGCCATCAGCCCCTCCACGTTGAACGTATCCATGCTGGAGGAGGCCTCCGCCACCTCGAGGCGAACCTTCGCCACCGGCGCCCCCGTCTCCAGGTCCACCACCCGCCCCGTCACCCGACGCCCAGGCCCCATCCGCACCGCTCCCAGGTCCTTGTCGACGCCCAGTTGCACCTGCACGTCGCGAATCAGCGGCGCCATCCCCGTCGCGGTGAACTCCAGTCGCAGCTGGCCCGCATCCGAGATGGGCAACTCGAAGTAGCCCTCCGCGTCGCTCACCGGCTCCTGGTTCAGGTTGAAGTGCCGCAGCGGCGCTCCGTCCGGCCCCACCAGCCGCCCATGCACTCGCGCCTGCCGGTCAAACACCAGGCGCAGTTCCTTCGTCGCCTCGCTCACCCGCAGGCCGTAGTCATCCACCCGCTCGCCTCCCACCGAGAGGGCGGGCATGAAGGTGTGGCCCGACTTGTGGGCGTACAGCCAATACGTCTCCTCCCCCAGGTGCCGCAGCGTGAAGCGCCCCTGCGCGTCCGTTCGCGCGTCGAGCGTCAGCCTGTTGCCGCAGGTGCGCCCGCCGCGCCGCCACGTCGGCACGTGCTCGTCCTCCAGGTTGACGCGCACGGAGACTCCCTCCACCGGCTGCCCCTCGCCGTCCACCGCGAGGCCCGACACCGTCCGCCCTTCCTCGAAGCGCAGCGCCACCTCCGCCTGCTCCGCGCCTCGGACCTCGATGGCCTTGGCCACCGCGAGATCCACCCCGGGCGTCTCCAGCGTCGCCTCCACCATGTAGCGGCCGGGCCGCACTCCTTGCAGCGTGAAGCGCCCCTCCTCCCCCGTCTGCCGCGACCGCTCCGGGCCTTCCTCCGGCTCCAACCGCCACAGCGTCACCGAGGCCCGCTCCACCGCCTGGCCTCGCGCATCCGTCACCGTCCCCGCCACCGTCGCGCCCCGGCTCAGCACCATCCGCACCCCCTCGGAGGGCGCCTGCACCGACACCTCCTGCTGCAGGAACCCCTCATCCGAGACGTCGAGGACCCATGCGCCCTCGTGCGGCGCGTCCAACGAGAAGCGGCCCTCCGCGTCCGCCGCGTTCCCGTCGGTGATCAATGAAAAATCATCCGGCCCCTTCCGCCGTTCCTTCAAGAAGACGCGGATGTGGGGCACCGGCTGCCCCGCTTCATCCACCAGCACTCCCGAGATCCGCGCCGCCGCCTTCAGCGTGAAGTCCACCGGCGCTGAATCCCTCGTCAGCTCGCGCGTCAGCGAGTCCTCGTCCAGGTAGCCTTCCGCGGAGAGCCCGAAGGAATAGGCGCCCGCTTGCAGCGGCCCCACCCGGTACTGCCCCGCCGCATCCGTGACCGCTGTCCAGGGCTGCCCGTACTCCTCCTCTACCCGCAGCGACACGCTCACGCCCTCTACCACCCGCCCGGCTTCATCCCGCACCGTGCCCTCCGCGAAGAGCGCGCTGCCCAGCTCCAGCACCACCTCCTCGGGCTCCCGGAGCTGTCCGCTCAGGTCCACCTGGGCCACGGCGTGGCGCGCGTGCGACTCCGCCGTGAGCCGGTAGCTCTCCGGCTCCAATCCCTCGAAGGTGAAGCGGCCCTCCGCGTCCGCCGTCGCCCGTAGCGCCTCGATTCCACGCGACTCCTGGCCTCCCAGCAGAAGCTCCGCTCCGGGCGCCGCCGCCCCGTCCGACAGCACCCGGCCCGTGAGCCGGCGCGCTCGCAGGAGCACCACCTGGCCCTTCGACCACTCCAGCCCCCCACTCCTCAGGAACACCGGCAGCCAGCCCTCCTTCTCCACCACCAGCGCATAGCTGTCTCCAGGCAGAGGTCCGACGCGGAACCGTCCGTCCTCTCCCGTCACCGTGTCGAAGAAGCGCGTGTGCGCCTCATGCACCACCGTCACCCGCACCTCCGGCACCGGCACCCCCTCCTCGTCCCGGACCACGCCCGCCATCCACTGGCCCTCGGCCAGCAGCAGCCCCACGCCCTCCGCTCCCGCTGGAACGTCCTGCTTCCTCCGGGCTCCTCGCGCGTCCATGGCCCACAGCGTGAAGGTCCCCTCCGGCAGGCTCTGGAGCACGAAGCTGCCATCCGCCGCCGTGGTGGCCGTGGCGTACTCGGGGGCCTCGCCGTAACGCGCCCGCACCAGCTCCATCACCAGCCCCTCGGCCTCGTTCAGGCAGTTGGCGAGCGTCGCGCCCCTCCGGCCCGCGAAGGCCAACGAGGACTCCGGACAAGGCAGCTCCGAGAGCGTCTCGCCCGGCATGGGCCTCGTGGCGACGACTCGCACTCCCTCCGCCGGCCCCTGCTCCGTGCGCACCCACCCGTGGATGCTCAGGGCTCCACTCGGCGGAGGCGTGGGCGACTTGTGGGTGAGCTCATGCCCTCGGCTCGGGGCTCGGGCGGAGCGAGACGAGGCGCCGGGCGTTTGGGACTGGGCTTGGGTTTCCCCGTCGCTGAGCCGCCAGCCCACCACCGCCGCCGCCGCGAGCAGCACGAGTCCCAGCCCTGCCAGCACTCCCCTGCGCATACCGACCTCCCCTCCCGAGTCTCGCAAGCTCCCTCCGGAACCGGAAGGGCCCTTGGCTCCGGGCTCCCACCTTTCTGGCTCGGGGTGCCGTGGTGTTAGATGCGGCCCTCCTCGGGGGACCTCGATGAATCAATCCATGCGGAACGAGTACCTGGATCAAGTCCAGGAGCAGCAACAGCGCCTCGAGGTCGACCTCAAGGCTCGCAAGATGGCCTCTCCCATGTCGGTGCCTGCCCAGGCGGCCGGCATGGCGCCGCGTCGCCGCGGGGGGATGGGCGCTCCTCCCCCTCCCGAGATGCCCGGCGGCAATGCCGTGGATGTGCGCGTCACCGGCTTCTGGCGCTGGAAGAACGTCGTCGTCCCTCCCAACGCCTACGTCGTCCACACCCGCCGCGGCCACGACAAGCCCCTGCACATCGGCTTGGGCGTCTCCTTCCGCTTCAACCCCGCCATCGACTCGTTCCTCGTCGTGCCGGGCGCCATGCAGACCATCCTCATCAACGCCCACTGCATCTGCCGCGAGCTCCAGGGGCTGCTCGTCCAGGGCTACGTGCAGTGGATCATCGAGGACTTCGCCACCGCCTATAAGAAGCTCGACTTCACCGACGTCGACGACCCCATGCGCGTGGTGAACGTCCAGCTGCGCGAGCAGGCCGAGGCCGCCATCAAGGACAAGGTGGCCACCATGAGCATCGACGCCGTGCTCTCCGACAAGCAGCCCATCATCGAGGAGCTCACCGCCCGCATCCGTCAGGTCGCCGAGGGCGGTGGCGGCAGCGACAAGGGCCTCGGCCTTCGCATCGTCACCGTTCAAATCAAGGAGGCCGTCGTCAGCTCCGCCCGCCTCTGGGAGAGCCTCCAGAAGCCCTTCCGCGCCGAGCGCGAGCGCGTGGCCCGGCTCGCCGGACTCGAGACCGAGGAGGCCATCTCCCGCCGCGAGCTCCAGGTGAAACAAGAGCGCGAGCGCTCCCACCTGGAGACCGAGGGCGAGCTCTCCCAGCTGCGCGCTCACAAGGACGCCGAGGCCTATGACCGCAAGCAGGCCGAGGAGCTGCGGCGCCAGCAGCGCGAGGAGGAGGCCGCCCGCACGCTCGCCGTGGAGCGCCAGCAGTCCGCCCTGCACACCGCCGAGTTGCACAAGGCGCGGCTCGCCGTGGAGACCGAGCTCGCCCAGCTCAAGCACGAGGCCCAGGCCGCTCAGCGCAAGCGCGAGGCCCAGGCCAGCCTCGAGGTGCTGGAGGCCGAGCGCACCGCCGGCAACAAGCAGAAGCGCTTCGAGCTGGAGCTGCTCGAGGCCCGTCAGCACATCCTCAACGGCCTCAGCCCCGCCAACGTCCAGTCCCGCCTCGTCGAGCTGCTGCCCACCATCGCCGAGAAGATGCCCCAGCCCCAGGAGCTGCGCTCCTTCTCCATCGGCACCGGCGCCGGCATCCAGGAGGGCCAGGCGCTCACCAGCCTCGTGGCCCAGATGATGGCCCTGGTGAAGGCCCTGCGCCCCGAGGCCGAGGTGGCTCCGGCGAAGCTCCCTGCGCCGCCCCCTCCCGAGCGCCCCGCTCCTTGAGCCCTGCCCCCGGGCGCGCTCCGGACAAACCTGTCGGACATCAGACAGGTTTCGGGAGGGCGTGCCTCAGTCGATGGCGGGGGGCTCCGCGCTCAGGACGGGAATCGTTCGGGGCAGCGACACCGTGAAGGTGGTTCCCTCCGCTTCCGTGGAGTTCACCTCCACCGTCCCCCCGTGCGCCAGCACCAGCTCCCGGACGATGTAGAGCCCCAGGCCGATGCTCCGGTCCGAGCGGTTCGTCCGGCGCTTGCCGCGCCGCAGCGGCTCGAAGATGCGCGGCAGCAGGTCCGCCGCGATGGGCTCCCCCACGTTGTGGACCCGCAGCACCATCCGCTCCGGCTCGCCCACCGTCTCCACCCGCACCTGCGTCCCCTCCGGGCTGTACTTCAGCGCGTTGGTCACCAGGTTCGAGACCACCTGCGCCATCCGGTCCGCGTCCCACTCCCCGCGCCCCTCCCCACCCTGCGTCACCAGGATGTTGCGCTCCACATGCACCGCGCGCGCTTCCTCCACCACCTGCTGCGTCACCTCGTGCAGGTCCGCCGACGCCGGCCGCACCGGAATGCCGCCCCCCATGCGCGCCTGGGTGAAGTCCAGCAGGTCTCGAATCAGCCGGTTCGAGCGCTCCGCGCACGAGAGGATTCGCGCCGCCGTCTTCGCCTGCCACGGCTCGATGGTCTCCCGCTGCAGCATCATCGACGCCCCCGTCAGGATGGCGTTGAGCGGCCCGCGCAGGTCATGGCTGACGATGCCCACCAACTGCTGCTCGAACTCCACCCGCCGCCGCGCCTCGCTCAACAACTGCTGGCGCTCCTCCTCCGAGCGCTTCTGCTCGGTGATGTCCTGCATCGCCCCCGCCATGCGCTGCGCCTGGCCCCCCTCGTCCCGGACGATGTAGCCCCGGTCCACCACGAAGGCATACGTGCCATTGGCGCGCTGGAAGCGGTACTCGGCCTGCCAGCGGTCCACCCGCGAGGTCAGCGCCTGCTGCATGCCCTGCCACACCCGCTCGCGCTCCTCCGGATGCACCCGCGCCAACCACGCGTCCGTGTCCGCCTCCATCTCCCGCCGGGTGATGCCGAACATCGTCTCGATGGAGTCGCTCCACTCCACCGTGCCCTTCTCCAAGTCCCAGTCCCACACCACGTCCGAGGTGGCGCGGATGACGAGCTGGTAGCGCTCCTCGGACTTGCGCAGCGCCTTCTCGGTCTCGCGCCGCAGCTGCTCGCTCTCGGCCTGCCGCAGAGCCCGCTCCACGCTGGGCACCAGGCGCTCCAGCCGGTTCTTGAGCACGTAGTCCGTGGCCCCCCGCTTGAGCAGCTCGATGGCCCGCTCCTCGCCCAGCGCGCCGGTGACGAAGAGGAACGGAATGTCCGGCAGCACCCGCCGCACCGCCGCCAGCGCGCTCACCCCGTCGAAGCCCGGGATGTTGTAGTCCGACAGGATGATGTCGTAGCCCCCCCGCTCCAGCGCCCGCATGAAGGACTCGCGCCCCTCCACCCGCTCCAGGCGGAAGGGCATGCCCACCTCCTCCAGCTGCGTGGTGACGAGCCGCGCGTCCAGCTCATTGTCCTCCAGCAGGAGGATGGACAGCGGCTTCGGCTCGGGCTCGGGCATCAGCTCACGCGCGAGGCTCTGCATCGGCTCACCTGCCTCCCGACCGCGTCAGCGAGCCCGGTGGCGGCTGGTTCACCACCGCCCAGAAGAGCCCCAGCTCCTTGAGCGCCGAGACGAAGTCCGGGAAGGCCACCGGCTTCACCACGTACGCGTTCACCCCCAGCCCGTAGCTGCGCGCCAGGTCCCGCTCCTCCCGCGAGGAGGTGAGCATGACGATGGGGATGGACTTCAGCTCCGCGTCCCCCTTCACCTGCGACAGCACCTCGATGCCGTCCACCTTGGGCAGCTTCAGGTCCAGCAACACCACCGCCGGGTTGCCGTCGGTGCGGTGCGCGTACTCGCCTTTCTTGCGCAGGAAGTCGAGCGCCTGTTGCCCATCCCGCACCACCACCACCTCGTTGGCCAACTGGATTTCTTCCAGGGCCGCCAACGAGAGGGCCACGTCATTGGCGCTGTCTTCCACCAGGAGGATTCTCTTGAGCTCAGTCACGACGGTGGGTGTCCTTCACTTCAGGGGTAGCAAGAGGCAGCGAGAAGTGGAACGTAGCGCCCTGCCCCACGGCGCCCTCCGCCCAGGTCCTCCCGCCATGGCGGGAGATGATACGTCGCACGTTGGCCAGGCCGATGCCCGTGCCTTCGAATTGATCCACGGTGTGCAGGCGCTGGAAGACGCCGAAGAGTTTGTCCACGTACTGCATCTCGAAGCCCACTCCGTTGTCTCGCACCCACACCTCGACTTCTCCCTCCGACTCGCGGGCCCCGACTTCGATCACCGCATGGGTCGTGGGGCGCGTGTACTTCAGTGCGTTTCCCAACAGATTGCGCACCACCTGACGCAGCAGCACCGGGTCCGCGTTCACCATTGGCAGCGAGCCAATGCGCCAGTCGATGGCACGCCCTCCGGCGTCGGCCTCCAGCTCGTGGCGCACCTCTCCCATCAGCACGCCCAGGTCCACCGTCTTCTTGTGCAGCTCCGCCCGGCCCATGCGCGCGAACGACAGCAGGTCGTCCACCAGCGTGCCGCCCTGCTGCGCCGCGGTGACGATGGTCTTCAGGAAGCCACGCGAGGCCTCGTCCAGCGTCGCCCCGCTGCGCCGCTCCAGGAGCTGGGCGAAGCCGGTGATGTGCCGCAGCGGCGCGCGCAGGTCGTGTGACACCGAGTAGCTGAAGGACTCCAGCTCGCGGTTGACCTCCTGCAACTGCAGGGTGCGCTCCTGCACGCGGTGCTCCAGGTCCACGTAGAGCCGCACGTTCTCCACCGCCACGCTGGCCATCTGCGCCAGCTGCACCACGATGGACTCGTCCTCCTCGCTGAAGTCTCCCTCCAGCTTGTCCGAGAGCTGGATGAGGCCCAGGCTCCTCCCGTCGCGGCCCACCATCGGCGCCGCCAGCCAGCCGCGCATGGGCGGGTGCTTGTCCGCATGCCGGGCCATGGCCTTCCACCGGGGGTGGGCCTCGAGCTGCTCCTGCGTCAGCCGCATCGGCTGGTTCGTCTCGCACACCAAGGCGTAGAGGCCGCTGCCCTCCGGCGCCTGGAGGGAGTCCTTCCACGGGACGTACTTGTCCGAGAGGGACACGGAGGTGATGGCCTGCTCCCAGTCCTGGTTCTCGGCCATACTGGAGACGGCCTGGTGGGCCCCCACCAGCGCCCGCGCCCACTCCGTCGCGATGGAGAGCACCGTCTCCAGGGAGCTCGCGCCGTTGATGGCCACCGAGGCCTCCGCCAGCCCCTTGAGCTGCTCGGCCCGGTGGCGCTCGCGCAGCAGCAGCCGGGTGCGCTCCTCCTCCGAGTGCTTGCGCTCGGTGATGTCCTGCACCGTGCCCGTGAAGCGCGCCGCGCGGCCCTGCTCGAACCGCGCTCGGCCCTTGGCGCGCACCCAGCGCTCCACCCCGTCCCGCAGGCCCAGCGTGCGGTACTCCTCGTCGAAGTCGCCGCTGCCCTCCGGCTCGAAGCTGCGCCGGATCGCCTGCTCGATGTGCTCCCGCTCCCCCGGGTGCAGCCCCGAGAGGAAGTCCTCGTAGGCGATGTCGCCCTCGGGAGGCAGCCCCAAGAGCTCCCGGCAACGCGCGTCACACTGGAGCTCGCGGGTGACGGGGTTGAAGTCCCACGTGCCCAGCGAGGCGGAGGCCACCGCCAGCCGCACCCGCTCCTCGCTCACCCTCAGCGCCTCCTTCTGGCGCCGCAGGTCCTCGGCCAGGTGCTCCGCCTGACGGCGGGCCAGCACCTGCTCGGTCACCTCCACCGAGAAGGTGATGACGCCCGAGACGTGCCCTTCCGCCTCGCGCACCGGCTGGTACATGAGGTTGAAGAAGCCCTCCTCCATCACCCCCGTGCCGTGACGGTCCCACCGCATCGGGAACTCGGTGCCCAGGAAGGGCTGGCCCGTCTCCATCACCCCGCGCAGCGGCGCCATCAGCGCCGGCTGGTGGGCGATCTCCGGCAGCACCTCGCGCATCTTCCGGCCCACCGGCACCGGACGCCCGGCGATCTGCTCGTAGATGGGGTTGACGAACTCGAAGACGAAGTCGCGGCCCCGCGTAATCGCGATGCCCGCCGGGGCCTGCATGAACAGGTGGTGCAGGTGCTCGCGGTGGGCGTTCTCCAGCGCCTCTCGCTCACGCAAGCGCAGCTGCTCCTCGCGGCGCCGCACCGTCTCGCGCGTGAGGTAGAGGTCCACGAACACCGCCACCTTGGTGCGCAGCACCTCGGGGACGATGGGCTTGCGCAGGTAGTCCACCGCGCCGTGGGCGTAGCCCTGCATCAGCTCCACGTCATCACTGCTGGCCGCCGTTACCAGCAGCACCGGCGTGTGCCGGGTGCGCTCGCGGTCTCGCAGCATCGCCGTCACCTCGATGCCGCTCATGTCCCCCAGCCGCACGTCCATCAGGATGACGGCGAAGTCCTCCTGCAACGTACACCGCAGGGCCTCGTGCCCCGAGGCGGCACGCACCAGCCGATGGCCAAACGGGGCCAACAGCGCCTCCAATGCGAGCAGGTTGGCGGGAAGGTCATCGACGAGGAGAATGCTCGCCTTGGGGGGTGTGTCGAGCACACCTCCCTCCTAAACCGGCACCCCGTCTCAGGACAAACCCGGTCCGTCCCCCCCTGGAATGGCACCCTTATGTTGCTCGGAAGAGGACATTGCAGGGCGGGCCCTCCCGCACCCGCCCACACCGCGCGTGAAACCGCGCCTCAGGCGAGCAGGTCCATCCGGTAGCCCACGCCGCGCACCGAGCGGATCTCGAAGCGCGAGGCGCTCGTCCACTCGAGCTTCTTGCGCAGGTTGGACACGAAGTTGTCCACCGTGTGCGCGTCCACCACCGTGTCCTCGCCCCACACCGCGGCGAGGATCTGGTCTCGCGTGAGCGCCTTGCCCGCGTTGCGCAGCAGGTACACCAGCAGGTCGAACTCGGTGCGCGTCAGCTCCAGCGCCTGGCCTCGCTCGTCCAAGAGCCGTCGCGACTCCAGGTCCACCCGGAAGCGGTCGAAGGCGAGCACCTCGGCGGCGGGCGTGGCGGGAGCGCCCCTGCGGGACAGCGCGCGGATGCGGGCCAGGAGCTCGCGCAGGCGGTAGGGCTTGGCCAGGTAGTCGTCCGCGCCCACGTCGAAGCCGCGCACCACGTCGTCCTCCAGCGTGCGCGCGGTGAGCATCAACACCCGGCTGGAGGTTCCCGCCTGCCGCATCTCCCGGCACAGCGTGTAGCCGTCTCCGTCCGGCAGCATGATGTCCAGCACCACCACGTCCGCCCCCGCCTTCCAGAGGGTACGGGCCTCGGACAGGGTACTCGCGGCCTGTACCGCGTAGCCCTCCTCCTCCAGGTTGTCGACCAGGGTGAGGCGGAGGTTCGGATCGTCCTCCACCACGAGGACTCGGGGACCGGCGGTGGGTGGGCTCATGCGGAGGGGAAGGTGAGTTCGAACGTGGTGCCTTCAGGGCTCGAGGCGGCCACCCGGATGGCGCCGCCGTGCAGGGACATGATTCTTCGACAAATGGCCAGCCCCAGGCCACTGCCTCCTCGCGCGGGCAGCCCCTCCCGACGCAACCGACGAAACTCCTCGAAGGCCGCCTCCCAGCTCTCCTGGGGGATTCCCACCCCGTTGTCGCTCAGGTACACCACCGTGGCGCCGCCCGGCCGGGCCTCCACCCGCAGCTCCACCGGCGTGCGCGTGGTGTAGCGGCACGCGTTGTGGACGAGGTTGGAGAAGAGCATCCGCAACAGCTCCGGGTCTCCCGGTACGGAGAGCCCCTGGAGCCCCTCCGTCTTCAGCGCCACCTGGGTGGTGTTCTGCGCTCCCGCATCCTCCACCACGCGCTGGACGAGCTCCGCCAGCGGCACCTGCTCGCGCCGCGCCTCCCAGCGCCCCTTCTCCAGCCGGTTGTAGGTGAGGATGTTCTCCACCAGCCGGCCCAGCGCGTCCGCCTCGGAGATGATGCGCGAGGGGTAGTTGCCCGCGCCCGGCAGGCCTCCGACCCGGCGCTCCAGCGTCTCCGCCATCACCCGGATGGCCGACAGCGGCGTGCGCAGCTCGTGGGACACCGTGGAGACGAACTCCGAGCGCAGCGCCAGGAAGCGCACCTTGCGCTCGTGCGCCAGCACCGCCAGGCCGATGAGGGCCAGCGCCAGCGCTCCGCTCAGCCCCAACAGCAGCGCCTTGAGCCGATAGCCGGACTCCAGCTCCGCCACCGCCGCCACCATGCGCGGCGACTCCAGCCCCACCGCCAGCGTGGAGACCGGCACCGGCGTGTCCGTGCGCGACAGCTCCAGCCGATCCCCGTCCTCCAGCAGTCCTCGCTCCCGCATCTCGCCTCGCACCGACTCCACCAGCTCGGCGGCGTTCACCCGCACGCCTCGGATTCCGCTCGTGCCCCGCGGCTCGATGTACCAGCCGTCCGGTCGGAGCTGCGGCTCCTCCAACGAGGCCGAGAGCTGGACGCGCGCCCCCGGCTCGGCCGTCGCTCGCGCGTTGAAGTCCACGAAGTCCACGTGCGTCAGCTCCGAGAGCCGGGCGATGCGCTCGCGGAGGAAGGTGAAGTCCTCTCGGCCGAAGGACTCCCGCCGCTCCAGGAGCACCCGCTGGAGTCCCTCCACCCGGGAGCCTCCCGTCCCCTGCACTCCGTCCCGGAGCAGCAGCCGCATCAGCACCGGATCCGGATTGCCCTTGGCCTGGAAGCGCTCCAGCAGCCACACCGTCGCCGCCGTGTCCTTCGCCACCGGCAGCACGAAGCGCGAGCGGTGGGCCAGCCACTCGCGCAGCGTGCTCTCGATGGCCGGGCGCTCGGAGGCCTTCAGCGCCGCGAGGAAGCGCCCCATCAACACCAGCCGCTCCGCCCACGGGTCCTCCGGCTCGTCCTCCTTCGCGGCGAGTGCCGCCGGCCCTTCCGCCTCCAGCGCGGCGTGGAGCTTCGTGGCCGGGGTGGCTCCGTCCTCGCGCGGCGCGGCGATTCGGGGCAAGAGCTGGCGCCCTCCCCGGAAGAGCAGGAGGTTCGTGTCCTCCTCCAGCGGATCCGCCTCCGCCCGCTCCAGGCGGGTGCTGGCCGCCTCCAGTTTTTCCCGTAGCGTCTCCGTCAGCGCCCGCCGCGCGTACTGCTCCAGCGCTCGGCGTCGGTCCTCCAGCGCCCGCCGGCCCTCCTCACGCTCGCGCACGAAGATGCCGTGCAGCGACACCAGGCCCGCGGTGAGCACCGCGAGCCCGATGCCGATGGCCACCAGCGTGGGCAGGAGCCGGCGCCACATGGGCTAGCGCACCACCGGTATGTGGTCGAAGTCCATGTTCGCCACCGGCGCCGTCCGCTCGAACCTGTCCTCGCGCCGGTCGTACGTCCGGGCCTGGTGGATGAGCTCGCGCAGCTCGGTGACGTCCTCGCGGGTGCGCAGGCGCTCGGGCAGTTGCGACCACAGCCGAAGCAGGTCCTCGTACGTCACCGTGCGCGCCCAGTACGAGCCGCGCAGCTTCTCGGCGAACAGCCCCACCACCAGCGACAGCTGCGAGGGTCCGGAGGCCGCCTCCAGGCTCCCGCGGACGATGGCCGTGGGCAGCGCCTTCTCCACCAGCTGGGAGTCTCCCGCCTGCAGCCGCGTGGACGGATCCTTGTAGCGGATGCGCAGGGACGCGAAGGCGCTGGCCGACCGCGCCGCCGTGTCCCGGAACTTCACCTCGTAGAGCGCCGTCACCGTGTGCCCCGCGCCCATGTCCCCCGCGTCCACCTGGTCGTTGGCGAAGTCCTGCTTGTTCAGCAGCCGGTTCTCGAAGCCGATCAGCCGGTAGCGAGAGACCACCGACGGGTCGAACTCCAGCTGCACCTTCACGTCCCGGGCGATGAGCTGCAACGTGCCCGTGAGCTGATCCACGAAGAGGCGCTTCGCCTCCGGGACTCGGTCCACGTAGGCGTACTGCCCGTCTCCCACCTGCGCCAGCCGCTCCATCAGCACGTCGTTGTAGTTGCCCATGCCGAAGCCCACCGTGGTGAGCCGCACGCCCTTCTGTGCGTACTCCTTCACCGAGTCGAAGATGCCGTCCCCGTCCGTGACGCCGTTGTTCGCCACCCCGTCCGAGCAGAGGATGACGCGGCTCACCGTGCCCTTGCGCACCTGGGCCGCCGCGATGGCATAGGCCAGCTTCAACCCCGCCTGCACGTTGGTGGAGCCCTCCGGCCGCAGCGCCTGGATGGCCTCGTAGATGCGCGGACGGTTCGCGAGCCGCGTGGGCTCCAGCACCGTGCGCGCCTCGTTGCCGTAGACGACGATGGACAGCGTGTCCCGCCCGTCCAGCTGATCCACCAACAGCGTCAACGCGCGCTTCACCAGCCCCAGCCGGTGCTCCATCGCCATCGAGCCCGACACGTCGATGGTGAAGACCAGGTTCGCGGGCAAGCGCTCGGACTGACTCACCTCGCGCCCTTTGAGCCCCACGTGCAGCACGTGGTAGCCCCGGCGGTTGGGCGAGGGGAACGCCTCCACCTGCACCCCGAACGGGGCCTTGCCCGGGTCCGCGTAGTCGTAGCGGAAGGCATTGATGAACTCCTCCACCCGGATGGCCTCCTCCTCCGGCAGGTGGCCGCGTGACAGGTACGCCCGCGCCAACGTGTACGAGGCCGTGTCCACGTCGATGGAGAAGGTGGAGACACTCTCCTCCTCCGTGTCGATGGTCGGGTTCACCCCGTAGTGCTTGAAGTACATGTCCGCGTACGGCTTGCCGTTCACCACCGCCAGGCCCGAGTAGTCCGTGGACTCCTCGACCTCCGTGACGGAGCGCGGGCTGCTGTACCCGGTGGTGACCACGAGCTCCTCGGTGCCGCTCTGCTCGGTGTTGGCGGGCGCGCGGGGCTCGTGCATGGGCGCCTTCATGGCGCAGCCGGCTCCCACCGTGAGTCCCAGAGCCACCGTGAGCGTGGCCAGCGCGAGCCTCTGCATCGTCGTGTTCCTCTTCATGGCTTTCCGCTCGCGCTCACGGACCCACCGTGGACACCGTCACGGGCACCGGCACCGCGGAGGGCACGGGCGGAGACGATACCACCGCCCCCGTGGACTTCTTCCCCTGCTCCGGGCGCGCCACCACCAGCCGGCGGATCTTCGTGACGACCTGGTCCGCCAGCTTCTGCGTCGCCCCCTCGAGCATCTGCCGCTTCATCCACTGCGCCTTCAGCCCGTTGTGCCAGATGTTCACCTGCTCCTCGCTGTGAACCCGCTCGTTCACCGTGAAGAGCAATGTGCCCGTCTTCACGTCGAACAGTGTCGCCTCCAGCACCCCCGCGCTCTCGATGGTGTTGCCCGGCAGGAACAGCGCTCCCACCACCGTGAGGTAGCCCCACGCCGCCTTGTTCATGTACGAGGCGTCCACGAAGCGGTGCCGGTAGATGAGCAGGTAGTCGCAGCGGTAGCGCGCCGCCAGCTCCCGCAGGCCGGAGATGCCTCGGTCCACCGGGAAGTCCGTGGACACCTCGCTGGCCAGCTCGAACTCGCCCGAGGCATCCATCGCATCCGCCAGCGCCGCGGTGACCGCCGGCAGCGGGACTTCCATGTCCAGCGCGTAGGAGCCCTGCACGGGGACGATGCCCACGCGCGCCTTCTCCTCGAGGAACACGGGCGCGGCGAGCACCTCTCGGAGCGAGTCCTCGGCGATGCTGCCAGCGCGGTCTCCCCGGAAGTGGTTCTCGGTGAGGACGGGGGGCGGGGCGGGCGCGCCCATGGCCTCGGTGGCGAACGCCATCGGCGGCAGCTCGGCCTTCATGGTCCCGTGGGTCGCCGCGCAGCCCGTGCCGGTCAGCAGGGCGAGCAGCGCCATATAAAGGAGGGGGCTCGATGGCTTCGGGGACGGACGGGGTGTCTGAGGATGACGGGAAGTGTGCGACATGGTTCCTCCGGGCTTCGGGCCGGTGACGGGCCGGGACGCTCGGAAAGGTCGCACTCACGGCCCGGAGAAGCCTCCAGGCCACTTCATTTGTTCCTCATGGTTTGCTCATGCGGGCCGCGACTACCCGGGCTGAAGCGGGCGCAACAACCCGGCCGCGTCGAGCAGCTCTTGAACACGTACTGCCAGGGCGACGTGCTCCGGGTTCGAGGCGGTAAAGCGCTCCGGGGTGAGGAGGATGAGGGTGCCCTTGTCCTCCACGGGTTCGACGCGCACCGAGGCCGGCAGCGGAGGCACGGGGCCACGCTGGCGTGAGAAGTACATCACCCAGCCCACGAAGACGTCTGGCACTTCCCCATGGTTCGCCAGCATGTCCCGGTGTTGCTCGGAGGTGGCAACGCACCACTCCGGCTCCCAGGCCAGCGCCATGGCGCGCACCACCTCGCTCAGCACGGCGGAGGTCAGCACCCGGTGCGCCAGGGGCCCTTCCGAGGGTGGCTTGAACACACAGACTGGAGGGGGCACGAAGCTGGCGGAGCCGCAGAACCCATCGACGCTCGTGGTCTCCTCGGGACTGTCACCCGTCCACAGCCAGAAGCTGAACCCATCCCCCATGCGGTTCTGCTTCCGCTCGAAGAGCGCCTTGAAGCTCGCGGTGTCAGGGGTGAACGGTCGCTCGCGGGCTTCCGCGAAGGAACTCCCCGTCTCGTACCAGTGCCGCCACGTCGGCTCGATGCGACCGAGACGTTCAAAGAGGGCTTCCGCGCGCCGGGCGCATGCCTCGGCGGATTCGTGGCGAGCCAACCAGTAAGCACCCGCGTAGTAGGTCTCGATCATTCAGCCGCTTCGCTTACGGAGTGGGGGGAACATGAACGACCTGGATGCGAAGCTTTCTACCCTGGAACAGCTTGCTCAGCGCCGCCGCGAACTTCTCCTCGGCAACGAGCCATCGGATGGGAGTTCCCTGCGCGACGACGAGCTGACGTCGAGCCTGCCCGAGAATGGCCTCAACACCCGTGAAGAACTTCTCCGGGTCGAGCTTGTTGTCGAAGAACTGCGCGTAGTTCGGTCCCTTCGCCTCCAGCAGGACTCCGTCATGGAAGCCGTCGAAGTCCGCTTCCTCTCCACCTCTCCTGACCCGGTAGGCATAGCCGCGAGGCGCTCCTGTCACTTGGGCCTGATAGCCGCGGGCACTCTCGGACATGCCCTCATTCACCTGGACCCACTCTCCCGGACCGCCGGAGGCGGGGCCACCCGGCCCCGAATTCCCTCCCGAGCCCATTGCGGACATGGCCATTGCGGTAGGGGCCAGGGAGATGACGAGGTTGCCTTCCACCACCGCCACCGCGCTCACCTGCCCTACTGCTTCCAGCCTCAGGTTCACTTGTGAGGCCCCCAGCACCGCCGCCTCTGAGAAGCTCGGCAGCAGCGGTAACCTCGAGGCCAGCCAGGAAGCGCTTCCGGCCGTGCCCCGGCTCACCAGCACCGTCACCGCGAGGATGAAGACACGTGAGCTCTGTACCCCGATGACACGGCCAAAGCGTTGGGCGGCGGCCTCCAGCTCCTCGAAGGTGGTGGCCTGGGCCGTGGCCCGCTTCAGCTCGAAGCTCGCCTTCACCATGTCCAGGAAGGCGTCTACTCCCAGGTACATCAGCATCACCGCTGACACCACCGCCGCAGCCTTGGTGAATACCGGCTCGGGGTTGGCCGCCAGGACGACCCAGGTCACCATGCTGGTGGCGATGGCGGCGTAGAAGAACCTCGGTGTGAGCGTGTCCCGCACCGCTTCCTCGATGCTCTCTCGCATGGGAGCAAATGACAGGCCCAGTGCCACTACCAGCTTGTCCGTATCACTCAGGCCCATCACATCGTCGAGCAGCGACAGGCAGTCCTTTTTCGGCTGGCCTGCCTCGCATAAGCCTTCGACGCTCTTGCGCAGCAGGTGCTGCCATGGCGCGTCCTCCTCGTGGAGCGAGGAGGTGGAGGCTCTCACCAACCCACCTGCCCGAGCGGGGCGGAGGGTCAGAGGCACCTCCACCACCAGCCGCGCCAGCGCATCCTCGAAGTCGCCCTTGTCTACCTTGATGGACTTGTTCCTGGTGGGCGGCTCGTACTTCAGCGGCTCCCCATGTCCCGTGTCGAGGCGCACCCCCCGTGCGCCTCCGCACGCGCAAGACAGGGCCAGCAGAAGGACCGCAATGGCCAGACGAGCGCTCACAGGCCCCTCCCTCGAGAAGGGCTACAGCCTACGAGAACGGCACTCCAAGCACGATGATAGGGTCACCGCCGCTGCCTCGAGCCATACCCCGGAGCGAACCATGAAGGCCGTTGCCCTGAAGCGCTACCTGCCCATCGCCGATCCCGAGTCCCTGCTCGATGTGGAGCTGCCCGACCCTCAGCCCCAGGGGCATGACCTGCTCGTGCGCGTCCACGCCGTCTCCGTCAACCCCGTGGACACCAAGGTCCGCTCCCCCAAGGACAAGACCGAGTCCTCCCCCCGCGTGCTCGGCTGGGACGCCGCTGGCGTGGTGGAGGCCGCAGGCCCCGACGTCACCCTCTTCCGCAAAGGCGACGCCGTCTTCTACGCGGGCAGCATCACCCGCCCCGGCAGCAACAGTGAGCTGCACCTCATCGACGAGCGCATCGTCGGGCCCAAGCCCCGCTCGCTCGACTTCGCCCAGGCCGCCGCCATCCCCCTCACCGCCCTCACCGCCCATGAGGCCCTCTTCGAGCGCATGGCCATCGACCTGGGCGGCCGCCACGCGGGCCGCTCCCTGCTCGTCATCAACGGCGCCGGCGGCGTCGGCTCCATCGCCATCCAGCTCGCCAAGCTCGCCGGGCTGCGCGTCATCGCCACCGCCTCCCGCCCCGAGTCCCAGGACTGGTGCCGCAAGATGGGCGCCGACCACGTCATCAACCACAAGGAGGACCTCGCCGCCCAGCTTCGCGCCGCCGGCACCCCCGAGGTCGACTACATCCTCAACACCGTCAACACCTCCGCCTACTGGACGGTGATGGGCGATGTCATCAAACCGCGCGGGCGCATCTCCTCCATCGTCGAGACCAAGGACCCGCTGGACCTCGGGCGGCTGATGCAGAAGAGCGTGAGCTTCTCCTGGGAGCTCATGTTCACCCGCCCCATGTTCGGCACCCCCGACATGGCCGAGCAGCACCAGATCCTCAAGCAGGTGTCCGAGTGGCTCGACGCCGGCCGCCTGCGCACCACGCTCACCGAGAAGCTCTCCCCCATCTCCGCCGCCACCCTGCGCGAGGCGCACGCGAAGCTCGAGTCCGGGAAGATGGTGGGCAAGCTCGCCCTCGAAGGCTGGCGCTGAAGAAAGCGCCTACCGCCCCTTCAAGCGCGAGCCACCGCGGGCGGAGGCGCGGCCGTCTCACTGCCCGGAGGCTGCGAGGCCTCGGCCAGCGACTCGATGCGCAGCAGCAGCTCCTCGATGTGGCCCCGCTCCACCCGCGCCGCCGAGGGGTTGCTCAGGTGAGCGAAGCGCAGCAGCGTGAGCTGCGCCGAGAGGTCCTCCACCAAGCCGATGCTGTTCTCCAGCTCGGCCACCGCGCTCTCGTACAGCCGCGCCAGCCGCTCCTTCACGCTCGCCGGCGCCGCCGCCAGCGCCACCTCCATCTCCTTCAGGCGCCGCTCCTGCGCCCGCAGCCGGGAGATGAAGCGCTCCAGCACCTGGTGCTCGCGCGCGGGCTCCGCCGCCCACGCGCTCTCCACCGCCGCCTGCTTCCAGCACTCCTCGAGCCGCGCCGCTACCTCCTCCAGCCGCCGCGCCCGCTCCCCGCGCGCCTCCGTCACCGCGCTCCCGGGTGCCTCCCCCGGCGACAGGAGCACCGGCAGCATGAAGGGCCACAGCACCCCCGTGAGCAGCGCCTGTCCCACCCGTGCCCGCGGCGGGCCCCCCGTCCCGCGCGCGAGCACGAGCACCGCCACCAGCACGCCCAGCACGCCATACGCCTGAAGAATCCACAGCGCCGTCATGACCGCCTCCTCAGCCCAGCGCGTTGAAGGCCCAGAAACCCAGGGCCAGGGTGAACGCCAACATCATCCAGGAGACGCGCGCGAGGATGCCCACGCGGAACGCGTCCTCCGGGCTCAGCTTCGCCGCCTCGCCCAGCGCCGAGCGCGTCACCGTCTCCGCCATCACGCTCAGCAGCCGGTGGATGCGCGCCCCCGCCGCCGCGCCCGAGAGCAGGAACGCCGAGACGAGCATCAGCGGCCCGCTCCACTCCCCATCCAGCCGCCACACCAGGTACAGCGCGGGCGCCATCCCCGCCAGCAGCAGCGAGCCCGCCGCCGTGGCCGCCAGCAGCGCCGCCACCAGCCGCGCCAGCGGCACCCGCGCCGCCACCAGGATGCCCGTGGCGTAGATGGGGCCCAGCGAGGCCGCCAGCGACATCAACACGTTGAGCGAGGTGAGCACCGCCGCGCCCCACCACGCCTCCTTGCCCCGCGCCGCGCTCGCCGTGGCGGCGAAGAAGCTCGTGCTCAGGGTGATGATGGCCACCGAGCCCAGCACCAACCCCTGGAGCCGTGACGGCTCCAACAGCCGCTCGGTGACCGCGGACGGCTCACGCAGCAGATCCGCCAGCAGCGAGCGCTCTCCGCTGGGGGCCTCCACCTGCGGCAGCGGGGCGCGCTCCTCCGCCGACCAGGGCATGAACGGCGAGAGCGGCTCGCTCTTCGCGACGGTCCCTCGCTCGGACTTCGGGTTCTCGTGATGGGATTCGATAGAGGACAGGGACTCGGGGATGGGGCTCAAGGCCCCGATGGACGGTGAGGACAGGGCATGCATGGGAATCACCAGACGTGGAAGTGGACCTTGATCGCCGCCGCGTTGATGCGCAGGAAGAACACGGCCACGAGGAAGAAGACGAAGGCGCGCGACAGCCAGTACGCGGCCCGCGAGCCATCGAGCGAAGTCATCACCCGCGAGGCGAGGACGCCCACGGTGGCCAGGGCGATGCCCGGCACGAAGAGCAGGGGCAGGGGCAGCGTGGAGCGCGTCTCGATGGCGACCACCGCGAGGAAGGCCATGAGCGGCAGGAGGCAGGCGGCCACCACGCCAGCGGCGAACAACCCCAGGGCGGTGGCGGCCAGGAACGCGCGCGCGGGGATGCGCAGCCGCAGGTAGATGGCGAAGACGGTGGTGCCCGGCACCACGACGAGCAGCGCCTCGAACACGGCGCGCAGCGCGTCCAGCCGAGGCACCAGCTTGAAGCCGGACAGCGAGATGCAACCGGCCGCCGCGGAGGCCGCCGCCACCAGGAAGATGCCCAGCAGCGCCGGGGCCAGGGTGGCCGACAGCGGGCGCTGGGACAACTCCAGCGCCGCGCGCGCGGGACGGTCCAGCGACCACAACAGTGAGTCCAGCCGGTGCGGTCGGTTTCCCGCCGCGACCAGGGATGTAGCGCCCATGAGGGTCTCCTTCGATGGCGCTTCAGCGCGCCGCTCGGGGAGGGAGCAAGCATCGTGCCCCGCGCTCTTCCCTCTCTCGGGCCGAGGAGCAGGGGCCCAGCGCGTGTCGTGCGCGACAGAGGTATGTAACGCGTTACACAGGTATCCCTGGCGGGGGAGCGGACAAGAGGGCACGGGGACACTTCGACCTACGTCCACTCATCCCCAGCACGCCGGGTGAACATGTTCCCCTCGTGTCCGACCCTGCCTCTGACCCCGAGAACGCGCGACGCGAACGGCTGTGGCATACCCTGGAGCAGCTCCTCGCCCTGCCAGCGGCGGAGCTGCGCCCCACGTTGGACCGTGCGGCCCAACTCATCGGCGACATCCTCCGTGCCGACAAGGTGGACGTCTTCGTCCTGGAGCCACAGACGCAGACGCTCGTGGCCCTGGGCGTCAGCGACACCCCTATGGGCCGGCAGCAGAAGCGGCTGGGCCTGGACCGGCTGCAGCTGGCCAACCGCGGCCGCGTCGTCGAGGTCTTCGAGACCGGCAAGCCCTGGCACACCGGCCACCAGGACGAGGACCCCGAGGAGCTGCCGGGCATCAAGTTCGGGCTGGGAATCCGGTCCGCCATCGCGGCCGCGATCGAACTGGGCGGGGTGCGGCGCGGGGTGCTGGAGTGCTCCTCGGCGCAGCCCGACTTCTTCTCCCTGGATGACCTGCGCTTCGTGGAGACCGTTGCCCGGTGGCTCGGCATGGTGGCGCACCGGGCCGAGCTCGTGGAGCAGTTGACGCGGAGCGCCGCCGAGCAGGGCCGCCGCGCCGCCGCGGACGAGCTCATCACCGTCTTCGCCCATGACATGGGCAACCACCTGTTCTCGCTGCGCACGCGCATCGAACTCATCCACAAGCGGGCGGAGCGCGAGAACGCCACGAACTACCTGCGCGATGCCCTGGCGGCGAGCCGAGTCCTCGAAGCGCTCACGCGGCTGACGTCTGACCTGCTCGACGTGGGGCGACTGGACCAGGGGCTCTTCGCCTTGCGCTCCCAGCCGGTGGACCTGGTGCGGCTGGTAGAGGAGGTGGCCGCTGCCGCCACGAGCCCCAGAACCGAGGTCCAGCGCCGGGGGCCCGAGGAGCTGGTGGTGGTGGCCGACCCGGAGCGCCTGCGCCAGGCGCTCTCGAACCTCGTCGCCAACGCGCTGAAGCACTCCCCCGCGGGGCTGCCCGTGGTGGTGGAGGCCCTCCGGCAGGTCCGCGACGACGGCACCTGGGCCGTCCTCATCGTCTCCGACCAGGGCCCGGGCATCGCTCCGCACCTGCTGCCCCGGCTGTTCGAGCGCTTCTCGCGGGGCCCGGGCTCCTCGGGGCTGGGGCTCGGCTTGTACCTGGCGCGGCAGATCGCCATCGCCCACGGCGGCACGCTCGAGGTGCATTCGGCGCCGGGCAAGGGCGCGCGCTTCGAGCTCGCCTTCCCCGTGGACCGGGAGGCGCTGCCCGGCGTGGTGCGGTGAGCTCAGCCGATGTGCAGCTCCTCGCGGATGTCGTGCTCGTGGATCTTGTTGAAGAGGGTCTTGTAGCTCACCCCCAAGAGTCGGGCGGCCACCGTCTTCTGCCCTCGCGCCGCCTGGAGCGCGGCGACGACGGCGGCACGTTCCGCGCGGGCCACGGCCTCCCGCAGCGTCGCGACGGAGCCGGCTTCCTCCGGTGCGGGTGCCACCTCGGAGACCCGGGGCTCCTCTCGCGCAGCCATGGGAGGTGGGGCCTTCGTGGGGACCCGGAGCGACTCCCCATCGAAGCGACCGAGCACCACGGCGCGCTCGACGAAGTTCTCCAGCTCGCGCACGTTGCCGGGCCAGGGGTACGCCACCGCGCGCCGCAGCACCTCGGAGTCCGGGCGGGGCACGCGCAGGCCCTTGCGCGTCGCGTGCTTGTCCAGGAAGTGCTCGATGAGGCCGGGGATGTCCTCGGCGCGCTCTCGCAGCGCGGGCAGGTGGATGGGGATGACCGCCAGCCGGTAGAGCAGGTCCGCGCGGAACTGGCCTCCCGAGGCCATGGCGTCGAGGTCCCGGTGCGTGGCGGAGATGACACGCAGGTCCACCCGCACCGCCTCGCGTCCACCGATGCGGGTGAGCTCCCGCTCCTGGAGCACGCGCAGCAGGCGCGACTGGGCCTCCAGCGCCATGTCGCCGATCTCGTCCAGGAAGAGCGTGCCTCCGTCGGCTGCTTCGATGAGGCCCTTGCGCCGAGCATGAGCGCCCGTGAAGGCGCCGCGCTCGAAGCCGAACAGCTCGGACTCCAGCAGCGAGGCCGGCAGCGCCGCGCAGTTCACGGAGACGAAGGGCCCGTCCATGCGGGGCGAGGCGGCGTGGATGGCGCGGGCCACCAGCTCTTTGCCAGTGCCGGACTCGCCACGCACCAGCACGGTGGCGTCCGAGGCGGCCACCCGGGGCAACAGCGCCGCCACGTCCTTCAATCCGCCCTCGGTGCCGACGAGCTCGCCGCCGGGTGCCTTGCGCGCCTCGAGCTTCGGCGCCGCCAGCTCCAGCTCCTCCCAGCGCCGCCCGGCCTCCAGCGCCGCCGCCACCGCGGACACCAGCCGCTCGTTGCTGAACGGCTTCACGAGGAAATCCGCCGCCCCCGCGCGCAGCGCCTGCACCGCGCGCTCCACCGTGCCGAAGGCCGTCACCACGATGACCGGAGTGCGCGACCCCTGGGACCGGAGCTTGTCGAGCAGCACCAGCCCGTCCCCGTCCCCCAGCTTCACGTCCAGCACCAGCAGGTCCGGCGCGCGCTGGGACAGGTACGCCTCCGCCTGCGCCACCGACTCGAGCGGCACCACGTGCAGCCCTCGCGCGCTCAGCACGTCCAGGTAGAGCTCGCGCAGGTTGCGCTCGTCCTCGACGATGGCCACCTCGGTCCGGTGCGCCTCGCCTGCCTCGGCTGTCATCGCGTCTCCTCCCTGGCGGCACCGGAGTTCTGGGGCGCCGCGGGCAACACCACCCGAGCCACCGCGCCGACGCGGTCCTCGCGGGGCAGCAGGCTCAGCTTCCCTCCCGCCGCCTCGATGGCCGAGCGAGAGATGGCCAGCCCCAGCCCCGTGCCTCCCGACTTGGTCGTGTAGAAGGGACGGAAGAGCTGCTCGCGGTCCACCGCGCCGAGCCCCTGGCCCTCATCGCGCACCTCGATCGCCACGCTGTCCTCCTCGCGCTGGGCCACCACCTCGATGCGCCCGCCCGTGCCGCCGCGCATCGCCTCGCCGGCGTTCTTCAGCAGGTTGAGCAGCACGCCGCGCAGCTCGTCCTCGTCTCCCACCACCTTCAGCGTCGGGTCCAGCCTCGCGGAGATGTGCGGGATGTCCACTTCGCCCTCGGCCACGGCCACCGCCTCGAGCACCACGCGCGCCACGTCCAGCGGCCGCCCCTCCTGTCGGCCCTTCGGCGCACGCCCGAGGCTCAGCAGCTCGGCCACCTTGGCGTCGATGCGGTCGCTCTCCTCGCGGATGATGCGCACCGCCTTCTCGAAGCGAGCCCGCTGCTCGGGGGCCACGTGGGCCGGAGCATCCCCGAGCAGCTCCGCGTAGCCGCGCAGGGCAGCCAGGGGGTTCTTGATTTCATGGGCCACGGAGGCGGCCAGCTCGCCGGCGATGGCCAGACGCTCGGCGCGCTCCAGGCGGCTGCGCAGCGCGGCGGCCTCGGCGCGGGAGGCGGAGAGCATCCCGGTGAGCCGGGCCTGTTTGGGGAACAGGAGGAACTCGAGGCCCCGGCTGAGCGGATCTCCCAGCCCCACGAAGAGCAGCGAGGCCACGAGCGCCACGCCCACGGTGACGGTCATCTGGCCGAGGTCCACGGAGTAGCCCAGCGCCCGCAGCAACGCGACGACGAGGAAGGCCGCGCCGATGGCGAGCAGCGCATGGGTCACCGCCCGAGCCACGGGCAGGCGAACCTCGACGCGGTCGTGGAGGATGTAGCTGAGGGCCATCGACTCCGAGGCGAGGATGACGCACAGGAGGGCGACGGTGCCGACGGCTCCGCCGCGCGCCAGCTCGATGCCCTCGCGGAAGAGGCCCACGGTCAGCGCGGCGACGACCAGGGCGGTGAGGTGCCGGGAGAGCCGCCGGATGGCCGCGTTCTCAGTGCGGCAGAGTCGCAGGCGAGCCACGCCGATGAAGGCCACCGCGCCGAGGGCCAGGGCCTCGGGGAACACCGAGCCCAGCGCGGTGCGCCAGCTCGTGGCGACGACGCCGGAGAGGGCGGCGAGGACGAGGCTCCCGAGTCCGAGCAGGAAGAGCAGGACGCGGCGAGTGCGGGAGGGACCCAGGTCCAGCAGGGCATCACCGACGAACCCCGAGACGGACAGCAGCGCGGCCCAGGAGGCGAACACCAGGGAGGAGTCGCGGGTGTCCGGGTGTACGAGTAGCACGAACCAGGAGAGCGCGAAGAGGGCGACGCCGACGGGGGCGAGGGCGAAGAGGCGCTGGCGGGTGTCGCGCCAGCCGGAGGCGAGCACGTAGCCAGCCAGCAGCGCGTTGAACAGCGCGACCAGGAGCGCGACCACCGACGAGGCAATGAAGTACGCCGACATTCCAGGTCCTCGGCGGCGACGCGCCACGACCGACATCCGCACGCTACCGCTTCCGGACCGCGTTCCCCAAGACACCCGGGGTGAGTCCCAGTTCCGGCAGGGCGGGTGCTTCAGGCCCCTCGCTGCTCCAGCCAGAACCAGTTTCCACCGCTGCGAAGGGCTCGCTCCAGGAATGCGGAGAAGGAACCGGCGATCGGCTTGCAATACTCCGGATCCGGCCAGGCTTCGTGCCAGCCGTCGATGATGGGGTAGCGGTCGTGCTCCTGCTGGCCCACATCCACCAGGATGTAGTCTCCGTCCTGAAGGTCGCAGATCGTGTACATGGAGGCCGGACCGCGAGAGTCATCGTCCTTGCCACGGATGGCGACTCGCGCCCGACGGATCTCGGCCAGCGAAAGGAAGCGATAGTCCGCATCGGGACGCCGCCGGAACAGCGCCGCACCGTCGCAGTGCGAATAGAAGGCGCGAAGGTCAGGGTCCAGGCGCCAGCCGACACGGCGCTCGAAAGCGTCAATCTGCTCGGACGTCGCCGGTGGGTTGGGGAAATGGTGGCGTGAGAGCTCTTCGAGCAAGGCTTTCATGGCCGTGGACCTCAATCCGTATAGGGCAGATCAGGCCCCACCATGCTCCATCTGCCACCTCCCGCGTAGCACATGGGGTACTCGTCGGTGAAAACGGCATGAACGTCGGAGGGCGTAGGCAGCACGTTGCGCCCAGCCGTGGGGGCTCCACCCCGCTGGAGGTCATGGATGTGGTGTCCCGGCCAGTGCTCCTCTCCACTCTTTGGCCACTCTCCGAACTCCTCGCTCCACTTCCGCCGGAAGGCGTCTCGCTCTCCCTTCCATTTCTGGCGTCGCGCAGCCGTATCCGCCACCTTCGGGTAGTCGCAGCAGCAGTGTGTGATGGCATAACGCCCACCCGCGCTCATGGGGGAGCCCAGGAACCGCCCCTGTATGTCCGTCTTGATATCGGCCAGCCAGATGCAGCCCATGAGCCTGTGGCCTTCCGAAACGCACTTGCGTTGGCACTGATCCATCCAACGTCGATTGCACTGCCAGGGGCCATAGTAGAGGGTCGTCCGCGTCTGCCCTTCACCGGGCCCCGCCATGACGGGACCTATCCATTTGGCGGAGGCTGGCGCTGCCCCCGGAGATACGTGCGTTCCATCAGTCGTTCCGCAACCCACGAGGGCTGCCATCCAGACCAGGGACCACATTGCTCGGAAGCTGCCACGAGAGGACATAAAGAGGTGGGGTTGAGAGTAGGTAGCCAGCAAACGCATCCACCAGTTTAGGCTACCGTCTAGAAAGAGCCTCCCATGAGCAAGCGAGTGCTGATCATCGGTGCCACCGGACGCACGGGCCTCCACCTCGTGGAGCAGGCGCTCGCGCAAGGCCTCAGCGTCACCGCCCTCGCCCGCCACCCCGAGGCGCTGGGCGACTTCCAGCACCGCGTCACCGTGGTGCCGGGAGACATCCTCGACCCGGCCGCCGTCACCCAAGCCGTGGCCGGAAGCGATGCCGTGCTCTGCGCCCTGGGCCCGCACCGAGACTCACCTTCCACGCTGTGCGCCCAGGGCACTCGCAACCTGCTCCGTGCCATGGAGTCCCACGGAGTGCGGCGGCTGGTCTGCATCACTGGAGCGATGATCGGCCATCCGCCGAAGCGGCTCGGCTGGCTATACCAGGTGATGCGCTCCTCGCTCCGCGACATGCTCCAGGACCGGCTCCAACAAGAGCAGCTCATCCTCGCCAGCCCTCTTGACTGGACGCTCGTGCGCCCGCCCCGGCTGAGTGAAGGACGGCCGCGCGGCATCTGGCGCGCGGGAGAGGACATCTTCATCGGCGCCCTGGCTCACATCTCCCGCGCCGACCTCGCGCACTTCCTGGTGCAGCAGCTCGAGAACCCCGCGTTCATCCGTCGCGCGGTGGCGGTGGCGTACTGACGGAGCCGGAGCCACGGGCCCACAGGTCCCGCGAGGCAAGCACCGCGCCCCCGACGATGAACAGGCAAGCCAGGGCGATGCCCACGTTCAGCCGCGCGCGGCCCGCGAGGATGAGCAGCAGCGTGGAGAGCAGCGGAGTGGCGTAAGAGAGCCCCCCCAGCGCCTTGATGTTCCCGCGCTTCATGCCCACGTCCCAGAAGAAGAAGGCGATGCCCATGGGACCCGCGCCCATGACGAGCAGGGCCAGCCACTCCCCTGGGCTGGGCGAGACCGTGCGCTCGAAGGCGAGGTGACACGGCACCGCGAGCACGGCCGTGACGCCGCAGAAGCCGCCCACGGCGTCCGTGGGCACCGAGCCGAAGCGCCGCGAGAGCACGGAGTACGCGGCCCAGCAGATGGCGCAGCCGAACGCCGAGGCATAGCCGACGGTGTACTCGGGGCGAAAGGAGACGCTGCCCCCACCCGTCACCAGCACCAGCGTGCCGCACAGCCCCAGCGCGGTACCGGCGAGGTGCCACCAGCGCAGGCGCTCACCGGGCAGCAGCGCCGAGAAGAGCACGAGCAGCAACGGCCACAGGTAGTTGATGAGGTTGGCCTCCACGGCGGGCGCCGTCTTCAGCGCCACGAAATAGAGGAAGTGGTAGCCGAACAGCCCTCCTACGCCGGTGAGCCACACCGAGGCGGGCTGGCGCAGGTGGCTCGCGATGTCCTCTCGCCGCGCCAGCCACTTGCCCAGCGACAGCACGAAGGCCACGGCGAAGCACAGGGCCATGGTCTGGAACGGCGGCAGGGTGCCCGTCCACGTCGTCAGCAGCGCCAGCGAGGCCCAGAGCAGGATGGCCCCCGCGCCAACGGCCGTGGTGCGGGAGGTGGCGGCTGCAGAGGAAGCGAGGGCCATGGCGGGGCCCTCCTTATATAGGAGCGAGGGCGATGCCCAGCCTTTGCGCAGCAGGGAGTCCTACCCCGGTCAGAGCGACTTGTTGAACAGGAGCGCCTCCTTCTTGCCAGTGAAGTGCTCCTCGCGGCACCCCTCGCCCAGGGCGGCCTTGGCCAGCCGAGGGCAGCTGCGCAGCGCCTCCAGACGGACGTTCTCCGGGACGCGGGGGTGGTTCACACAGAGCGCCCCCTGAGGACTCCATGCCGCCTCGAAGCGCATCCCCTTCTTCGGCTCGGACTTCTGGATGCCGATGGAGTCATAGATGTCGATCAACGTGCCCGCGCGCGTGGTCGCCTGGCCATCGCCGCAGTAGTCGGCGCGGACGAGGCGAACACAGGCCTGGTGATAGTCCCAGAGGTCGACACCCTGAGCGGTCTTCTTCCAGGGCTTGTAGCCAAAGCGGACGCACTTGCCCTCCGCGCCGCTGGTGCAGGTGAGCGTGAAGACGGTGTCGGGCGTGCGCTGCCGAGTCGCCGTGGCCTCCTCCACCACACCAACCAAGGGGAACGCGAGGCGCTTGCCCTCGGGGTCCTGCCCACAGAGCGGACGCCAGTTTCCCGTGGAGGCATCCTGCACCGACAACTGGTGGAGCCAGATCTCCCGCGCGCCATCCTTTGGATCCAGGAAGACGTCGTCGATGCGGATGTTCAAGGACGCCAGGCCCTGCTGAACCGTGAGCGTCGCGCCGACCAGGTCCTGGCTCTTCAGCGTGCGCCCGCTGGAGGTCTCAACATGGAACTCGGTGCCGACGACCCGCAGGGCGCGCAGCGACTCCTCGGCGGACGCCCGCCCTGCCATGCCGAGGGCAAGCAGGGCGAGGCATCCCAGGTGCGACCTACGGAGCACGCAACACCGTGCCATCACGCAGGGTGATGGCGGTGACGCGAGACTCGGGCGAGCTGTTCGTCTGAGGCGCGTTCACGGAGACAGTGCCCAGGGAGATGCCATTGAACCGGATGCCATTGAGCTTGACGCCGTTCAACTTCAAGCCGTTCACCTTCAAGCCGTTCGGCCAGGTGGTGTTCATCTCGATGCCGTTGGGCCACACATCGTTCATCTCGATGCCGTTGAACCAAATGCCATTGAGCTTGACGCCGTTCAGCTGACTGCCCGCTGCCGCGACAGTTGCGGTACCCATCACCACGGCTGCGACGAGAGCCATCTGGGTGAAACGCTTGGACATGAGGGTGCTCCTTCCATCGAGGGTGGAGCCGGGGGGCTCCACCCCGCACCCTAGCAAAGCGAGGCGGCAGGGCAGAAAGCCGAGCGCGCCCGCTCAGGGAGTCCGCTGCTGCGGCCACAGCAGCGAGGCGGCCTCGTACAGGCTGGCCTCGCGGAAGCTCACCTCGGCGGTGCTGTCCGTCTCGAGCCGGGCCTGCACGGACTTGGGCAGCTGTGCGTACAGGTCCTGCCCGAGCAGCTCTTCGATGTGGTCCACCGAGGTGCGTGCGTTGGCGAGGAAGGGGGTGATGTCCTCCTTCTTCGTGGGCGCGTCCTTCACGTTGGGGACCATGTACGCGAACATGCTCAGGTGCCCGTTGGGCAGCTCCAGGAGCACCGTCTTGAACTGGTGGGTGGGCACGGCGACGCGGCGCGCGTTGGCGCCGAGGGTGTCCACGGCCTCGGGCGGCAGCGGCTTGCCCTGCGCGTCGAGGAACAGGTTGCCGGTGAGGATGTGCGCCTTGCCCCCGCTGGAGCGCACCAGGTCGTTCACCGCGTCCTCCAGCGTGCGCCACGCCTGGCGGTTGAGGTTCGGGTGCTGGGGGGCGATGTTGCTCATCAGGTGGCTCTCGTCCATCGCCTCCTGCGTGGGCGAGTCCTCGGCCGGCTTCATGTGCCCGCGGTCCATCTCCGTGCCGGTGTAGTCCGAGGCCGTCACGCTGTCGCTGCCCAGCTCCGGGTCGCGCGTGAAGTTGCTCCGGTCCCGGTCCACGTCCACCGGAGTCTCCTGGATGTCCGAGGCCGACAGCAGGTAGCTCACGAAGGTGGGCACGTTCTTCGGCTGATCCGCCGACAGGCGCATGTACTCCTTCACCAGCGACAGGCCGCTGGTGGGGCCGTCGGGGCGCAGCGGATCCAGCTCTCCGGCGGTCTCGGCCACCTTGCTCTCGAACATGGCCGTCTGTTGATCCGGCACCCACCGGGTGTCCTGGATGCGGCCCGCCTTCATGTCGTTCAGGAAGGAGTCCAGCTCGGCGCGTGACAGCTGGCCATTGGCATCCCCGCTGAGCTGATCCGCGCGGCGCGCCACGGCGTCCTGCCAGTCACTGTCGAAGCCGTCCACTGCGACGGAGCGAGCGCCACCGGAGAGCTTCTGCTCCAGGGCCGTGCGCTGCTGCTGCACGGCGGTGGAGGTCAGGAAGCGCGCGTCCTCGGGTTTGGCCAGGTAGGCATCCACCTCGGCGGCCGACACGTTGCCATTGCCCCGGCGGCTGGCGGTGGAGCCGGCGGCGTCCGCGGCCTTGAGCAGCTCGGCCTGCCAGCCTCCCTCGGCCCAGCCGAACTTCTGCTGAAGCTGGGCGATGGGCGCCTCGCGGGCGCTGGAGCGGTTCCAGCTGCCCTGCTCGGAGGCCACCGTGTTGCCCACCTTCACCGAGGGGATGAGCGCCGGGCTCGGGCCTGTCGGACGGATCGCCATCGCGCCGGTCTCCTGAAGAAAGCCCCTGATCGGGACGGAGGGGGTACGGAATTATCTCCCTCAGCTTCCGAGAAGTTGCGCCTGGGGCACGCCCGCCTGTGAAACCAAGGGGTTGCGCGGCCCGGCTCAGGGGGCGGAGGGGTCGTCCTTCTCGGACTCCGGGGCGGAGCTCCAGCGGGGGGCTTCGTCGGGACCGGGGCGGCCCTCGAGCAGCTCGTGGGGGCGGAAGGCGGCCTTGTAGCGCAGCGAGGCGCAGCCGGACACGCGATAGCCCAGGTACACGTGGGGGATGCCGCGCTGGCGAGCGAGCTCCACCTGCTTCACGACGTTGGCGGTGCCCAGGGAGCAGTGGGCGTAGTCGGGGTGGGAGAAG
This sequence comes from Hyalangium ruber, assembly GCF_034259325.1. Classification (NCBI taxonomy): domain Bacteria; kingdom Pseudomonadati; phylum Myxococcota; class Myxococcia; order Myxococcales; family Archangiaceae; genus Hyalangium; species Hyalangium rubrum. The sequence goes on along the minus strand of NZ_JAXIVS010000014.1, from coordinate 296,423 downwards.
AAGTACACGGCGCTCCAGGCGTGGGGCGTCTCGTCACAGATGCCGAGGGCCACGAGGCGGGGCCCGCCCTCGGCCGCATCGTCGTACCAGGCCACCTCGCGCACACAGGGGTGGGGGAAGGCGAACTGGAGGAAGTACTCGCGCTCGCCGATCGGCGAGGCATCCCACTCGCGCTCCTGCTCTCTCCAGGCGTGCCACGCGTGGTAGAGGGCGAGCCGCTCCTTGTCGACGCGAGGGGGGCCGACCTCGACGCGGAAGCGGGCGCAGGCGGTGCGGGCGCGGCGCTGGCTGCGGTTGGGGTGGAAGGTGGCGGTGGGGATGCGCAGGGTGACGCACTGAGCGCATGCCTGGCAGGCGGGCCGGAAGTAGACGGGGCCGAAGCGGCGCCAGCCGCGCTCCATCATCGCCTCATACTCCTCGGGCGACACGTCGGTCAGGACCTTCTGCTCGAGCGAAGAGAGCTGGTCGGGCAGGTAGCTGCACGGGCCGGGCTCTTCGATGGCGTGGTGGATTTCGTTCGCCATGGGTCCCTCTTGATTCGAGGGTTACCCGCGGGTTGTCAAGCAGGCCTCGGCCGCACGGCAGGCAAGTGAGCGGGAACGTCTGGCATCCTCCGGGTGTCCACCTCGGGTGCTGATCGTGTCCTCGTCCCTCTTCCGCTTCCTCGTGGTGCTGCTGACCTTGGGAACCTCTCTCTCCGCGAGCGCCTCCAACACGCCCGCCGCGGATGCCTTCGAGACCTACCTGAATCCCCCCGCGCCGGCCGCGGACAGCTTCGAGCCACTGCCGGCCCCTTCCCGTGCGACTCCAGGGAACGAGGTTCGAGCCCTGGCCCACGGACGCGTGGAGACAGTGGACGCGAAGGGCGGCTCGCTGACGCTGGAGCACTTCTATTACGAGAACCACGAACTGCTGCGCCTCCGCACCCAGTACACGGGGCTGGAAGCCGTGACACTGCCCACGGGCGCGCTCGTCACACGCGGTCACCCCCTGGGCCGAGTAGCCGCAAAGTCCCAGCTCTCGGTGACGCTGCACACCACCAAGGCCCTCTCAGCCGCCGAGGCCCGTGCCTTCCTCCAATCCCGCGCCCGCCTGCCGCTGCCAGCGAAGGAGCCCGTGCTGCTGCTCGTCTCGCACACGAACTACGCGATGCGGCTGTACGAGCGCGGCCGCGAGGTAACGCGCGTGGAAGTGGGCTTCGGCCAGGCCGAGGGCCGCAAGCAGGTGCGCGGCGACAACCGCACGCCCATGGGCATGTACCACGTGGTGCAGAAGCACCGAGGCAGCTTCACCGGGGCCTATGCCGAGTACTACGGAGGCCACTGGATCCGCCTGAACTACCCCAACCCCTGGGACGCGGACCGGGGCCTGACGCAGGGCCTCATCACCCGCGAGGTACGAGACCGCATCGCGCGCGCCTGGGCCGAGCGCAAGGCCACGGAGGCCTCCACGCGCCTGGGCAGCGGCATCGGCTTCCACGGCTGGGTGGGCCCCTGGACGCTGGAAGAGACGGGCGGCCGACTCTCCTGGGGCTGCGTGGTGATGCACACCCCGGACATCACCGCGCTCTACGAGAAGATCCCCGAAGGCGCCATGGTCGTCCTCTTCTGACCGTGGGTCCCCTCCAGCAGCCTCCCCTGACACAGCGCGTCCAATCCGACGCACGGAGTCCTCCCCGCCGAACCCACGGCGCACGTGACTGGCGCATCGCGTCGGAAGCGGCTTAAGTGCGCGCAGGCACCCCTCCGACTTCTAATGAGCCACTCCGCCGCTGCTGACATCCGCATCGGGACGGTCCTGCGGGACACGTACGAACTCACTTCACTGCTGGGCAAGGGGGGCATGGGCTCCGTGTTCCTCGCCCGGCACCTGCGCCTGCCGGGCAAGCAAGTGGCGGTGAAGGTGCTCCTGCATGACGAGGAGCTGAGTGACGAGCAATTCGCGCGCTTCCGCCGAGAGGCGGAGATCGCCTCCCAGCTGGGCCACCCCAACATCGTCGAGGTGCTGGACTTCCACACCCTGGAGAACGGCGCGCCGTACATGGTGATGGAGTACCTGCGCGGCGAGAGCCTCGGGCACCGGCTGAAGAAGGGCCGCATGTCCATCCGCGAGGCCTTCTCCGTGGCCCGGCAGATGGGCTCGGCGCTGCAGGCGGCCCACCGCGCCGGCGTGGTCCACCGGGACTTGAAGCCCGCCAACGTCCAGCTGGTGCCCACCGACTCGGAAGGCATGATTACCGAGCGGGTGAAGCTCATGGACTTCGGCATCTCGAAGCTCATGGGCTCGCAGACGCTGCAGACGCAGGAAGACGTGCTCATGGGCACGCCGCGCTACATGTCGCCCGAGCAGGCCATGGGCAAGAACAAGGACATCGACGCGCGCACGGACATCTTCGCCCTGGGCACCATCGTCTACGAGATGCTCAGCGGAGACTCGCCATTCGCCGGGGCCACCATCGCCGAGGTGGTCTACCGCGTCGTCAACGAGCCGCCCGAGTCGCTCGCGGTGCGCTGTCCGGACCTGCCCGCCCGCGCGGTGGCCGCGGTGGACAAGGCGCTGGCCAAGAACCCGAAGGACCGCTTCCAGGACGTGGCCACCTTCATCGCCGAGCTGACCGGCACGCCGCTGCAGTCGCTCGCCAGCCTGGGGCCGGATCCGACGCCCTACTCGCCCCGGGGCGCGCTGCCGCCCTCCAACCCGTCGCTCCATGACGACGAGAGCGCCTCGGAGGCCACCTTCGTCCCCGCGCGCCAGTCCGCCGCCGGCGCGCCCGCCCCTGCTGCCCAGCCCGCCTCGCCGAACCCGGCCGCCCTGGCGGACCCAAGCGTGGAGCCCGGCTCGACGCTGGCCGCGTTCCGGGCCGCCGAGGCCGCCGCCCCCGCCGCGCAGCCCTCGCTCGCGGTGAGCGTCTCCCGGCGCCCGACGGACCTCTCGTTGCCGGCGGTCCAGCCGGCCGCGCCTCAACCCGCGCCTCCGGCCACGCCCGCGCCGCCCGTCGCGGCACCTGCCCCCCGCTCCAACGCGAAGCTCGGGGTGGCGGCCGTCGTGGCGGTGGTGCTCCTCGGCGTCGGAATCGTCGGAAGCCGGTTCCTCAAGACCGAGACGCCCCCGAGCCCTCCGCCCGAGACGCCCACCGTCACCGCCCCGAACCCAACCATCGCGCAGCCGCCCCCCGTGGCGCCGACGCCGCCCCCGGAAGTCAAACCGGAGCCGCCGCCCACCACGCCGCCGAGCACGCCTCCGACCGTGGCCACCACCCCCACCGAGCCCGCCAACACGGAGCCCGCCAACACCGCGCGTCCGCAGACGCGCCCGGACAAGCCCGAGGCCGTGCCCGAGTCGGTGCGCCAGGAGCTGGAGGAGGCCGAGCGCGCGCTGACCTCGGGAGAATTCGACAAGGCCATCCGCCTGGCCCAGCGCAGCCAGCAGACGCGCAAGACGGAGGCCGCGTACGAGCTGCTCGGGCGCGCCTACTGCCACAAGGGAGACCTGGGCAACGCGAGGGCGCAGTGGCGCAACCTGTCCTCCAAGGGCAAGGCGCGGCTGGCGAAGTACTGCAAGCCTCACGACGTCAACCTCTGAGGCTCCAGGGCCCCGGAGGCGGCAGCACCACGGCCCCACGGGAGGGGGCACACATGAGAATCACCCTGGCAGTGGTCATCGCGGGGGCGCTGTGCGGCGCCAGCGCATGGGCAGCGGCTCCGGTCGGCGCCGGCAAGGTGTACGCGGGCAAGGAGGGCGAGTCGGTGGCGATCATCCCGCTCACCGGCCCGGAGTCCAAGGACGGCAAGCAGGTGCTCCTCTACGTGCAGGGCACCAGCAGCGAGTTCGACGGCAAGGCGCTCCTGCACACGATGAGCGAGACGAACAAGGGCGCGGACTACTTCACCCCGTACCGGGGCGAGAACTTCTACACGCTGGTGGTGCGCGACTCGTGGGGCACCAAGCGCTACGAGCTGTGGGTACCTGGCAGGAAGGACGGCCTCTCCGTCACCTTCGACGAGAAGCGCACCCAGGCGCTCAAGGCCGAGGACATCTACTCCCAGCACCAGAAGCAGAAGTCGGACGGCACGCTGGGCAAGCTGGCGGCGTTCAACCGCAAGGAGCGCGAGGACGGCAACCAGCAGTCCTTCGCCGATGAGCTCAAGGCAATGAACGAGGCGTGCGGCACGAAGGTGACGGCCAGCATCGACTGGAAGAGCGTCTCGGACGACGTCATCAAGAAGTACAGCATCGCCTCGTACTGCGCGAACCCGCTCAGCTCGCTGCGGGGGCTGTGTGACTCGGCGGCGGGGAAGAAGGCCATCACGGCCAAGGTGAAGAAGCTCACGTGCCAGTTCGGCACGGAGCTGAAGCTGGCCATCCAGGAGGGCACCGTGAGCTGGACCACGGCCCCGGACGCCGCCAATCAGGAAGAGTTCGCCACGAAGTACTTCGAGAAGAACCTCTAACCGGAGCTTGTCTCATGCACTCTCGACACCTGTTGGCCACCGCGGCCGCCCTGCTGTCCAGCACCTCCTGGGCCATCGAGCCCCCCTGGGGCAAGGCGGAGAACCTGGGGGAGCAGCGCATCCTGGAGAAGACCTCGGTCTGCACGGACGGCAAGGGCCACTACGTGGTGCTGGCGCCCGACGAGCAGAAGACCACGCAGCTCTTCTATGGAGATGGAAAGACGTTCGTCCAGGTAGCGCCGCCGCCCTGGGGCCTGGCGGGCGACTCGTTCCTGGATCCGCGCTTCTTCAACAAGACGGCGAACGAGAACTTCCGGGGCATCGACTACCGGGTGTTCTCGGAGGTGGAGCTGGACAAGGAGAAGAAGACCTGTTCGGTGCGCTGCGGCGAGAAGACGATTGCCTTCACGGTGATGGAGGCCGAGCCGGCGGCGAAGCTGCTGACGGGGGCCAAGTACGAGCCGAACCCGCAGAAGTACGTGCCGCACGCGCTGCTGCGCGACACGGACGGCAACTACTACTTCGTGGAGCGCGGCTTCCGCTCGGAGGACGAGAAGAAGTTCCGAGTCCACGTGGGCCCCAAGGGGAGCCTGAAGCTGCAGGAGATGAAGGACATCATCTCCGACTCGGAGGGGCAGATCTTCTCGACGAAGAAGGGCGAGCTCCGGTTGGTGGTGGACCGGGCGCAGGCGCCGATATGGATCTCCGGCAACAAGAAGAAGCTGGAGCTGCGCGTGGTGCCCGTCGAGCAGAACCTGCCGCTCATCTACAACGAGCTCGGAGTGTATTCGGGGGCCCGCCTGGGCACCCCGTGTGACGACCAGTAGCGCGTCCCTCTCCGGAGGGACACCCGGGAGCCCTGGCACACCGGCCGGGCTCCCGGGCCCTTCGGCCCGACCTAGTTGCTGACCGTCATGGCACCGAGCTGAGTGGTCTGGAAGTCGACGCCAGTGTTCGAGCCCGCCCCGTTCAGGTCGCAGTAGGTCCAGCGAATCCCGTTATCGGAGCTGAACCGGAACGTGTACGAGTAGCTCCCGGCCGCCGGCGCCACGAACGAGCCCACGAACTCGTCGTTGTTGCCCACCTGCGTGTTGTGGACCGCCGAGAAGAACCGCCACGTGTTGGTGGTCAGCGGGCTCGACGCCGTCGGCCCATAGCCCACCTCGGCGATCCACCCCGCGGGCGCACCGCCGCCATCCGTGACGCCCGCCTCGTAGAGCTGGCCGTAGAGGAACGGCGTCGCCTGTCCCGTCGTCACCGTGAAGCTGGCGGGGAACTGGAGGTTGCAGTAGTCCGCCTCATCCGTGTTGCCCGTCTCGTTGAGGCTGCCGGTGAAGGTGAAGGCGTTGCCCACCGTCAGGTCCGGCGTGCCGATGGCCACGTTGTTCTTGAAAAGCACATCCACCCGAGTCGGGGTGGCGCTGCCCGCCGCGGCGGTGCAGGTGGCCTCGGTCGGCCCCAACACGGTGCAGGGGCCCTCCGCCCCGGTCCCGAACCTCGCCCTCATGCCCGGCCCGAAGTCCGTGCCCATCACGGTGACGACGGTCGAAGCCGCGATGCTGGGAGCGTCATCGGGCGTCATGCCCGTCACGGTGAGGTTGATCGTGTCATTGGGCAGCCCAGGCGTCGACGACGGATCCGACCGGAAGTCGTTGCGGTTGTTATCCGTGTCTGTGCTGTTGGGCGAGCGGACCAGGGACACGGTCGAGTTGCCGTTCGGCCCCAGGTACAACGCCGTGGCGCCCTCGTACATCGCCAGGCCATTGCTGGCCACGTTCGTGTCCAGGTTGGCCCCCGCGGGGTCATAGCCCACCGCATCCAACAGGGTCGCCGGAATCGCCGCGGAGACAAGCTGGATGCTGTCGCCACCGTTGTTCTCCGGATCCAGCGTGGCCGTCTTCACATCCACGCCGTTGACGAAGTTGGGCACCAAGGTTACGCCGCTCAAAGCCGCATCGGCGACCAGGAGGATGCCGTCCGCAGGGATACGGGTTCCTGCGGGGAAGGTGAAGCTCACCGCAGTGTTGGGCTGGCCCGCCTGCGCGCCCTTGCCCTCGACGTCGATGAGCCTCGCGCCGCCGATGACGGAGCCGCCCGGCCCGGCGATCTCGATGAAGCCCTTGCCGTCGTCCCCGCCCGAGGGATCGATGAACAGCTCGTTGATGACAGCCACCTTGCATCTGCCGTTGGCACCGCCCCGGCTGTGGGTGATGCGCGAGCCGCGCTGGCCCGCCTCGTAGAAGCTCACGCACCAGTTGGTGGCCGTGTCGTTGCCTCCCGCCGTCGTGCCGCTCAGGTCGAGCTGCGTGGAGCTACCCGCGAAGCCCACGAAGTCCGCCGCCGTCAGTGGCACGTCCGGGTTGGTGACGAAGGAGCGGAAGTCCACCGCGTCCTGCAAGTTGCCCGCCGGAGCCGCCGAGTAGAGCGCCAGCGCGTCGCCCGTGTCCGCCAGGGCGAAGCTCGTGCCCGGATCGCCATAGACGAAGCCCACGCCCGGAGGAATCGCCCCGGAGGGATTGGCCACGCCATAGAGGTAGCCCGTGGCGCCGATCGTCACCGGCGTGCCCGCCGTGCCGTTCGGGTCCGTGACAGCGCGGAGGGTCACCATCTGCCCCGCCGCGTTGCGCAGGGTGAAGCCATGCACATCCAGGGGGACGCCCGTGGTGTTGTGCAGCTCGATGAACTCCGAGCCCAGGGCGCTGAACTCGCTGATGAGGATCTGCCCCGCCTGGCTGCCCGGCGTCACCGGCACGCAGGCCCCGGTGCTGCACGTCTCATACGACTGGCAGCGCGTGGTGGTCGGCGTGTCCTGGCACGTGCCCGTGTCCTCCTGGCAGGCGGAGGTGTAGCTCACCACCGAGGTGCCATCGGCCGAACAGGTCGTCGCCGGCGGAGTACACGTCACCCCCGAGCACGGCCCGCTCCCGCCCACCATGACGTCCTCGGAGCGGCTGAAATTTCCGGCTCCGTCGAGGACCTTGAGGGCGAAGTAGAGGTCGTTATCCAGGGTCAGGCCCGTCACCAACACGGACTCCGAGGTGCCCGGGTTCTGCGGCGCCCCCGTGGGGAACTCGGTGGCGGAGGCGAAGTCCGTCTCGCTGTTGATGGGAGAGGTCGAGTACCGCAGCTGATAGCTGGAGGCCCGGCCCAGGGAGCCGTCATCGCCCACCGCCATCCACGCCACCGTGACGCTGGTGGCGGAAGACTGGGTCGCGGTGATCACCACCAGGTCCGGCGAGAGGTTGTCCACGACGGTGAACACGGTGCTGGTCGCACCGATGAGGTCATCGGCGCTCGCCGCGAGCTGGAAGTCGGTGGCCTCCTGGTCGATGGAGAGCGCGCTGAAGGTCGCCACGCCGCCCGCCGGGGACACGGTGCGCGTGCCGCTCAGGGTGGCATTGCCGCCACCGCCCAGCAGGGACACCGTGACCTGGGGAGCCGTCGCGGTGGTGGTGTTGTCGTAGGCATCCACCAGCGTCACGCTGACCGGGTTCAGCGTGCTGCGCACGGTGCCGTTCGTCGGCTGCTGGGAGAACACGAGCTTCGCGGGGCTGCCGGCGACGACGTTCGTCTGCTCGTCGTCCGTGAGCGCGGCGTTGCCCGTGTCCGTCACGGCGATGACGCGAGGCCCGCCGGTGCGCAGCTCGACGAGGAAGGGCTGGGTGCCCGAGTCAGAGGCGGTGAAGGTGTAGTTCGGCGGCAGCACGGCGGCGGGGTCCGTGGAGGTGAAGCGCACAGTGCCGGTGTAGCCAGTGGCCACGTTGTTGAAGGCGTCATACGCCGTGACGTCGACGGAGTCCGACGTGCCCGCGGTGAGCGAGGCCTCCAGCCCGGTGAGCGCCAGGCGCGTGGCGGCGCCGGGCGCCACGAGGATGCTGGCGCTGGCGTTGCGCGTGCCGTCGCTGACGCGCAGCGGCTGGGTGCCCGCGGTGCCAAAGGTGGCGCTGAACATGCGGCTGCCCGCGTCGCCCGGGGTGAAGGTGTAGTTGGCCGGCAGCGTGGCCTGAGTGTCATCCGAGCTGAAGCTCACGGTGCCGGTGTAGCCGGAGACGACGTTGTTGAACGTGTCGATGGCGCTGACGGTGACGCTGAAGGCGGTGCCCGCGGTGGCGTTCGCCGGAGCGGAGAAGGCCAGGCTCACCACGGCCGCCGCGTTCACGGTGAGCGACTCGGTGTCCGTGAGGCTGGCGTTGCCAATGTCCCGCGCGGTGATGGACTGGGGCCCGGCGGTGCGCAGCTCCACGTTGCTGAAGGTCTTCTGGCCCGCATCCAGCGCGGTGAAGGTGTAGTCGGACGGAATCACCCCGTTGGTCTCGGTGGAGGTGAAGGAGACGGTGCCCGTGTAGTCGATGGCGATGTTGCCGGCGCTGTCGCGCAGCGTCACCTCAAGGGAGAAGGGGCTGCCGGCGGTGACGGAGGCGGCGGACGCGGTGAGCACGAGCTGCGTCGCCGCGCCGTTGACGACGTCCACGGTGAGCGAGTCGGTCAGCGTCCCGTTGACGGTGTCCGCCACGGTGACGGTGCGGCTGCCAGCGGTGCGCAGCACCACGCCATTGGTGAACACCTTGCGGCCCGCATCCCCGGCGGCGAAGGTGAAGTCGGCGGGCAGGGTGGCGGCGGCGTCGTTGGACGTGAAGCGCACCGTGCCCCGGTAGCCGGAGGCGATGTTGTTGAACGCGTCATACGCCGTCACCTGCACGGAGCCCGGCTGGCCCGCGCCGACAGGCGCCACGAGGCCCACCAGCTCCAGGTGGTTCGCGGCCGCAGGAAGGATGGCGAACGCGTTGCTCTGCGCCGTCGGCACCGTGCCCCCGACAGTGGCCTCGAAGAAGTAGCCAGTGCCCGCGGTGGTGATGCTCAGACCGGGGAAGGAGGCCACGCCGGCCACGGCGTTCACCGTGCGCGTGAGCGTGGGGCCGCCCCGCAGGGTCAGGGTGACCGCCGAGGTGGCCGAGGTCACGGTGTCTCCGTTGATGTCACGCAGCGCCACCTTCAGCTCCGGCAGGACCGAGTCCGCGGCGGTATCGACCGGCTGGACGGTGAAGACGAGCTGGGTGACGGTGGGGTTGGGCGTGGACACGGGCAGGGTGGCCGAGCGCACCGAGTTGCCCGCGCTGTCCGTCACCTTCAGGGCCACATAGTAGTTGGAGCCCGGGGTGAGCCCGGTGAGGGTGGCCTGCTCCGCGCTGCCGCCGGCCTGGGGCGTGCCCGTCGCCACCGGCGTGGCCGCGGCGAAGTCCGCGTCCGAGACGATGTTGGAGGCGGAGTAGCGCAGCTCCTGGCTCGTGGCGGTGCCCAGCACGCCGTCATCGCCCACGGCGGTCCACCGCACCTCGATGCTGGTGGGAGCGGTGGTGCCCTGGCTGAGCTGCGGCGCGGCCGGGGCCACGTCGTCGACGATGTTGAACGCGCTGCTGGTGGCGCTGTTGAACGTGCCGGCCGTGGCGACGAGGGTGTAGCCGGTGCCCTCATGCGTAACGCTCAGGTCGGTGAAGGAGGCCCTGCCATCCACTGGGGAGAGCGTCGTCGTGCCACCCAGCACCCCGCTTGCGGGGTTGAGGGCCAGACTGACGGCGGGCCCACTGACCGCCGTGACGTTCTCGAAGCGGTCGAGGAAGATCACCTCGACCTCGGACATCGCAGCGCGTACGGAGAAGCGGCTGAGCGGGTGCCGGTTGAAGAGGATCCGGAAGGTCGCCGCGGCCCCGACCTGCACCTCCGCTTCGACCGTGAGGCCCGGGTTGACGGAGTCGGTCACCGTCACCCGCTGGGTGCCCGCGCGCTGGAGGGACAGCCCGGTGAAGGTCTTCCGACCCGCGTCGGCCTCGGTGAAGGTGTGCTCGGCGGGCATCGGCGCAAAGCCGTCGGTGGAGCTGAAGCGCAGCGTGCCCCGGTAGTTGGTGGCCAGGTTGCCAAACGCGTCCTTCACCGTCACGTCGACGCTGGTCGTGTCGCCGGCGGTCATGCTGGCCGGCAGCCCGCTGAGCTCCAGCACGCTCGCGGCGGCGGGCACCACATCGAAGAGCGGAGAGGTGGCCGCCGTCAGCGCACCCGAGGTGGCCCGCAGCGAGTAGCCCGTGCCCGCCTTCTTGAAGAGGAGCTCGGGGAAGCGCGCCACGCCGTCCACCGCGCTGACGGTGAGCGAACCCTCGGGCTGTCCGCCGCCGGGGCCCGAGGCCAGCTCCAGCGTGACGGTGCCCACGACCTCTCGCACCGTGGCCCCGGTCTCGTCCTGGATGGACACCTCGAGCACGGGGCTCATGAGCGCGCCCGCGGTGGCCTCGAGGGGCATGGCGGTGAAGGCCAGCTTCTTGGGCTGCAGCGCGACGAACTCGACGGTGGGCCGCGAGCTGAGCACCACCGGCTCGCCGTCGGTCTGCACCCGGGCCGTCACCTGCTTGGCGCCCCCGCGGGTGGACACCAGCTTCGCCGTCATCACGCCCTCGGTGTTCGTCTTGCCCGAGGCGGGCCTGAGCGTGTTGCCCTCGCCGGACACCTCCAACATCACCGTGCGGTCCGCCATCACCACGCCGTCCCCCTTGCGCACCGTGACGGTGATGGAGACCTCGTCGGCACCGTCGGCCCGCACGTTGGAGGTACGGCTCAGCTCCACGCTGGACTTGGCGGCATCCGGCAGCTGCTTGGAAGGAGGAGGAATGGGCGGCTGCGCACTGTCACCGCAGCCGAAGGTGAGTCCCACGAGGAGGGTGCCCAGAGTCAGGCACCAGCTGAGCGACGGGGAACGAAGGGACATAGATGGCTCGAGGCGGGAGAGATGAGGGATCCGCGCCTGGGGCAGCAGCGCGGGAACTCCTGTTTTCTACCCGACAGGATGACTGAGCAGGAACACCTACAAACCCGCCATCCCCGAGGCGTGGAAGGCGCGAAAATCGCTCGCTCCGCTGCTCTTCCAGCGCTTTCCGGACTCTGTGCTGATCAGCCCTGCTCGTTCGGCCGCCCAGCCATACCCTACGTGAGGCCGTAAGCGTCGTAGGCACACTCCGCGAACGCACTCCGAGCCAGGCTCCTCAAAGCAAAGGGCCCGGAGCCGCCAGTCGGCCCCGGGCCCTCACTCACTCACTCAGCAGACGACGCGCCTCAGTTGCAGAGCGCGCTGCCGCCGGTGCCCGCCGGGCAGCCCTGGCCGACGCAGAACTTCACGCCGCTGTCGATGACCGCGTGGTTGCCGGACTGGTCGTGCGGCACGAACACGCGGCAGTTGCTCTGGGCGGTGCCGCCCGGGCCGTTGATGGCGTAGTGGACGGTGTAGACGCGGCCGTCACCGGTGCCCTCGCGCTCGGCGCGCACCTTGAAGGCCTTACCGTTCGCGGCGATGGTGATGTCATCGCAGGTGCGGCCATCGCCGTTGCCATTCGCGTCCTCCACCTCGTCCGAGGAGACCCGCAGGATGGTGCCGTACTGGTCCGCGGGCAGCGAACCACCGCAGGTGTCCTGCGCGGGGGCGGCGCAGTCGGCGAGCGTGAGGTCCACGTACTTGTGGTTGGGGGGCCAGATCTCATTGCCCAGGGACGCGCCGGGGACAGGAGCGCCCTCACCCTCGCTGTTCACCGTCACGTCGAAGCTGCACGCGGCGGTGTTGCCCAGGGTGTCGGTGGCGGTGCAGGTGACGACCGTCTGGCCCACGGGGAAGGTGGAGCCCGAGGCGTGCGAGCAGGTGACGCTCGGCGCGCCGCAGTTGTCGCTGGAGCCCACGTTGAAGTGAGCCACCGGGCCGCCCTCCACGCACGCGTTGATGACGATGGGAGCGGGGCAGGAGATGGACGGAGCCGTGGTCTCCGGGCGCACGGTGACGTTGAAGCTGCACGAGGCCATGTTGCCGGAGCCATCCGCCGCGCTGCAGCTGACGGCCGTCTGGCCCAGCGGGAAGGTGGCGCCCGAGGCGGCCGAGCAAGTAACGGGGGCCGGGCCGCAGTTGTCGGTGGCCGAGGCCTGGAACGTGGCCGCCACGCCGTCGGCGTCACACGTGTCGACGGTCTGCGAGGCGGGGCAGCTCAGGGCGGGCGGGGTGACGTCCACCACGGTGACGGTGCCGACGCACTGGGCGCTGGCGGCACCGTCGTTGGCGGTGAGCGTGACGGGGTGGCTGCCCAGACCGAACGGGCCGGCGGGCGCCTGGGTGACGGTGAACGGACCGGGCTGGCCGTCCGGATCATGGCTGCCGTTGTTCACGTCGCCGGAGCCCTGGCACTGGGCGTTGGCGTTGACGGTGACGTTCTGGCAGATGGCCACGGGCGGCACGCTGGTCGGCGGAGCGCCGCAGGTGACGTCCACCTCGGCGGAGGCGCCGTTGTTGGTCTCATCGCACTCGGTATCGCGGCCCGAGCCGGAGCCGTCGTCATCGGCGACGACGAAGATCTGGTTGGCGCCGCCCACCGGCTGGGCCCCCACCGACAGCAGGACGGGGGCGAAGCCATCGACGGGAATGGCGGAGGTCAGCGTCGTCACCCCGAGCAGCGTGCCGCCGGAGGCGGGATTGCCCCGGTAGAAGGACACCTTGAGGCCAGCGGCCACGGGGGTATCGCCCTGGTTGACGATCTGCGCGCTGATGTTGAGCGAGGACTCGGAGCACGCGGCGCTCAGCTCGGAGACGGTGATGTCCGGAGCGGCGTAGGGGCTCTCGCCGTCGCCGAAGTAGTTGGCGACGTTGGAGTGGAAGGTGTTGAGGCGGGGCTTGAGCCAGTGGCTGACGGGGTGAGCGGGGATGGTGCCGTCATTGTTCACGTTGGTGATGGAGTAGGCCGACTGGTTCCAGATGCGGCGGGTGCGCGCCCAGCCCTCGAGGCGGTCGTGGTACACGCGGATGCCGTTGTAGGGCGGATAGGCGGTGTTGTTGGTGGCCACGACGATGTCGGCGGCGAAGTCACCGTCCACGTCGGCGATGATGGGGCTCTCGTGGGTGGTGCCGGTGCTGTGGCGCGTCTCGAAGCGCACCTGGCCGGTGGCGCCGTTGTAGATGCGCAGCGACACCTCGTCGGCGTAGAGCAGCTCCATCTGCCCGTCGTCCTCGAAGTCGAACGCGGAGGAGCCCGACTTGCCCGAGCTCCAGTCCTGGATGGTGCTCGTCCACTTCACGGTGCCGTTGGTCTCCAGCATGGAGATGGCGTTGTCACCGACGACGGCGACCTCGACGGTGCCGTCATTGTCGAAGTCGGCGATGGTGGGCGCGCCGCCGCAGCCGTTGGCGCAGCCGCCGGGGATGTCGATGCTCCACTTCAGGGCGCAGTTGTCATCCATCAGGCTCACCTTGCCGTGGCCCGAGACGACGACTTCACCCTGGATGTCGCCATCGAAGTTGCCCACGCCCGCGAAGCCGTGGGGGATGTCCGTGTTGGCGCAGTGGAGCGAGCCGTCGGGGTTGTAGATGGAGCGACCGTTGACGAGCTCCTGCGTGCCGTCCTGGTCGATGTCGGCGGCGAAGGAGACGGGGCCGGTGTACTGGGCGCCGCCCATGCCATCGGAGCCCACCCACTTCAGCGCGCCCGTGTTGCTGTAGACGCGGTTGCCGTCGAGGATCTCCACGGTGCCATCACCGTCGAGGTCCGCCAGCGAGGGGCCGCCCCACTCGTTGTAGTCGAAGGCGTCCTCGGCCGAGCGGAACTTGAAGGTGCCGTCGTTCTCGTAACAGATGATTCCGCGACCGTTGTGGGGGATGCCACAGATCTCCACCAGGCCGTCGTTGTCGATGTCGCCGGCGGCGATGCTGGCGGCGGCCTTGATGCGGTGGGCCGGATCCATGGAGGCCCAGAGGTCATGCCCGTCATCGCCGCTGATGGCGCGCAGCACGCCCTCGCGCCAGTCGTTGCCGGCGAAGGTGCTGAAGACCACGTCGGGGATGCCGTCGCCGTTCACCTCCACGACGATGGGCGTCATCATCACCTGCTTGAACTCGGGGGCCAGCGTGCTGCCCGTCCACTCCCACTGGAGCTCGGGCTGGAAGTTCGGGGTAAAGGGCGGAACGACCTGGCACGTGTCCGAGAGGTTGCCGGCGCCACGCGCGCCCGAGCCGTCCTCCGAATCGATGAGGCTGCACCCACCTCCTGTTGCCAGTACGACGACTGCTGCGATTCCACGGATCCCGCGTCCATGACTCATGTCGCGTCTCCTTCTCATTCGGGGATTCCCGGCTTACTGCGACTGTTCAACACTCGGGATCTTGAGACAGCCCATTTCCTTGGGATCCAAGAAAAAACGAATGAGCGCGTTTTGCCGTGCTGTGTGGGGAAGAAAGGCGGCGGGCGCGGACTTCTACGGCGCGGGTGTAGCGCCTGAGCGGTCACGGCACCGGATGTGGGGCGCAGCCGTAGCTGCACCCATCGCACCGGGGGCGCGTGGCGCGTCACTGGGCGTGAGGCGTGGGGTTCACTCGACCGAGAGCGCGGACTCTCCGGACGCGGGGCGCAGCTCGGCGGGCACGGGGGTGAGCTCGGCGCCCTTGAGCTGACAGGAGAGCTCGGCGCGTTCGAACTCGCGCACGGGAGAGAGCGTGGCGGCGCGGCCGAACTGGACCTGGCTGGTGGCGACCAGGAGCTCCTGCTTCTTGCCCGCGTCGCTGTCGCTGTACACAGCGGAGAGGGCGCGCACCTCGGAGGGGAGCTTCACCTTGAGCCGGGCGCGGCCGGCCTCGCGCACCACCTCGGCCTGCAGCGGGGGCTTCGGATCTCCATAGGCGGGGAACACCTTGCCATCGGCGATGCGAATGGCCCACTGCACCAGGCCCACGTCCTTGCCGCTGCGTTCGCACGGGTCGGCGGCCTCCGGGCCCTCGGGAGACAGCCACAGCTCGACATGATCATCGGCGAGCCACTTGGCGCTGGGCCCGGTCCAGGTGTCGTCGCTCACCTCGAGGAAGAGCACGTTGTCCTGGGCGAGCACCGCCAGGAGGTGCGCATCGGCCTCCACCTTGTCCTGCGGCTTGCCCAGGAGCACGAAGCCACTCCGAGCCGAGCAGCGCCCCAGCCCGGTGCGCTTCCAGCCCTCCTGGAGGAAGTCGGCGGGCAGCTCGACGCGCGGCAGCACGGAAGCCTCCGTCGAGGTGGTGTCGCTGTCGGGGGAGACGTCTCCGGGGTCCAGCTTGCAGTCGGCCACCTGCCGGCTCACCCGGCTCTCGAAGGTGACGAAGTCGAAGCGCGACTCGGAGGTTTCGGGAGACACCGTCGCGAAGGTGCGGTGCTCTTCCCGCAGCAGCGACAGGGGCGAGAGCTGGGCCACGACGGTGTTGGACCAGCGCCAGTTGGAGCCGCCGCTGCGGGTGGCGGTGAAGCGGTTGCCGTCGATGGCCACCTCGTCCTCGCCCATGCCGGCGGCGCCATACCCGTCGTTGCAGGCGTCGAGGAGCTTCACCACGGACTTATCGGGGCGTCGCAGCCACCACTCGCGCTGCTCGCACTCGGCGCCCTCCTCCGGGTCACGGGGCCCGAGCGCCAGCTCCACCACTGTATGACCCTTGAGCGCGGGGGTGGAGTCCTTCACCTCGCAGCGGGGACGGCTGCCGCACACATCCTTGTCCCCCTTCTCCTGGGCGAAGGCTGGCATGGCCAGCACCGCCCCGAGCAGCACGACCTTCCCCGCGACATGGATCCGCGACACGGTGAGACCTCCTGGAGGGCAGCGTGCCCGAGGCGCCTCCCAGTATGAACGCCCTCGAAGCCCTGGAGGCGGCGAGATGTCAGCCCCCATACGCAAGAGGCGTCATGAGCGGCGCTCGGGAGGCCCCCTCCCCGGCATGCTCGGCGTATACCGGTCCGGAAACCGAGGTCGCGCCGAGTCCTCTCCCCTTCCCGAGGGCCGCAGTCATGTCTCAGGAACGCTTCACGACGAGCCGCGAGGTGTACCACCGCATCCGCTGGGACCCTCGGCTCGACGCGCGCGAGTTCGTCATCGGCTACGACGCGCACTCCGAGGAGATGGAGGAGATGCCCTTCGAGGCCTTCGTCCCGGACGGAGAGATTCCCTGGCACCGCGTCTGGTACTTCCGCCGAGGCCCCGAGGTGGTGTGGGACCGGCGCAAACGCATCGACACCCTGGCGACGCTGGCCCCGGCGGCCGCGGAAGAGCCCGCGCCGCCACCCCCACCGCCCTCGCATCACCACGCCCACCACGAGACACCGCGCTTCACCCCGATTCCCTCCTACCGCTACGACGCGCGCACAGGAGCCTGGGTAGAAGCCCTGAGGGGCGCCAGCGACTCCGAGCCCCTGCCCTCCCTCGCGGAGCTCACGGTCGCCTCCTTCAACGTCCTCTTCGACCTGTACGACCCGGAGCTGCTCGACACCCGGAGACGTACCGCAGCGGCCCTCTCCCTCCTGCGCTCGGTGGACGCGGATGTCCTGGCCTTGCAGGAAGTGACCGGGCCCTTCCTCTCCGCGCTGCTCGAGGCCCCCTGGGTGCGCGAGCACTTCTTCCTCTCGGAGGGACCGGCCGCCACCACGGTGACGCCCTACGGCCAGGTCCTCCTCTCCCGCTTCCCCTTCACCACGCTGAACCAGTGCGTCTTCTCGCGCGACAAGCGGGTGATTGCCGGCGAACTCTCGCTGCGCGGCGGTCCGCTGTGGGTGGCCACGCTGCACCTGACGAGCAGCCGGGACGCCGCGGGCATCGGCATGCGGGCCAAGCAGGTCCGGGTGATCAACGACTGGGCGCGCACGTTTGATGAGGCGCCTGAGACGCCCGACCTCCTGTTGATGGGCGACTTCAACCTGGGAGACGAGGACGCGCCCGAGGCCCACGCCTTCGCGGACGCGGGCTTCACGGATGCCTGGAGCACGCTGCGCCCGGGAGAAGCCGGCTACACGTACGACCCGGCGCGCAACGCCATGGCGGCGCTCACCACCACCACCCAGCGGAGCCAGCGCCTCGACCGGATGCTGGTGCGCTCACCGCTGGGGCGACTGAAGCCTCAAAAGGTGAGCCTCTTCGGCGAGACGCCCATCTCTGGCAAGCCGTCGCCGGGAGGAGATCCGCTCTTCATCTCGGACCACTTCGGGCTGAGCTGCACGCTGCTCCGAGGTGCGCCGACCCGAGCGGCGCCCGCGCCCGAGCCGGCTGGGCCCCCCCGGGTACTCTCGGTGCCGCCGGTACATCAGGCGGCCGTGGTGCTCATTCCACCGGAAGAGCTGTGGAGTCCCATCGAGGCGATCCGGTCCCGACACGATCGGACCTACCTGCGCTGGATGCCACACGTGACGCTGCTCTACCCCTTCGTTCCGGATGAGTACTTCGCCGAGGCGGAGGCGCTCATCGCCGAGGCGCTCCGGGACGTGAAGCCCTTCCAGGTGACGCTCACCAGCTTCGACTCCTTCGAGCAGCGCTCGAGTGTGACCGCCTGGCTCCGCCCGGAGGCCCATCCCCACGGCGCGCTCGAAGCCTTGCAGTCGGCGCTCGAGGCGGCGCTGCCACAGTGCGACGAGCAGGGCCGGAAGTCCGAGCGAGGCTTCACGCCACACCTGAGCGTCGGCCAGCTCCCGCGCTCCAGCCCCGCTGAGGTCAGACGCACCTTCGCCGCGTGGGAGCGAGACTGGAAGCCGCTCACCTTCGAGGTGCGCGAGGTGTGCCTGATCAGCCGGCACGGCGACCACCCCTTCGAGGTGCGTCGGCGCGTGGCGCTCGGTGGAGGCAAGGGGCCAAGGCCCTCCAGTCCCCCCTCGGAGGGAAGCCCTGCTCCCACTCGGGAGTCCGGAGAGGCGCTGCGTTCCATGCTGAAGGCGCGCGGGGAGTGGGAGTCCGCCGAGTCCCGCCAGCAACGCACGCAGGCGGTGAGCCGGCTCGAAGCGGTGTGCGCGAAGCTCGGGCTGGAGCTGCACCCCTATGGCTCGTACCTGCTCGGAACGGGCAGCGCGAGCAGCGATGTGGACGCGATCGCGATCGGCCCCTCGCACTTGTCACGCGAAGGCTTCGCCAAAGCGCTCCTCGCCGAGCTGTCCGGACAGAAAGGCTTCGGGGGCGGACGCTTCGTGGAGGACGCCGCCATTCCGATGGTGAAGCTGACGCTCGACGGGGTGCATTTCGACGTGTCCTACGCGAGCCGTCCCGAGGGCGTGGAGCCCTGTCCGCCGGCGGAGCTGCTGACCCAGCACGGCGAGCAACTGGACACGGCAGGCTTCCGCTCGCTCAACGGCTGGGCTGACACGAACGCGCTGCTCGAAGTCGTGGGACGAGAGGGCGCGGGGCTGGAGCGCTTCCGCACGGTCCTGCGCGCGGTGCGAGCATGGGCCAAGACGCACGGTGTGTACTCGCACGCGCTGGGCTACCTGGGAGGCCTGTCCTGGGCGGTGCTGGTGGCCTGGGACTGCGTGCGAGCGCCTCGGGAGGCGTCGAGCTCGGAGGAGCGCCAGCTGGCGCACTTCTTCGAGACATTCGCCGCCTGGCCGTGGCCCCAGCCGGTGACACTGACGCCAGAGACGGCGCGCTACAGCCCGAACGGGAAAAGGGATTTGATGCCGATCATCGCCCCCGCGCAGCCGCTGCGAAACACCGCGCGCAACGTGTCGCGCTCGACGCTGCAGGTGCTCCGAGAGGAGTTCGCCCGAGCACAAGACCTGCTCCACCGGGCACGCGAGGAAGGCACCCCCGAAGCCTGGCAGGCACTGTTCACGCCCGTGGACCTCGCAAAGGACCTGAGCACCCGTCTGGAGGTCACCGTCGAGGCCGAGACGTCCGAGGCGCGAGAGATGGCCGCGGGCTGGGTGCTCGGACACCTCACGGCACTGGTGTACCGACTGGAGGGAGACCGGAGGCTCTTCGCCCGACCGTTCCCGAACACGAACCCAGAGGGCCCCTTCACCATCGGCCTCGCCGCCAGGGGCGCGAACGGCGCGGAGGCGCTCTCGGTGCGTGCTGGCAGCCCGCTCTCGCGCACACTGGACGAGTTCCGCGAGTCCTTCCAGGCGTGGAGCCATCGCCCCCCGAGCGCGACGCTCTCGGTGCGGCTCACGCCCTACGAGCAGCTCAGTGGAAGTAGCTGAGCTGAAGCCGCGCGAAGCGGTGACCGGAGAGCCGAGGGTCTGGGGGCTCGGCCATCTCCTGTGAGCGGAAGACGAAGCTCAGGTCGAACTCGAACTTGCTCCCGCGCAAGGCGAAGCCGAAGTCGGTGTCACCGACGAAGGGCGTCTTGCGAACGCTGATGCTCTTGCGAAAGAACGTCCCATCCAGGAACAGGTTGCGCGCCACCCACCGCACCTGCCCCCGGGCGAAGAGATAGGCCTCGAAGGTGCGCTCCGGGACGTCCGGCGTCGAGGAGACCTCGGGAGCCTTGCCCTCGGCCTCCTCGCGGGCGCGCTTGGCCTTGCGAACGGAGGGCATGATGGGCGCGAGTCCGAACGGCCGGGCGAGCAGGCCGGCGCGCACGGTGCCGCCGAGACTGGCGTTGGTGAAGACGGTGCCCACCATGGCGCCAGCGGACCAGGTGGCATCCACGTAGCGGCTCCACAACAGGGGCTGTTCGCGCAGCGCGGAGACGTGGAAGGCGGGCTCGGTGGGAAGCTGGGCCTCCCAGCCGACGGGAATCCTGGCCACGACGTGGCCGAAGATGTTGTTGAGCGCTCCGTGCCACTCCCGCTGCACGACGCCTGCTCCGGCGGGAGGACCAATGACTCCCACGGTGGCCTGAAGCGTGAGCCGGGAGGAGTCGGTGGGCTCCTCATCGACAGCGAGGTGCTGGAACAGCAACCCGCCATGGAGCCACCCGCCATAGGGGCGGTCATTGGGGTCGGGCCAGGGCAGCTCGCCTTCGTTGGGGACGATGCGGCTGGGGGTGTACATGTTCTGCGCGAGCGAGCCACCGCAGGGGTAGCGGTGATCGACCGAGTCAGGGAACCCGAGGGCTAGGGCCAGCTCGCGGCAGGCGTCATACTCGCCATGGTGTTCGAGGCGGATGCCGTTCGAGTAATAGCGGTCGCTCTGGACGAGCACGTCATTTTCGAGGTGCAGGGTCGTGACGAAGGGCAGCTTGGGGTCCACCGCCGGAGGAGTGGCGGCAGGGGCCTGGGCCAGGACGGACGAGAGCAGCGCGAGGGCTCGCAGCATGCCGCCAGTGTAGCGCCGGGAGGTGTCAGGTGCGCTGGGGATACTGGCAGCTGGAAGACACTTCGCCAGGAGACAGAGCGATGACGGGCCCGATGATCAACGTGCCAGCCGCCCAGGGAGCGCTTCAGACGTTGCCGGATCAGGGGGTGGCGCAGCCAAACAAGCAGGGAGACTCGAAGTTCGACGCGGTACTGGCGGACAAGGCCCAGGCCACGAGCGGAGCAGCCCAGCCACAGTCCGCCCAGTCCGTACGAGCGGTGGAGACAGTCGCCAGCACGGAGAAGCCAACGACCAACCTGGTGTCCCACGTCGTACGAGAGCTGGAGGCGGGGCACCTGCGCCTGGAGAAGCTCATCGAGACGAGCGCCTCGGGAAAGACGTTCTCGAACGCGGAGCTACTGTCGCTACAGGCCTCCATGTACAAGTACACGCTGGAGTTGGACCTGACGAGCAAGGTCGTCGAGAAGGCCACCACCGGAATCAAGGACGTGGTGAAGACCCAGGTGTAGCCGCTCCCCGGCCCCGGGCTCTGCGTCGGACACCCGGGGCACGAGCTGTCAGCTCACTCAAAGATGTAGCGCTTGACGATCTTGAAGGGCACGGAGCGCGGGAGCAGAGCGGCACCGGGCTGAGATCCCTCCAACTGGGGAACACCGTCCTCATCTCCCAGCGTGAAACAGACGGGATAGCGCTGGCCGTTCGGCGTGCGCACCTCCGTATAGCGACCATAGACCTTCGCATCCCCCCACCGGTCGATCCTGCCACTGCTCGTCCAGAGCGTACCGAGGATCAGGCTCCCCGCTGGGAGGGTTGCAGTCGGCTCGCCCAAGAGGACACTCGTAATAGGGCCGTCCTGGTAGCGCCCTGTATCGCCCGATGTACCCGGCTGCTGGACATCGACCACGAGATTCCCAGCACTCCCCAGTCTCAGGCCTAGCTTCTTCATCGCGGCAAGCGCCTCAGGTGGGCACTTCTCTACTTCTTCAAAGGGCTTTACCTGGGTACTGGCACAGCCGGCACTCAGTTCCAGGCACGCGACCGCCGCAGCGGCTTTCTCGAGGTTTTTAGACTTCCGCTGAGTCGCGGACTTGTTGCCGGTGGCCTTCTTCGTCTTCACGGGAGTGGGCTCCTCCGATCCCGTCGCGGGGGTCGCGACGACCGCAGGGGTGGCTTCCGCCGAGGGCGGTACTGCGGCCTCCCTAGCATCGGGGGACTCGGGCGAATTCGCCACTTCATGGGTAGTCTTCGCGAATGATGGCAACCCGACTTGCAAGGTAGGACTGAAATACACCACTCCCAGGGCCAGCCCTCCGCCCAGAAGCAAAATCAGCCCCAAGCGAAGCACCCATCGTCTCCATGCTCGCGCTGGCACAGGAACAGCTCGCGAAGGAGCTCTCTCCCGCGCGATACCGTCTCGTGCGAAGGAAGGATCAAGAGCTGGAGCGTCCTGCGCATGCAGAGCGCCGCCAGGGGCTGGAACAGTCGCCAACGCAAAGGGCACAGACTTGGGTGGTGCTGGCGGCTTCGGACCTGGAAGAAGCGTAGGTGGCTCCGGTCGCCGGATGCGGCGCTGCAGCCCGTCTGGCTCGTTCTCCCACTCGAAGCAGGTCGCCTCCCACACCGCAGCCTCTCCAAACGCGGACGCGGCCACTACGGCTTCGTGAAGTTCCCGGCCACTCTGGGGACGTGCTTCGGGATCCTTGTCCAACAGCCGCATGACGAGGGCAGACAGCTCCGGCGGCACCCGTCGGTTGACGGTCTCGGGTGAGGGAGGCACCCGCCACAGGATGACGTCTTCGAGCACCTCTCGTGGCAGTTCCAGAGGAAACGGCCAGTGACCCGTCAGGGCACGGTAGGCAGTGACTCCCAGGGCGTACAGTTCGTCCGTGGCCTTGTATTCGTAGTGAACCCCTTTGCGATCCCAGTTGCGCTGATTGAATCGAAGCGCCTCCGGGCTACGGCAATGCCGGGTTCCCGGCGGCAGGGGTTGTTCAGTCAGGGTTTGCGCCCCTTCGTAGTCGCCGGCGCTCAGATCCAGCAGGA
Organism: Hyalangium ruber; assembly: GCF_034259325.1. Lineage (NCBI taxonomy): Bacteria > Pseudomonadati > Myxococcota > Myxococcia > Myxococcales > Archangiaceae > Hyalangium > Hyalangium rubrum. The sequence continues at coordinate 273,888 of NZ_JAXIVS010000014.1, read as the reverse complement.
TGGGTTCGCCATCCGAGGAACGCACCAGGATGTTCTCCGGCTTGACGTCGCGGTGCCAGGCGTCGTGCTCATTCAAGAAGCCCAGCGCCAGAGCGAGCTTGTCGAGCACAGCGCCCAGTTGATGGAAAGAGGGGTTGGTACCCTCCACCCAGTCAATGAGGTTGGGCCCCTCCACATGGTCCATGACGATGTAGTGGTAGCCCTCTTTCGGATGCGGCCAGCGTCCGTGGCCGTGGATACGTACGATGTTGGTGTGCATCGCCTTCGTCATCAGCAGCGTCGTCTCTCGCTCGGCTCTTGGGTCTCCCAGCCGTAGAGACATCTTCAGCGCGTACACCTCCCCGGGCCGTGCGGCGTCCTCGACGCGGTAGACAGCGCCGAAGCCACCCTTGCCGGACCTACCCAAGATGCGCCAGCCGCTGACCAGCGTCTCTGGCTTCAGCGCATCGGGATGCACCATCAGCGTTTCCACATCCATGGCTCAGAGCCTCACTCTCTCGATCACGACTCCGCGTTCCCCATCCTTCTCGCGTACTTCCAGGACGAAGAACCTGCCGGCATCCTCGGGGCGCAAGTCCATCTCCACCGCGAGAGAACCCGTCCCTCCAGGGGTGAGGCGAACCACGTCCAGCCACACGGGCATGCGCTGCACCACCCGACCCTCGGCATCCAGCAGCCTCGCCTCACCTGGCGTCCAAGGAGTTCCTCCAGCAGGAAGGTGAAGGGGAATGATCACCACGAAGGACTTCCAGGAGCGATAGACCATGGGAGATTGAAGAGGAATTCCCTGCAAACCCCTCCAGTGGCACCTGCCCTCGAGCAACTCCACGGTGACGCCCTGATCATCCACGGCTCCCGAGAGCACCACCTTGGCCAACCCTCCCGCTTCACACCGGGCCAGCGCTGCCTCCAGTCGAGCCTGGAGCGCCTCGCTCGAGAGCGGCTGCCGCACCACCTGCACCTGCCCATCCACCTCGGTCGGGTGCGCCACGAGCGCAAGCACGGCCTTCGCGGGAACCAGCCCATCCGCGAAGCCCACCGTCACCAGCAGGCGCTCTCCGGAAGCCAGCTCCACCGCGGGCCGGAGCACGAGCGTGCGCGTGTTGGTCTCCAGCAACGCGAACCGACTCTCCCGCCCTTCCACCGTGAGCGCGTCACGGTCGAGCGGAGAATCGAACTCCAGCGTCGTGAGATAGCCGGGCGCGACGCGCACCTCCGGCACGGCTCCGGAGGACAGTTCCGCGCGCCGGGCCTTCACCTCGCGCGCGGGCGACAACCCCGCCTGGGCCCATGCCACCGGGCCCGGCAACGACACCAACACCAGCAGCATGGCAGGGAATCCAGCAGGTAGGGTCAACCGAAGGGAACCTCCTCGGTTGTACCCTACCAGAGCGCACCGACCTCCCACGGCATCTTCACGTGGGCAGTCGCCGTCCGCTCAACAGCAGGCACTGCCACGGGGACTCATGTCAGCCCCCGTGGCTACACCGTGCCTCAGTGGACGCGCGAGCGAGGCAGGTTCGACGGCGCCGGGAAGCCCAGCAGCGACTCGAACGTCAGGTCTGAACCCTTGAGGCCCGGCGCCGGCGGAGTCCCGCACACCAGCGTCGCCAGGTCCTGCGCGCGACGGCCCAGGTCATCGAACTGGCGCGGCTGCTGCGTCACCGGATCCACGATGGTGCCGCCTCGCATGAAGGGCGACAGCGTGGACATCTGGCCAAACGCCCGGTTGGAGATGTGCAAGAACTCCGTGCCCGTCTCCCCCGCGTGGCACCCGCTGCACGTGTTGAGCGAGAACTTGTGCCGCGCCTCCAGGTTCACCGACGGCGCACGCCAGAACAGGTTCTCCGGCACCCGCGACGCCGCGCCCAGGAACCGCTGCCCCGAGAACGTCTCCGGCACCGTGTACTGCTCGGCGATGATGGCCGCCTGGTTCTCTCGCATGAAGTTGCCCAGCGCGTTCGAGTTGTTGAACCCCAGGTCCGGCGTCAGCTTCACCGTGGTCGGCTGCAGCCCGGACTCCGTCAACACGAACTCTCGCATCTCCCACGGGTCTCCCAGCTCCACCTCGTTGGTGCGGATCTGGTTGAGCGCGCTGCCGTGCGGCCGCCCCGGCATCACCCCCGCCAGCGTGAACCGATCCGTGAGCGCCTGCAGCTTCATCTTGAAGTCCGGGTGGCTCAGCCCCAGCTGCCCCAGCTCATGCCAGTCCCGAGCCCAGAGCTGAATGGCCTCCGGCGTGGCCCCGGGCAGCGCGTACTCGAAGATGACCGTGAACTCGAGCGGGTTGCCGCTCGGGCCCAGCACGCCGAACACGAAGCGCCCCTCTCCGGCCTGCACCCCCGGCTGCCGCAGGTCCATCCGGTTGACGATCGCCAGCAGCCGGAACGGTGCGTGCGCGAAGTTCAGCGGCTGCGACGGCCCGCCGCTCACGTCCTCCCAGGGCCCGAGCACCTTCGTCAGCATCTGCGGGCGCGCCGGCACGACCAACCCGTTGATCGTCTGCGGCGTGGCCCACGTCCTCAGCCACTGGCGCACCAGCGTCGACGGGTCTTGATTGCCCGCCATCGCCCGCATCAGCGCCTCGAAGTGCCACGGGCCGCCCACCGGCGTGCGGACCATGTCCTCCACCACCGAGAGCGAGGTGATGACCAGCTCCTCCGAGCGGTCGATGGTGCATGAGGCCGGGCCGCACGCATAAGTGGACTCACAGCCGTTGGCCGGGTTCCCATCGCAGTCGTAGTGGCCCACCGGGCACGCCACGCCGCACGTGCTCGCCACGCACACGCCCTCGGCGTTGCCCTGATCCGGGCAGCTGTTGCCACAGGTGCCACAGTGGTCCGCGTCCGCCGTCAGGTCCGCTTCGCAGCCGTTGGCCGGGTTGCCGTCACAGTCGGCGTAGCCCTGCGGGCACGGCGTCGTATACGTGGGACCCTCGACACAGGTGGACTCGTTGTACGCGGCATCCCGCGCCGCCACGTACACCCGGCGGACGCTGCCCGGGCCGCTCGCCGCCACCGTGAGCACGGCGGTGAAGGTGCCCGAGGCGTTGGCGAAGACCGTGACGGCCGGGAACCCCGTACACGCCACGTCGATGAAGATGCCCACCTCGCTCAGCGGCTCGGCGGTGCCAGTCACGTGCAGCCGGTGCTGGGTGCTGCCGTACTGCCAGTTCGCGTCGACGATGGCCGGCGGGGCCGGCGGCGTCGTGTCATAGACGGAAGGAGCCGGGATGTTGCTGCAGCCCGAGGCATTGCCCACCGAGTCATACGAGCGCACCGAGTAGCTGGTCGCCGAATAGGACGGGAGGTTGAGGCTCACCTGGCTGTACCCGCTCGAGTCCCCGCCCAGCGTCGAGGTCAACACCGGCGCGCCGACGCAGCCGTCGCCGCCGTAGACGCGAAGGGTGGCGTTCGCCTCGGAGCGCACCACCAGCTGGGGCTGCTGCGAGGAGCCGCCTCCCGGCTGGAGCCACGAGAGCAACGGCGACTGCGGCGGGGTCAGGTCCACGAAGGAGGCGCTCCCCGAACGGGCGTTGTTGAGCTCACTCGCCTCGCGCACGCTGCCCTGCGGATCCGCGAGGGCGCCCAGGATGTAGCTGCCCTGATCCAGGTTCGGCAGCGAGAGGCGCGCGCTCGCCTCGCGGCAGCTCCCCGCCGGCACCGTGAGCCGCGCGCTCACGGCCAGCAGCGCGTCTTGCGTGTCGATGTTCCGGTCGCGCGACAGGAAGAAGGCCACCTCGGTGGTGCCCGTCACATCTCCCCGGTTGCACAGCTGCGCGCGGACCCAATCCTGAGAGGCCGAGCCCACCGTCGAGGGCCCCGCCAACGACTCGAGCTGGAAGTCGGGTTGATTCGTGCCCGTGCTCGGATTCGACGGGTTGATGGGGCCTTCCCAGCCGTCAGGAGGGTTATCGAAGTCCGGCTCCTCGGGATAAGGGCCGACGGTGCAGCCCACGAGCGTTCCCGCCAGGGCACCTGCCAACCACTTCGACACGCGCATATGAGGCCTGCCTTCAGGGATTTGAGAAGCTACTGGCCCGCCCCGCGTACTGAGGAACCACCGTCGCCCATCCCCTTCGGACCCAAACCTGGCCGTCGGACGCACCGCGCGCGGATTTATTCACACGCACCGCGCGCTACAAGCCAGAAGGCACCGACGCTCTGTGGGAGCCTTGGAAAGCAGACGCTTCCCGAGGGTAGGCGAACGTGATCCTACCCCTTCAGGAGGGGGAGGCAGCCGACCCAGAAAGCAGGGAGTGCACCAGCGCCTGGAGTTCCTTGGGCAGGAAGGGCTTCTCCATGCGCGGGTTCTTCACATGGCTCAGGAACTCGCGCGCCTTGGGCGTGAAGGCCCCGCCCGTCAGGAACACCATCCGCTCGGCCTGCGCGGGTGAGACACGCGCCAGCTGCTCGTGTAGGTCCATCCCGCTCATCTCCGGCATCATGATGTCGCAGAGGATGATGTCGAAGCTCTCTCCGCCCGTGAGCCGCTGGTGGGCCTCGCGCGCGCTGGTGAGCGCCATCACCTCGTGCTCGCGCTGGAGCGCCCGGCGGATGGCCTGGCTGACCAGCGGCTCGTCGTCCACGATGAGGATGCGCCCACGCCGGACCTTGGCGAGGACTGGCTCGGTCGTGAGCCGAGAGCGGGCCACCACCTCGGGCGTCGCCGCGGCGGGGAGGATGACGCGGAAGACACTGCCGCGCCCCACCTCGCTCTCGAGCTCCAGGCGCCCGCCGAAGCCCGAGACGATGTCGCGGCAGATAGACAGCCCCAGCCCCGTGCCCACCCCGCGCGGCTTGGTGGTGTAGAACGGGTCGAACACCCGGGTGAGCCGGTCCGGCGGAATGCCCACGCCCGTGTCGTGTACCTCGATGCGCACTTCCCCCGCCGCGCGCCGCGTCACCAGGCGGATCTCATTGCCCTCCACCGCCCCCTCGGGGATGGCCTGGGCCGCGTTCACCAGCAGGTTCAGGAACACCTGCCCCAACGGACCCTCGCTCGCCTGCGCCGTCAGCGGCTCGGTGTAGTCGCGCACCAGCCGCGCGCGGTGGCGAATCTCGTTGCCCGCCATGCGCAGCGCCGACTCGAGCACCCGGTGGACCTCCAGGGGCTCGGCGCGGGGCTCCTTCTCTCCGCTGGAGAAGATGCGGAACTGCTGGACGACCTCCCGCGCCCGCACGGCGCCGAGCTGGGCGTCCGAGAGCAACCCACGCACCTCCTCGCGCTCGCCCGTCGCCAGCGGCAGGCGCGGCAGCACGTCCGACTCCAGCGTGTGCAGGTTGGTGAGCACGTAGGCCAGCGGGTTGTTGATGTCGTGCGCCACCATGCCCGCCACCATCCCCAGCGCGGCCATGCGGTCCGCGAGCATCAACCGCGACTGCATCTGGTTGCGCTCCGTCAGGTCCCGGGCAATGCACATGGCGCTCGGCTGTCCGTCGAACACCACCGCGAAGCGGGCCATCTCCGCGACGATGATGTCGCCCGACTTGCGCCGCAGGCGGAACTCCCGAAAGGCCATGGGGCCGCGGGCCTTCAGCACTCCGGGCTCGTCCCGCCGCAGCGCCTGCCAGTCCTCCGGCTGGAAGAAGGCGCTGGCCAGATCACTGAGCTCCCGCCCCAGCAGCTCGTCCGCGGAGTCGCACCCCACCAGCGCCACGAGCGCGGGGTTGGCATAGATGAGCCGGCGCTCCCGCAGAACGCAGATGCCGTCGGGCAGCCGCTCGATGAGTTCTCGGAAGCTCGACTGGGAGCGGCGCAGCTCCGCCAGCGTGCGCGCGTGCTGCACCGTGTAGCGGATGGAGCGCTGCAGCAGCACCGGCGTCATCTGCGACTTGACCATGAAGTCGGCGGCCCCGGCCTCCAGCGCCTGGCGGTCCACCATGTCATCCCCCAGCCCCGTCATCAGGATGATGGGGGTATGCACCCCGCGCTGGCGCGCCAGCTCCAGCAGCTCCAGCCCCGTGTAGATGCCCAACCGGTAGTCCAACAGGCACACGTCATGGCCGCCGGCCTGCAGCAACTCCAACCCCCGCTCCGGGTCCTCCACCCACTCGAGCGTCATCTTCTTCTCGGAGCCCAGCGCCTCCAGCGCGTCCCGCACCAGGATGAAGTCATCCTCATCATCTTCGATGAGGAGGATGCGCAGCGGGTGCGTGGGGGCTCCGAAGTTCATGTGAAGGTCATGAGACAGCCACTTGAGGAAGCTCGGCGGTCTGCACCCAGTGCTTATCCAGGACCTTCACGACCTCGACCAGCTCCTCGAACGTGCCTGGCTTGGTGATGAAGCAGTTGGCACCCAGGTCATAGGTGCGCAGCACGTCCTCCTCCGTCTTGGAGGTCGTCAGGATGATGACGGGGATGCGCCGCAGCCCGGGGTGCGACTTGATCTCCCGCAGGGCCTCGCGGCCGTCCTTCCGAGGCATGTTCAGGTCCAGGAGGATGAGCCCCGGCAGCGGCGCATCCTTCGGGTCGGTGTAGCGGCCCCGGTGGTTGAGATAGTCGAGCAGCTCCTCGCCGTCCTCCACATAGCGCAGCTCGTTGCGCAGGCGGCTCTGACGCATGGCGTCCCGGGTGAGGTCCCGGTCATCCGCGTCGTCATCGGCCATCAAGATGGTGATTGCCCTGGCTCGTTGCATGGAATCCTCTACACGCTCTGGGGGGGTTCGAGTGGCAGTGAGACGATGAAGGTGGCGCCCTGGCCGGGCACGCTGCTGGCGCTGATGGTTCCGCCGTGGCGCTCGACGATCTTTCGGCAGATGGCCAAGCCGATACCCGTGCCCGCGTACTTGCCCTGGCCGTGCAGGCGCTGGAACAGGTTGAAGATGCGGCCGAGGTACTTCTCGTCGAAGCCAATGCCGTTGTCCTCGACGCGCAGCTCGCAGCGCTTCTGTTTCGCGTCCACCGTGGCCTGCACGTTGACGCGCGGGGGCACGTTCTCCTGGCGGAACTTGAGCGCGTTGCTCAGCAGGTTCTGCAACAGCTGTCGCATCTGCGTGGGGTCCGCCTTGAGCGTCGGCAGCGGGCCCACGGTGACCGTGGCCCCCGCCTGCTCGATGGCGACCTCCAGGTCGCCCACCACGTCTCCGGCGATGTTGGAGAGGTTCACCGGGACGAAGGGTTGGGCCTTCGAGCTCACCCGCGAGAAGGCCAGCAGATCGTCGATGAGCCGGCGCATGCGGGTGGCCGCGTTCTGCATCCGCTCCAGGTAGTCGCGCGCCTCGGGGCTGAGCACCTCGGCGGCGGTGGACTTCAGCCGCTCACCGAAGGACTGGATCTTCCGCAGTGGCTCCTGCAGGTCGTGCGAGGCCACCGAGGCGAAGCTCTCCAGCTCGCGGTTGGACTGCTCCAGCCGGCGCAGGCTCTCCTCCAGGCGCAGCTGGGCCAGCTTCTGGGCGGTGACGTCGGTGGTGATCAGCGTCAAGCCGACGATCTCCGAGCCCGAGCGCACCGGCCCCAGCCTCACCGAGAACCAGGCATTGCCCACCTCGGGGGTCGACTGGGTCTCGTACTCGACGGGCTCGCCCGTCTCGAGGACCTTCTGGAAGAAACCGCGCACCCGCTCGACGTCATGCGGGGCGATCCAGTCATAGGCGGACCGGCCGACGATCTCCTCGGAACTGACTCCCGGAGGGATGGAGTTGATGAAGCGGATCCGATGCTCGGTGTCGTACGCGATCATCGTGCTGGGCGCCTGCCGGACCAGGGCATGGATGCCGAACGCATCGGTCGTCGAGGAGCGGCGCGAGTCAATGTCGGCGGCCAGCCCGTTGAGGGCCTGAATCACAGGCGCCAGCGGCCCCTGTCCCACCGGGTAGCGCACATTGGCTTCGTCGGCCTTCAGCCTCGAGATGAACTGGAGCACCTGCTCCATGGAGGTGTCATTGCCAGGTGGCGTGGCCTTCGTGGGCTCCGCGCTCTCAGACTCGCTGTCCACCCGGGATGTCTGGCTCAAAGTCGCTCCCCCAATACTCTCATGATACACGATGTCGGGTTTGAGACGGATCACACCTTCTTAGAAACCTGCTCGTCCGCCGAGGCACCAGGGACCCTGGGTGAGGGTAACCTCTCGGGCAGCTTGTGAGGCCGATCGGCCCACGGCTAGGCTCGCCGCATGCCCGAGCCAGGGGACCCCACACCCACGCCATCCGGGCTCGGCACCGAGGAGGCGGCCGAGTTGGAGGCGCTCGGCTCGCAAGCGGCATACGAGGCCTTCCTCGCGCCCGCCCAGGCCCTGGAGGCCAGTGCTGTCGAGGAGTGTCGGGCCGATATCGCTCTCGCCTGCTACAACGTGAAACAAGGTGTCGAGCATGTCCTCGCCCAGGAGGCCGTGGTCAGCGCTCTACCCGGAGTGAAACTCGAGGAGCTGCGGTCCCTCCCGCAGCTCGCACAAGGCCTGGCCTTCGCCGCGCTCCAGGTGCATCGCCAGCTACGGGCCGTCTCCTTCCGTCCACTGTTCGAGCAGGCGCTGCGGGCGCGGCGCAAACTGCTCAAGGCCGCCGAGGCGCTCGCCGCGGTGGGCCTGCTGCCCGAGGACGAGGTGAGTTCCCTGAGCGGCGGCCGGCAGAATGTCGTCGAGGACTGTCTGGCGCTCACCGCCCTGCTCAAGCGCCACGAGGCGAGCATCTCCGGGCGCTCGCCGGTGACGGCGGCGGACCTCGAGGAGGCGGAGCAGGTGGCGACGAACCTGCGGCAACTGCTGGCGCCCTGGAGCGGGGGAGAGAGCGGCGCGCCGGCCCCCGTGCTGGAGGCCTCCGGGCTGCGCAACCGCTTCTGGACCCTGCTCAAGCAACGCTACGAGGTGCTCTGGCGGTGCGGCGCGTGGCTCTTTGGCCACGAGGTGGAGGAGCACGTGCCGCCGCTCGAGTCCCGCCGGGCTCCGCCGCCCCAGATAGAACGAGCGGTGGCACCGAACCCGGGGGAGGCTTCCCCCAAGAGTGAGGGCTGGCCGCTTTCCGGGCCCGAGCCGTCGCGCCTGGTGGGTGGGTTGGATCCGCGCCGGGTGCGCTTCATCATCCGCGTCGGCACGCACCTGTCCAAGCTGTGACTCACTGCTGGGGCTGCGCGCCGTCCTTGCGCAGCCGCTCGGCCACCACCGTGTCGCCGAAGCGCTCCACGTTCACCAGCCACGCCGCCGCGTTCTTCACGTAGCGGCCCGTGCCCGCGGTGTCCCACTTCACGTACAGCCGCGTGAAGCCGCCATCCAGGATGGCCCGCTTGCCGCCACGGTCATGGAAGGCCGCCACCAGGTTGCCCTCCGAGCCGTACACCAGCGGCGTGAGCGTCTGGTTCGGCTGGATGGTGGCGATGGTGATGCCCTCGTAGATGTACTCGAGCCCCGTCGTCAGCAGGTGGCGCGGCAAGAGCCCCGGCTTGCCCGCGCCCTTCTGCAGGCCCACCACCTGGTCTCCCATCAGGTTGCCGCGCATCTCGGTGCCCAGCAGCTTCTGCGCCACCGCGTTCGCGTCCGCGTAGTACGGCTCGTTGTCGCCCCAGATGTAGACGCCCTTGCCGCTGTCGAAGAAGCGCTTGATGACCGCCAGGTGCTTCTCGTTGAGGTGCCGCTGGTCGCTGGAGATGATCCACAGCTGGCAGGCCTTCTTCAGCTTCTCCTCCAGCTCCTCCGGGCTCGGGGCACGGCCCACCCAGCGGTAGACCGAGAACCCCTTCTCCGCCAGCGCCTGCTTGGGCAGCGAGAAGTCGAAGTTCTCCATCGCATAGAAGTGGAGGACGGCCACCGTCTGCCCGTCGAAGGCCCCGTCCACCGCCAGGTCGTGCTGGCTACCCGCGGCATTGCCGTGCTTGTCGGGAGCCGCCCGGACCTGCACCTCGCGCCGCTGGCGCTGGCCCTGCTCGTCCATGTACTCCTGGGTGGCCGCGACGGTGGGCGCGTTGAGCCCCGCCGACTTCGAGTACTGCGCCAGGGCCGTGCCGCTCGCAAGGCACACGACGAGCGCTGCGAGAAGAGAGGTTCCACTTCGCATCGGGTGACTCCTGTCCGTTGATAGGTCTCGCCTTCAACGGACAGGAGCCCGAAAAGGTCTACAGGTGCTTCAATGCGCCTCGATTTCCTCCTCGGGAGCCTTCGTCTCCAGGATGGTGAACTCCACGCGGCGGTTGTTCTCGCGGCCCTTAGCCGTGTCGTTGGTGTCCACTGGCTTCGTCTCGCCGTAGCCCACCGCCTCCAGTCGCTCGGGCGCGATGCCCTCCGTCTCGATGAGGCGCTTGCGCACGCTGTTGGCGCGACGCTGGGACAGGTCCTGGTTCTTCGCGTCCGCGCCCTGGCTGTCGGTGTGGCCCTCCACGCGCACCTTGGTGAGCTGCGGGTTGGCGCGCAGCACCGCCGCCACCTGCTGCAGCAGGCTGAACGAGCGCGCGAGAATCACGTCCTTGTTCGTGGCGAAGTAGACCTTGTCCAGGATGACGATCCTCTGTCCCTCGACCAGCACCTTCACCTCGCCCTTGTCGGGGCAGCCGTCCTCGTCCTGCACCCCGTTGATGGTCTCCGGCGCGGTGGGGCACTTGTCGCTCTCGTCCGCGACGCTGTCCCGGTCGTTGTCCAGATCCGGGCAGCCGTCCGTATCCTCGAAGCCATCCATGTCCTCGGCGGCGGCCGGGCAGCGGTCCTGGTCATCGGTGAGGTTGTCCCCATCCGTGTCCACCGGCGGCGGCGGGGGCACCTCGTCCGGGCAGCCGTCCTCGTCCTCGAAGCTGTTCTTCGTCTCCGGCTGGTTGGGGCAGCGATCGCTCACGTCCAGGAGCCCGTCCCCATCGTTGTCGGGGTCCGCGCAACCGTCCTCGTCCTGGAAGCCGTCCACGTCCTCGGGGCCCTGGGGGCACGCGGGAGCGGGCGGCGGAGCCTCGATGCGGGCCGGCAGAGCGCGCTCGGTCTCGGTCCAGATGACGCCCGCGAACAGCCGGAAGCCCGGCGTGCCGTAGCCGCGGGTGATGCCCGGACCACCGCCCAGGTGCGCCGCCAGCGCGTCCGAGAAGCGGTACTTCAGCGCGGCGAGCACCTCCAGCGGGCGCTCCTCGGTGTTGGACTGCTTCAGCCCCAGCGCGCCCACCAGCGTGGCCTCGGCGGCGAGCCGGTGCCGGCCCATCTGGAAGGGGATCTCCGTGCCGAGCCCGTAGGCGAGCTCGTTGCCCACGTTCAGGTTGTAGAGCTGCTCCTTGGGCTGGAGGTTGAGGCCCACGTTGGCCAGCACCCGCGTGCCCCCGTCACTGCTCCACTCGCCGAGCACTCGCGGGTAGACGGCCAGGCCGCTGCGGCCCAGGAACTCCTTGCCTCCCGAGGTGGGCAACATCAATGGCACCGCGAGTCCCAGGTGCAGCCCGCTGTCCGTGGACAGCAGGTTCACCTTGGGCACCAGGCGCAGGTCCCCCACGCCCGTGGCGTCCACGCCCTCGGGGAGCACCGGCGCCACGGAGGCACCCGAGCCCGAGCCCTGTGAGGTGATGGGCAGCGCCACGCCCAGCTCCACCCGGTCGAAGAGCGCGATGGCGCCCATCAGGTCGAAGGTGAACTGGTTCTTGACGATCTCGTAGACGAACGTGTCGGTGCGCGGGTTGAGGAAGTTGAGCGGATCCTTCGCGTAGTTGAAGGACAGGCCCAGGTTCCAGCCGAGGTGCTTGCCCACTCGCGGGCTGTGGACTCCCAGCACATCCTTCAGGCCCGGGCCCGGCTTGTATTGCTGCACGTCGATGTCCTGCGAGGCCGGGAGCGTCTGGGCGCTGACGGGCGCCGTGAAGAGCACGGCGGCCAGCACTCCCAGGAGTCCCCACGTGCCCACCGCGCCGCGACGGCGGCGCAGCAGCGGCAGGGCCAACAGCAGGGCCAGCGGCAGCAGCGTCCCGGCTCCCGTGGAGGCGCAGCCACGACCCGCCACCGCCAGGTCATCCGCGTAGTTGCGCGGATCTCCGCCCGCCGACACCTCGTCGCCGTCGTTGAGCCCACCATCGTCGGTGTCGGGGTCGTTCGGATCCGACTCCGTGTCTCCGACGCGGCCGTCGTGGTTGGCGTCCTCCGTGCCGTCCTTCAGGCCGTCGCCGTCCGTGTCCGGATTGCGCGGATCCGTGGTCGTGGACGGATCGCTGTCCGGCTGGAAGTTCGGCGAGGACAGGTCGGTGCCCGGCGAGGCCGTGGTGTTCGTCACCCCACGCTCGGTGCCGTCATTCAGACCGTCGTTGTCGCTGTCGGGATCGAGCGCGTCGATCAGGCCGTCATCGTCGCTATCGGTGATGCCATCTTCGCCATCCGAGACACCGTCATCATCGCTGTCGGCGTCGTTCGGATCGAGGCCCAGCTCCGTCTCGGTGATGTCATCGATACCATCGTTGTCGGAGTCCAGCAGGCCCACATTCACCGTGACCGTGACGGTGGTGCTGCCACCGTTGCCATCGGACACCGTGTACGTGAAGGTCAGCGTGCCGATGAAGTTCAGGGACGGCGTGAACACCACCCCCGAGCCATCCGAGGGGATCGACACCGTGCCACCCTCGGCGGGCTGCGTCACCGCCGTCACCGTCAGCGTCTCGTTCGCGTCCGGCGCGCTGGAGTCGTTGGCCAGCACGTTCAGCGGCGTGGAGCTGCTGTTCGCCGCCACCGAGAACGTGTCGGCCACGCCCGTCGGCGGATCATTCACCTCGGACACCGTCACCGTCACCGTCGCGGTGTCCGTGCCGCCGTTGCCGTCCGACACCGTGTACGTGAACGTCGTGACTCCGAAGAAGTTGGCCGCCGGCGTGAAGCTCACCACGCCGCCCACCAGCGTCACCGTGCCGCCCGTCGGCTGCGTCACCGCCGTCACCGTCAGCGTCTCGCCCGTGTCCGGCTCCGTGCTGTCATTGGCCAGCACGCTCACCACCGTGGTGCCGCTGTCCTCCGCCACCGTGATGGCGTCATCCACCGCCGTAGGCGGGCTGTTCTCCGTGACCACGTTCACGGTGACCGTCACCGTGTCCGTTCCGCCCCGGCCGTCGGACACCGTGTACGTGAACGTCACCGGGCCGGAGAAGCCAGACTCCGGCGTGAACACCACCCCCGAGCCATCCGGCGCCACCGTCACCGAGCCACCGCTGGTCGGCTGCGTCACCGCCGTCACCGTCAGCGTCTCGCCCACGTCCGGCGCGATGCTGTCGTTGGCCAACACGTCCAGCGTCGCGGCGCCACTGTTCATCGGCACCGCGTAGATGTCCTCCACGCCCGTGGGCGGGTCGTTCACCTCGGACACCGTCACCGTCACCGTCGCGGTGGCCGTGCCGCCGTTGCCGTCCGACACCGTGTAGCTGAACGTGTCGGTGCCGAAGAAGTTGGGGTTGGGCTGGTAGCTCACCACGCCGCCCACCAACGTCACCGTGCCATTGGCAGGCTGTGTCACCTCGATCACCGTGAGCGTCTCGCCCACGTCCGGCGCGAACGTGTCGTTGGCCAGCACGTCCACCACTGTGGGCACGCTGTCCTCGCTCACCGTCAGCACGTCATTGGCGGCGGCAGGCGGATCATTCACCTCGGACACTGTCACCGTCACCGTCGCCGTGTCCGTGCCGCCGTTGCCGTCCGAAATCGTGTAGGTGAACGTGTCGGTGCCGAAGAAGTCGGCCTCGGGCTGGTAGCGCACCACGCCTCCGGTGAGCGTCACCGTACCGTGGGTGGGCTGCGTCACCGCCGTCACCGTCAGCGTCTCGCCCACGTCCGGCGCGGCCGTGTCGTTGGCCAGCACGTTCACCACCGTGGCCGTGCTGTCCTCGTCCACCGTGAGGCTGTCGTCGTTCGCCGTCGGCGGCGTGTTCACCGCGCCCACGTCCACCGTGACGGTGACGATGGCCGTGCCGCCTCGACTGTCGGACACCGTGTACGTCAACGTCACGATTCCCGTGAAGCCAGGCGCCGGCGTGAACACCACTCCCGAGCCGTCCGGCGCCACCGCTGCCGTGCCGCCCGTGGCAGGCTGCGTCACCGCCGTCACCGTCAGCGTCTCGCCCACGTCCGGCGCGATGCTGTCGTTGGCCAGCACGTCCAGCGTCGCCGCGCCGCTGCCCGCGGCCAGCGAGAAGCTGTCGGCCACGCCCGTGGGCGGATCATTCACCTCCGTCACCGTCACCGTCACCGTCGCCGTGTCCATGCCACCGCTGCTGTCGGTGATGGTGTAGGTGAACGTGTCGGTGCCGAAGAAGTTGGCGTCGGGCTGGTAGCTCACCACGCCGTCCACCAGCGTCACCGTGCCGTTGGCAGGCTGGCTCACCGCCGTCACCGTGAGCGTCTCGTTGTCGTCCGGGGCGATCGTGTCGTTGGCCAGCACGTCCACCACCGTGGCCGCGCTGTCCTCGGACACCTCCAGCGTGTCGTCCACCGCGCCAGGCGCATCGTTCACTGGCGTCACCGTCACCGTCACCGTCGCCGTGTCCGTGCCGCCGTTGCCGTCGGAGATGGTGTACAGGAACGTGTCGATGCCGGCGAAGTTGGGCTCGGGCTGGTAGCTCACCGTGCCGGAGATCAGCGTCACCGTGCCGTGCGCCGGCTGCGTCACCGCCGTCACCGTCAGGGTCTCGTTCTCGTCCGGCGCGAACGTATCGTTGGCCAGCACGTTCACCACCGTGGCCGCGCTGTCCTCGCCCACCGTGAGGGTGTCATCGTTCGCCGTCGGCGGGTCGTTGGTCCCGGAGACCACCACCGTCACCGTGCCCGTGTCCGTGCCGCCTCGGCCGTCCGACACCGTGTACGTGAACGTCACCGAGCCAAAGAAGCCCGCCGGAGGGGTGTAGCGCACCACGCCGCCCGTCAGCGTCACCGTGCCGTTCGCCGGCTGGGTCACTCCCGTCACCGTCAGCGTCTCGCCCGGGTCGGGCGCGAACGTGTCGTTGATCAGCACATCCAGCACGTTGTTGGTGCTGTTCTCCGCCACCGTGAAGCTGTCGTTCGTGGCGCTGGGAGGATCGTTCACCTCCGTCACCGTCACGGTCACCGTCGCCGTGTCCGTGCCGCCTCGGCCGTCCGACACCGTGTACGTGAAGGTATCGGTACCGTAGAAGTTGGCTTCGGGCTGGTAGCGCACCACGCCCCCGGCCAGCGTCACCGTGCCGTGGGTGGCCTGGGTCACCGCCGTCACCGTCAGCGTCTCGCCCGCATCCGGAGTGATCGTGTCGTTGGTCAACACGGTCACGATGGTGGCCGCACTGTCCTCCGCCACAGTGACCGCGTCATCCACTGCGTCGGGAGGATCATTCACCTCCGTCACGGTCACCGTCACGGTGGCGGTGTCCGTACCGCCTCGGCCGTCCGACACCGTGTACGTGAAGGTCGTGGTTCCCACGAAGTTGTTGGCGGGCGTGAAGCTCACCACTCCGCCCGTCAGCGTCACCGTGCCGCCCGTGGCAGGCTGCGTCACCGCTGTCACCGTCAGCGTCTCACCCACGTCCGGCGCGAACGTGTCATTGGCCAGTACCGTCACCACCGTGGCGCCGCTGTCCTCCGCCACCGTCACCGTGTCGTCGTTCGCGACCGGCGCATCGTTCACGTCGGTCACCGTCACCGTCACCGTCGCCGTGTCCGTGCCGCCTCGGCCGTCCGAGATCGTGTACGTGAAGGTCGTGGTCCCCGCAAAGTTGGCCGTCGGCGTGAAGCGCACCACGCCTCCGGTCAACGACACCGTGCCTCCCGTGGCGGGTTGAGTGACCGTCGCCACGGTCAATGTCTCACCCGTGTCCGGCGCGAACGTGTCATTGGCCAGCACCGTCACCACCGTGGCGCCGCTGTCTTCCGCCACCGTCACCGCGTCATCCACGGCGTCGGGCGCGTCGTTCACGTCGGTCACCGTCACTGTCACCGTCGCCGTGTCCGTGCCACCTCGACCGTCCGACACCGTGTACGTGAACGTCGCCGTGCCGCTGAAGTTGGCCGCTGGCGTGAAGCGCACCACTCCGCCCGAGAGCGTCACCGTACCGCCCGTCGCCGGCTGGGTCACCGCCGTCACCGTCAGCGTCTCGCCCACGTCCGGCGCGAACGTGTCGTTGGACAGCACATCCACCACCGTGGCCGCACTGTCCTCCGCCACCGTGATGGCGTCATTCACCGCGTCGGGGGCATCGTTCACGTCGGTCACCGTCACCGTCACCGTCGCCGTGTCGGTGCCGCCTCGACCGTCCGACACCGTGTACGTGAAGGTCGTGGTCCCCGCGAAGTTGGTCGCTGGCGTGAAGCGCACCACCCCAGCCGAGAGCGTCACCGTGCCGCCCGTCGCTGGCTGGGTCACCGCCGTCACCGTCAACGTCTCGCCCACGTCCGGAGCAAACGTGTCGTTGGCCAGTACATCCACCACCGTGGCGCCGCTGTCCTCGGCAACCGTCACCGCGTCGTTCACCGCGTCGGGCGGATCGTTCGCCTCCGTCACCGTCACCGTCACCGTCGCAATGTCGGTGCCGCCTCGACCGTCCGAGATCGTGTACGTGAACGTCACCGTGCCCGCGAAGTTGGCCGCCGGCGTGAAGCGCACCACTCCACCCGTGAGCGTCACCGTGCCACCCGTGGCAGGCTGCGTCACCGACGTCACCGTCAGCGTCTCGCCCACGTCCGGGGCGAACGTGTCGTTGGCCAGCACGTCCACCACCGTCGCCGCGCTGTCCTCGGCCACCGTCACCGCGTCGTTCACCGCATCGGGCACATCGTTCAGCTCGGTCACCGTCACCGTCACCGTTGCCGTATCCGTGCCGCCGTTGCCGTCGGAGATGGTGTACGTGAAGGTCGCGATCCCCGCGAAGTTGGCTGCCGGCGTGAAGCTCACCACGCCGCCCACCAGCGTCACCGTGCCGCCCGTGGCAGGCTGCGTTACCGACGTCACCGTCAGCGTCTCGCCTGTGTCCGGCGCGAACGTGTCGTTGGCCAGCACATCCACCACCGTGGCCACGCTGTCCTCGGCCACGGTGAGAATGTCGTCGTTCGCCGTCGGCGGATCATTGGTCCCGGCCACCATCACCGTCACCGTGGCCGTATCCGTACCCCCTCGCCCATCCGACACCGTGTACGAGAACGTCACCGTGCCGTTGAAGCTGGGCGGCGGCGTGTAGCGCACCGTCCCGCCCGTGAGCGTCACCGTGCCGCTGGCGGGCTGTGTCACCGACGTCACCGTCAGCGTCTCACCCACATCGGGCGCGAAGCTGTCGTTGGTCAGCACATCGAGCACGTTGTTGGTGCTGTTCTCCGCCACGGTGAAGCTGTCGTTCACCGCGTCCGGCGCATCGTTCACGTCGGTTACCGTCACCGTCACCGTGGCCGTATCCGTGCCACCTCGACCATCCGAGATGGTGTACGTGAACGTTGCCGTTCCGCTGAAGTTGGCCGTCGGCGTGAAGCGCACCACTCCGCCCGAGAGCGTCACCGTGCCGCCCGTGGCTGGCTGCGTCACCGCCGTCACCGTCAACGTCTCGCCCGTGTCCGGCGCGAAGCTGTCGTTGGCCAGGACGTCCACCACCGTGGCCGCGCTGTCCTCCGCCACCGTCACCGCGTCATTCACCGCGTCGGGCGGATCATTCGCCTCCGTGACCGTCACCGTCACCGTGGCCGTATCGGTGCCGCCTCGGCCATCCGAGAGCGTGTACGTGAACGTCGTGGTCCCCGCGAAGTTGGCTGCTGGCGTAAAGCTCACCACGCCTCCGGTCAGCGTCACCGTGCCGCCCGTCGCTGGCTGGGTCACCGCCGTCACCGTCAACGTCTCGCCCGTGTCCGGAGCGAACGTGTCATTGGCCAGCACGTTCACCACCGTGGCGCCGCTGTCCTCCGCCACCGTGAGGGTGTCGTTCACCGCGTCGGGCGGATCGTTCACCTCCGTCACCGTCACCGTCACCGTCGCCGTGTCCGTGCCGCCTCGACCGTCCGACACCGTGTACGTGAAGGTCGTGGTCCCCGCGAAGTTGGCCGCAGGCGTGAACCGCACCACGCCCACCGTGAGAGCCACCGTGCCACCCGTGGCGGGCTGCGTCACCGCCGTCACCGTCAACGTCTCGCCCACATCCGGGGCAATCGTGTCGTTGACCAGCACGTCCACCACCGTGGCCGCGCTGTCTTCCGCCACCGTCACCGCGTCGTTCACCGCATCGGGCGGATCATTCACCTCCGTCACCGTCACCGTCACCGTCGCCGTATCCGTGCCGCCGCGACCATCGGAGATGGTGTACGTGAACGTCGCCGTGCCGCTGAAGTTGGCCGCCGGTGTGAACCGCACCACCCCGCCCGAGAGCGTCACCGTGCCGCCCGTGGCAGGCTGCGTCACCGCCGTCACCGTCAGCAGCTCGCCCACGTCCGGGGCGAACGTGTCGTTGGCCAGCACGTTCACCACCGTCGCCGTGCTGTCTTCGCCCACCGTCAGCGTGTCGTTCACCGCGTCGGGCGGATCATTCACCTCTTTCACCGTCACCGTGACCGTGGCGGTGTCGGTGCCGCCATTGCCGTCCGAGATGGTGTACGTGAACGTCACCGTGCCGCTGAAGTTGGCCGCAGGCGTGAAGCGCACCACCCCGCCCGAGAGCGTCACCGTGCCCCCCGTGGCTGGCTGGGTCACCGCCGTCACCGTGAGCGTTTCGCCCACGTCCGGGGCGAACGTGTCGTTGACCAGCACGTCCACCACGGTGGTGCCGCTGTCCTCGTTCACCATCGCCGCGTCGTCCACCGCGTTGGGCGGATCATTCACGTTCGTGACGGTGGTGGTCTGCGAGGCCGAGTTGTTGCCCGACACCGGGTCCGTCGTTGACGCGCTCACCGCGGCCGTCGCCGTCACCGTCCCCCCCACCGCCGGCGCCGTCACCTGCACCGTGATGCCAGGCACTGCCCCGGGAGCGGCGGTAGGCCGCGTACACGTCACCACGCCAGCCGACTGGTTACACGTCCACCCCGTGCCCGTGGCGCTGACGTAGGTCACCCCCGCCTGCAGGCTCAGCGTCGCCGTCACCGAGGACGACGCGCTCGGACCCGCGTTGGTCACGGTCAGCGTGTACGTGAGCGTCGCATCTTCATCCACCGGATCCGGAGCATCGGTGAGCGTCACCGACATGTCCGCGCGCGGTGTCAGCGTGTCCGTGTCCGTGGCGCTGTTGTTCGCCGGCGTTGGATCCGTGTTGCTCCGAGGCGGCGCCACCGTGGCCGTGTTGCTCAGCGTGCCCACAGCCGCCGGGTTCACCGTCGCCGTCACCGTGAAGGTCGCCGTGCCTCCGCTGCCCAGCGTCAGCAAGGCCCCGGCGATGTTGCCCGTGCCGCTCGTCGTGGCGCACGCCGCCGCCGGCGCGCACGTCCACGTCACGCCCGTCAGCGCCGCAGGGAACGTGTCCGTCACCGCCGCTCCTGTCACCGCGTTGGGACCGTTGTTCGTGACGGTGAGGGTGTAGGTCACCGTGCTGCCCGGCACCACGCTCGTCACGCCATCCGTCAGCGTGATGGCCAGGTCCGAAGGCAGGCACAACGGAAGCGTCGCCACCGCCGCGCCCAGCTGGCCGGCCGCCCCGTCCGTGGCGCCGTTGACCGGGAACTCCGTCACCGCGGCGGAGGTGCTCGTCCCGCTCAGGCCACCCGCAACGTTGCGCGTCACCACGCCACCCGCCACCGCGATGTAGCCACCGCCACCGCCGCCGCCCGGACCCTCGGCCTCGTCACTGGTGATGAGCTGGTTGCCGCCCCGCCCCCCGTTGGCGTTGAGGGTGATGCCGCTCAGCGCCCGCGCCGACACCATGACCGTGCCACCTGCGCCGCCACCGCCCGGCGCGTCGTTGTGGCCCGGAATCGTGTCCGTGCCCTGCGCTCCGTTGGCGGCGATGCTCCCCGTGCCCGTGACCGTGTCGGCCACCACCCACACCAGGCCACCGCCGTTGCCTCCCCGGCCCGCCGCGGCGTTATTGCCGTCGCCCGCGCCGCCGCCGCCGCCCAGGAACAGCCGCGTTCCCGGATCATTGGCCACGGGCCGCGCACCCAGGCCGCCCGCCTCGCGCCGGCTGTCGCCACCCCAGGTGGCCTGCCCCGGCCCCAGGGTCAGCGCGTTCTGGTTGGAGGAGGAGTAGGTGTAGCCGCCGCGCCCGCCGCCGCTCGCATTCGTCCGCGCGTTGCCGTTGTCGATGTAGCCCGGGTCCAGCGCCCACGCGGCCGCCCCCGTGACGGTGCCGCGCATGACGCCCTGGCCCGTCCACAGGTTGCCGTTGTTGCCGTTGGCGCCGCCGCCACCGCCACCGTTGTGCGCGTCACCGCCGCCACCGCCGTTGGCCGCCGCGCCGCGCCCGTAGCGGCCGTTGAGTCCGTCATAGACATCCTGGTAGCCGGCGATGCCCTCGCCCTTCTCGGCGCCGAGGGTCGCGTCCGGGGTGCGGTACGTCGTCGTGCCCATGGCCGAGCCAGCGTTGTCCGCCGCGCCACCCCGGAAGCCCCTCGCCGAGGCGTCCAGCGTGCCGTTGAGGTTGAGCGTGTTCTGCACCTGCAGCGCGAGCACACCGCCCTTGGTGCCGTCCCACGCGGTGGCCACCACGCTCGCCCCCGCGTTCACCGTGAGGCTTGCCAGCTGCGGCACGCGCACCACCTGCGTGGAGCTCGCCACGTACGCGTTGCGCAGCCCGCTGCACCCCGTGGTGTTGAGGTTGATGTTGAGCGTGGCTCCCGCGCCGTTGGAAGTGCTGGCCACCGTGACGAGCTCGTAGAGCCCCGCGCCGTTGAGCGCCGTTACCGCGCCGTAGCCCGCCGCGTCCGCGGTGTCGATGGTGGCGCCTTGCATCTGGATGATCATCAGCAGATCACCCGCCGCCAGCGTCCCGAACTGAGGGCTGTCCAGCTCGGTGCGGCTCGAGACCTGGAGGGTGGTGGCCCCGGCGGCCACGTTCGCCGCCAGCGTCGTGTAGCGGTTGAGCTGCTCGTTGGCGGTGGTGACGGTGTAGTTGCCGTCCACGCCCACCAGGGACGCGCCCGACACGGCGACGGGCGCCGGGGCTCGCGTGGCCTCCGAGGACACAGGCGTCTCGGGGGAGCAGGCGGCGCTCCATACCCCGAGACACAGCAGGGCCAGCCATCCCTTCCTCGGGGCTACCCGGAGGGACAGGACATCGGAAATTTCGATCATGAAAGATGTGCGAGACACGTTTGAGCGCCACGGACCAGAGCGGCTTTCGTGTCTCGTCCCTGTGAAGTCAGGCGAGTTCGCGAGATTTTATCGATTGTACGCGCGGTACCAAAAAGGCTGTCTCCAACGTCCGGTACGCTGGAGGGATGACGACACCGAAGGTCGTTCGCTACGAGGAGTCCCTGCGCGAGCACTTCGCCCGGCTCAACCGGCAGTGGATCGAACAGGACTTCGCGCTGGAAGAGGCGGATCTGGCCAGCTTCGCGGATCCGCACCGCGCCTTCGTGGCGGGCGGCGGCGAGGTGTTCTTCGCGCTCCACGGCGGGCAGGTGCTGGGCACATGCGCGCTGCGCCGCGAGGACGCGGACACCTTCGAGCTGTGCAAGATGGCCGTGGCGCCCGAGGCCCGAGGGCTCGGCCTGGGTGACGCGCTGATGGAAGAGGTGCTCCGCTTCGCCCGCGAGCGCCACGCCCGGCGCGTCTACCTCGTGTCGAACACGAAGCTCGCGCCGGCCATCGGCCTGTACCGCAAGCATGGCTTCGTCACCACGCGCACCGGCCCCGAGGTGTCGCGCGAGGCAGGCTACGCGCGCGCCGACATCGAGATGGTTCTCACGCTGCGCCCCGAAGGGTGACGCTCCGTCGCGCCTTCGCGGGCCAGGGGCCGGGGGGGTCATGGGCAGGCTCCAGAGCAACCCGGATGCCGCGCCCTGTCCCGCGCCAAAGCCTTGGAATCCCAGGGGACTCCTTCACGGCTCGCGCTCGCGGGGACTGGGGCGGGTGTGCATTGTGGCGTCGCGCCACACCCTCCCATCCCCGAGAACAGCCTGTCCTTTCGGGTAGATGGCCTCCCGGGCAGGGACCCTGAGGCATTTTGTCCCAGTGGGGGCGCTCGGCAGCCTCAGTAGCCGCTGGCGTACTGGAAGTGCATCGGGTCGACGTTACCCTTGAAGTCCCCGCCCCAGGTGAAGCCCCACTCCTTGAAGTGCTTCACCAGGTCGGGGTGTACCTTGCCCGGCCGCGGGTTGGCGTTGATGTCGAAGGCCACGCCCCACGAATGCACCGAGGGCTGCGGCGGCTGCAGGTCCTTGCCCGTCTTGGCGTCCTTCTTGTTGCGCACGAAGCCCGGGTACATGCCGTCGAAGGTCTTGATGTGCTTGAGCAGGTCCTTCTTCGCGGCGTCCTCCAGGCACGCCTTCATCACCGGCACCATCTTCGCGTGCAGGGTGACGTCCACCGGCTTGCCCCCAGGGCCCACCGGCAGCTTCGTCGTCACCATGTTCTTGCCCGCCTCGCCGAAGGTCGCCTTGATGGCGGCGAAGCCGTGCGGCGCCGGGAAGACGCCTCCGCCCGGCGCGGGCCCCGGCGTGCCGTTGAGCGGCGGCTGTCCGGCGAGCGCCCGCTGCAGCTCCTCGCGCGTGGCCGGGCCGAACTTGCCCACCTGCGGCAGCCCTCGGTCCGACTGGAACGCCTTCACCGCGCTCTCCGTCATCGGCCCGAAGCTGCCGTAGCCCGCGCCCTGCTTCACCGAGGCCGGCAGGTAGTGCAAGTCAATGAGCCGGTCCTGGAGCTGCTTCACCGCCGCACCCGTGTTGCCCCGCTCGAGGCCCGCGGCCGGCACACCCTTGGAGGGCGCGCTCCGGGTCGCCGCCTTGGCCGGGGTCGCGAAAGAGGCCGGGGCGGTGGTACGGGAAGACCCTCGGCGGGTCAGGGACGGCGTCATGGGTGCGGGCTCCAGGAGATCAGTCGCTACGCCTCCATTATCGGAACCACCCCACCCCAGGTTGTCTCACACTCCACAAAGAAGATGACGGGCATGCCCCCCACCCCAATCCTCCGCCAAGGGGGGCAAACCCGTCACCCGACGTCAAAACTGCTTGCGGCTGAAACTTCAGACGAAGGCGCTGAGGAACTCCTGCAAGCGCCGGCGCTCCTGGCGAGCCGGGCCCGGGGACTCGGCCGCCCGAAGGAGGCTGCCTCCGCACTCGGAGCAGGTGGGCACCGTGGCCGGCTGCGCCAGACGCGGGGCCGAGCCCGCACCGCACACGCACTCGGGCGGCAGCACCAGCTGCGCGTCCTTGCCTGCCTGCACCGTCGCCTCATCCAGCCGCATCATCGTCATCCCTCATCCCCAGGGGATCATCCCAGGCCGTCTCTCAACGAGTCCGGCATCGTGTTGTTCCCGCGCGATTGGGTAATGCCTCTTTCGCCCGCGCGTTACTGCCAGGTCAGCTCGTACTCACTGTCCAACAGTCCGGTCGGTCGCCCGCTCACACTTACGTTTCGTGCGCCTACCGCCTCCAACATCCCCTGCAGGAAGCCCTTGGTGTAGGCAGGGGGCATGAAGTCGCGCTGGACCACCAGCCGGCCGTTGCGCTCGCCCACCGACCAGATCATCCGCCGCTCACCGAAGCTCACGGCGGTGCGGTAGCTGGAGGGCAGCTGGTTGAGCAGGCGCCGGGGGTTGTTGCCCGTGAGCAGCAGCATCGTCTTGCCCGGCGCGGAGGCCAGGAAGTCCTTGGCGCCCTGCGTCCCCAGACGCCGCAGCACCCCGGCGGCGCCGCCCGCGCGCAGCCCCAGGTGGTTGCTGGCCGCCAGCGTCATGCGCAGCAAGTCGAAGACTGGATAGTTGAAGAAGTCGATGAAGCGCTTCTCGTCCGACACTTCACGGCAGCGGTCCACGGCCTCGCTTCCACCGAGCACCTGCGCTACGTCCAGGACCCCGTTGAAGAACATTCCGCGAACCGTATCTGTGGGTCCCGCCATGGCCATTCGATGGCGAAGCTGTCGCTCCACATCCAGGTCCATCACCGGCCGTATCGTCTCGAGTTGCGCGTGCATGGGTGGAGGCTCTTTCGGATGGACCTGTTGAAGAGGACCGCAGACCGCTGCCGTCTGCCCCTGCCCAAGAGCAGGATCCGGGCCATGCCCCAACCCCTGAGAATCCAAGGGGTTGTCTGGCGGCCTGGTTTCAGCAGTGAAGCCTCTGTGTCATGGGAGGCCAGCCAAGGCGTGATTTTCCGACGGGACAAGCGCATACTTCATTTTTGAAGCATGAAGATTCACGTATGAAGCACGCCCGCGACTCCAGCTTCGTCGATCGCAGCCCTCGCAAGCCCCTGTACGTGCAGGTGGTGACGCAGCCCGCATTGCATGGGTGCTGGTCGGTCAACATCAGCGAGACGGGGATTGGGCTGGTGGCCATGCCGCGCGGGGGCTCGGGAGAGGGCCCGCGCGAGGGGCAGGAGCTGGAGATGGCCTTCAGCCTGCCGGACTCGCACGTGCGCATCCGGGTGCGGGGCGAGGTGCGCTGGCGGCACGACACGGAAGGGGCCGAGGGCGAGACGGTGACGGCGCTGGGCGTGGCGTTCCGGGCCTTCGAGGGCTCCGACCGTGTCACGCTGGTGCGCTACCTGCTGGAGAGCGCGCTGCATGTGGCGGTGGCCTACGCGGCCGACTCGCAGATGCGCATCATCCGCGCGGCGCTGGAGGGGCACGCGCGGCTGGGCTTCGCGCAGACGCCCCTGGAGGTGCAGGCGCTGCTCACGCGCGGAGACGTGGGCGTGCTGCTGGTGGCCGGGTGGGACGAGGTGCAGGCGCTGGCGCTGGTGGAGCAGTTGTCGGCGCGGCGCATGGACGAGGTGGACACCACGGGCACTACGCCTCCGAGCGACATGGCGGCGCGCATCGTCTACTGCGCGCCCGCGCCGCCGGAGCGGCTGATCGGCCTGTTCAACTCGGGCAGCCTCTTTCGCGCGCTGGGGCCCGCGCCGGACGAGGAGATGGTACGGCAGGCCGTGCTGGACGCGGGGCGCGAGTACGGGGTGCGCACGGAGCAGCGGCGCATGGGGCTGGAGCTGGAGCGCAACCTGCTGCGCGAACGGGCGCTCACCAGCGGGCCCGCGACGCCGGCGCCGTCGGGGAGCGAGGGGCCGGGCTTCTCCAGCCCGGCGATGCACCGGGTGATGGAGTTGGTGCGCGTGGCGGCCCCCCACCGGGTGGCGGTGCTGCTGCAGGGCGAGACGGGCACGGGCAAGGAGGTGCTGGCGCGCATCATCCACCGGATGAGTGGCCGCGGGGACGTGCCGCTGGTGGTGCAGGACTGCGGCGCGCTGACCGAGACGCTGCTGGAGAGCGAGCTGTTCGGTCACGTGAAGGGTGCCTTCACCGGCGCGGTGGCCGACCACCCGGGCCTGTTCGTACTGGCCGACGGCGGCACCATCTTCCTGGATGAAATCGAAAACACCACGCCCAACCTCCAGGCCAAGCTGCTGCGCGTGCTGGAGGGCGGGGATGTGCGGCCGGTGGGCGGCACCCAGGTGCGCCACGTGGACGTGCGCGTGGTGGCGGCGAGCAACCGGGACCTCGCCCAGGAGGTGCGCGCCGGGCGGTTCCGGGCGGACCTCTTCTACCGGCTCAACAGCTTCACCATCGACATTCCGCCGCTGCGCGAGCGCGCCGATGACATCCTCTCGCTGGCGCGGCACTTCCTGGAGATGTTCAACCGGACGCTGAAGCGCTCGGCGAGCGGCATCGCCCCGGACGCCGAGGAGGCGCTGCTCGGCTATGTGTGGCCGGGCAACGCGCGCGAGCTGCGCAACGTGATGGAGCGCGCGGTGCTGCTGTCCCAGCCGGGAGAGATGGTGACGCGGCGGCTGCTGCCTCCGGCGCTGGTCGCCAACCTGCGCCCGGCCGGCAATTCGGTGGAAGGCGGGCTGAAGGCGCGCATGGAGCAGGTGGAGCGCGACCTCATCCGCGAGGCGCTGGAGCAGCACGGCAATGTGCTGCGGCGCGCGGCGACCGCGCTGGGCATGGATCCGGTGACGCTGGGGCGAAGGGCCCGCCGTCACGGGCTGTGGAAGGGTTGAGCGCCCGCGCTCACTCTTCCAGCACGCAGCCCTGACGCGAATCCACGAAGCGGGCGCTGGCCCCCCAGAGCAGCAGCGCCGTGCTGCGCACCACCTTCTTCTCGGTGTCGATGCGGAGGCGTGCCACGGCTGGGCTCGCCTGCACGAAGGCGTGGCAGAAGGCCTCGTCCCGCTCCATGACGAAGAGGCACGAGCACGCGTCCTTGGCCGTGTACGCCGTCACCAACTGGAGGTCATTGTTGTCGTATGGCCGCCGGCCCTTGCTCTCGCACGAGGCCAGCAGCGGCAGCACGGCTCCCAGGATGAGCGCCCGCTTCATGGCGTGCCCTCCACCAGGGCGATGGCCCGCGCGAGGAAGGTGTTCAGCTTGAAGGCCCCTGCCTGGCGGTCATCCGACATGCGCACCACCACCAGGTCCATCGAGGGGATGAGGGTGACCGACTGCCCCCAGTGTCCGCGCATGGCGAAGGCGTCCTCGGGCACGTCTGGCCAGGGCTTCTCCTCCTGGACTCCTGGCACCCGGCGGTTGAGCCAGAACTGCCGGCCCTGCACATCTCCCGGGTCCCACTCGAAGCGCTTGAGCTTCAGCGGCTCGGAGACGGCCACCGACCGGGCCACCCACCCTTCCGGCAACAGGCGCTGGCCTTCCCAGCACCCGTCATTGAGGAAGAGGAACCCCAGCTTCGCCCAGTCGCGCGGCGTGGCGTGCATCAGCGAGGAGCCCACCAGCACGCCCTGCCCGTCCCGCTCGAACACCGCGCTGCGCACTCCCACCGGATCCATCAACAGCTTCCACTCCCACCCCTCGCCCAGCTTCGGCTTCATCGCCGCGCCCACCACCCCCGCGAGCAGCGTGGTGTCTCCCGAGGAGTACTCCCAGCTCGTGCCCGGCGCGTCCCGCAGCGGGTGCGAGGTGATGAAGCCCACCATGTCCCGGCGCCCCTCGCCGTAGAGCATCGCCAGCACCGAGGAGCCCTGCAGCGGCCCGTTCTCGTAGGCCTCCTTCCAGTCCAGCCCCGAGGCGAACTCCAGCAGGTGGTGAACCTGGATGGCGCACGCGGCCTCGTTCGTCGCCTTCACGTACTTGCAGATGGAGTCGTCCACCGTCAGCGCCCCGTGCGCCACCGCCAGCCCCGTGAGCGCGTTGGTGACGCTCTTGGACATGGACCAGCCCAGGTGACGGCGACTGGCGTCGAAGCCTCGCGCGTAGCGCTCGTACACCACGCGCCCCTTATGAATGATGAGCACCCCGTCTGTGCGGATGCCCTTGCGCTCCGCGTCGGCTCCCGTGAGCGTGAAGGCGTACTCCTCGAAGGCCTTCAGCGCCTGCTCACGCCCCGCCGGCAGTTCTCCCTGGGGCCAGTCCCGCGTGGGCCAACTGGCGCGCTCGGGGCAGGTGGCGCTCGCCTGGCCCGGCGCCAGGAGCACCAGTGCGAGCAGCAGGAGGAAGCTCGGCGCGGGGGACATGGGGCTCGCGTTCCGCTTCATGGAGCCCGCCACACCGTTCGGCTCACCACCGCGGGCAGCAGTACGGCCTCCACCAGCGTCAGCAGCATCGCGTCTCCCAGCACGTGTGCCGAGGCTCCCACCAGCACCGCGCCCATCAGCACCAAGAGCTGCACCCCGAGCGCCGCCGCGAGGGGGACTCCCACCCGGGTGCGCCCCGACTCCTGGCGACGGCCCTGCCAGGCCTCCGCGGCCACCACTGCCAGTGGCGGCAGCACCCACACCCCGAGCAGCGCCGACGGCGCCGCCACCAAAGTTTTGGAGGAGAGCGAGCCCACCCAGATGCCCAACCCCAGCGCCAAGGGCACCGTCACCAGCGCCGCGGCCACCCCTACGGCGAACACGGCGCCCACTCGCCGTGAAGGCCGCACCCCTGACTCGAACACCGCACCCCTGAGTGGCTCGTAGTCCGAAGGCCTCGCGCGTTGCGTCTGAGACATGAAGCACCCTCTTACCACCTTCCGGCAGCGGCCCTCTCCGTGTCATTCTTCCCGGGCGTGGGACCGCGCGAAGAGAGGAGCCTCTCTCCCAACGCGCACCACTCGCGGCAGCCGTGGGGGGGTTTGTGACATCAACCGAATCCGCCTTCCCACGCTGGCATCCGCTGGCCCGGCTGGCTCTCTTCGCCGTGCTGTATGCCGCCGCGGTGCGGCTCGGGCGCTTCTTCAGCGCCGAGGTGGATCAGCCCACCTCCGTGTGGCTGCCCAGTGGCGTCCTGCTCGCCTCGCTGCTGCTGTCGCCCCGGCGGCACTGGCCGGCCCTGCTGCTCGCCGCCATCCTCCTGGAGCCGCCCGTCTTCCTGCCCGAGCACCCCTGGAGGCTCTCCAACCTCATCGTCGCCAGCAGCAACGCCCTGGAGTCCCTCATCGGCGCCCTGCTCCTGCGCCGCTTCGCCGGCCCCCAGCCCGAGCCGCACCGGGTGAGAGACTTGCTCGGGCTGCTCGTGCTGTGCGCGCTGCTCAGCCCCGCGCTCAATGCGACACTCTCCCTCACCGCGCTCACCTTCCTGGGTGAATCCTCCTGGGACACCTACGGGTACCACTGGCGGGTGTTCTGGCTGGGGGATGCGATGGGCGTGCTGGTGGTGACGCCGCTCTTGCTCTCCTGGAGGCGCGGCCTCGAGGGCTGGAGCCGATGGCGCGTGGCGGAGCTGGTCGCGCTCCTGGTCGCCCTGAGCGTGGCCACGCATCTCGTCTTCGGCGGCCTGCCAGGTCCCACCGGCAGCGTCTTCCACCCGCTGGGCTACCTCGCCTTCCCGTTCATCTTCTGGGCCGCCGTGCGCTTCGAGGCCCGAGGCGCCAGCGCGGCCACCATGCTGCTCTCGCTCATCGCCATCTGGCACACCTCCCAGGGTTGGGGCCCCTTCGCCACGCTCGCCGCGGTCGCCTCCTCGCACTACCTGGCCTTCCTCCAGTCCTTCCTCGGCACCGCCAGCCTCTCGGGGTTGCTGCTGTCGGCCGCGCTCGGCGAGCGGCGCCGCGCCCAGCTCGAGGTGTGCGCGCTCAACGAGGAGCTGCGCCACTCCCTGGAGGTGCTGGCCAAGACCCAGGCGGAGCTGGTGGAGCGCGAGCGCCTGGCCGCGCTCGGCGAGCTGTCCGCCACCGTGGCCCACGAGGTGCGCAACCCCCTGGCCGTCATCGCCAACTGCGTGTCCGCCCTGCGCCACCTGCTCGGTGGCAAGCCGAACCCCGAGGAGTCCTCGCTGCTCGACATCGTCACCGAGGAGGTCCACCGGTTGGATGAGCTGGTGCATGGGCTGTTGGACTTCGCGCGCCCGGTGAAGCCCCGCCCCCGGCCCGAGCCGCTGGACCTATTGGTGGAGGGTGCCCTGAGCGCGGCGCTCCGGGCTCAGCGCAGCGAGGAGCGGGTGAAGGTGCGGCGAGAGGTGGCCGCCGGGCTCCCCCTGGCGCTGGTGGACACGCAATTGCTCCACGTCGCCCTCACCAACCTCTTCACCAATGCCCTGCAGGCCATGCCCGAGGCAGGCACCCTCACCGTGAAGCTCTCGGCCGAGGTGTACGCGGGCGCCGGGCGCCTCCAGCTCTCCATCTCCGACACGGGCCCGGGCATGCTCCCCGAAGTCCAGGCGCGCATCTTCGAGCCGTTCTTCACCACGCGCGCCACCGGCACCGGACTCGGGCTGCCCATCGTCCGGCGCATCATCGAGAGCCACCAGGGCACCGTGCAGGTACACAGCGCCCGGGACCAGGGCACCACCTTCACCCTGTCCCTGCCCTGCGCCGCACCCTCGCGCCCTCAGCTCGCGGCGGGGTGAACCCGGGCTCAGAAGGGGATGTTGTCGTCGTCCGAGTGCGGAGGCGGCTCGTTGTCGCCCATGCCGCCACTGCCGCCACCGCCGCCGCCGTAGTCCTCTTCACCCCCACCACCGCCGCCGCCACCGCGCTGGCGGGCAATCTCCGCCTCGATGGACGCCAGCAGCGCGCGCTCCTTGTCGTGCCAGCGCGACTTGCTCGGGTCCCCCAGCGAGCGCCTCGCGCCGTTGGCGTAGTACTCCAGGTCCTGCATCGTCGCGCCGCGGATGGGGCCGCCCTTGCTGCGGCCGTAGTTGGGGAACACCTCGCCGCCGCCGCCGCCGCCGCCCCCACCGCCGCTGCTGGCGCTTGCCCCACTCGCGGCCCGACGCGCCGCGGGAGCCGGGGCCGCCTCGGGCGTGCCACCAATGGAGAGCTCTCCCATGCTCAGCGTGAAGCCGTCACCGCTCTTATACGCTGTGCCGACTCGCACCTGCTCCACGCGCCCATCGGGGCGCCGTACCGCCACGGTCACCGGATAGCCTTGCTCGCTCATGCCGCCCGAATCCCATCCCCCGGCAGGTCTGTCAACGGCCGCGCAACCTGCCGTGTTGGCTTGGAACCCCCGCGTCCGCTGCCCGGCCTGACAGGCTCATGAGCCCGGCTACTCCTCCGGAGCCCCGGGCCCCTCGCACGGCACCTCCACCGTGAACGTCGCCCCCGCCCCCGGCTCGCTCTGGGCCACCACCCTGCCGCCCAGCGCCTCGGCGATCTGCTGGCAGAAGTAGAGCCCCAGCCCCAAGCCCCCGTAGTGCCGGTCGCTCACCGCCCGCTCGAAGCGCCCGAAGATGCGCGACAGGTGCTCCGGGGCAATGCCAATACCCTCGTCCCGCACCACCAGGCGCGCCACTCCGCCCTCGGCGACCACCTCCACGCGCACCGGCCGGCCCGCCCCGTACTTCAGCGCGTTGCTCAGCAGGCTCGTCACCACCTGCTCCAGCCGCATCCGGTCCCACCGGCCCTCGACCGGGCCCTCGGCGCGGACCTCCAGTTCGCACTTCGCCCGCTCCGCCTCCTCCCGGAAGCGCGAGGCCACCTCGCGCACCAGCGCCGCCAGGTCCACCCGCTCCAGCTCCAGCGTCAACCGCCCCGTCGTAATCCGTGTCACGTCCAGCAGCCCGTTGACCAGGTCCGACAGCCGCTTCACCTGCCGGCGCGCCGCCTCCACGCTGGCCACCACCCGCTGCTCTTGCAGGGACTCCGGCCGCGAGGCCACCTCGCGCAGCAACCCCTGCAGCCGCAGCGACAGCGGCGTGAGCGGCGTCTTCAGCTCGTGCGAGGCCACCGAGAGGAACTCGTCCCGCACGCGGATGGCCTCCTGCGCCTGGCGGAACAGCTGCGCGTTGTCCACCGCCTGCCCCACCCGCCGCGCCAGGTCCATCGCCAGCGGCACGTCCGCCGCCGTGTAGCGGCGCCGGCTCTCCGCCATGCACAACGTCAGCGCGCCCAGCGTCCGCCCCCAGGCCTTGAGCGGGACGATGATGTAGGAACAGATGGCCAGTTGCCGCAGCAGCTCCAGTTGCCCCGCGTCCCGCGCCACCCGGTCCCGCAGCGCCTCGGGCATCTCGGAGCTCCACACCGGCTCGCCCGTGCGCACCACCCAGCCCACCCCCACCGCATCCGTCTCGCGAATGGGGTAGCGCCGAGCCAACTCCTCCACCAGGGCCGCCTTCGCCGGCTCACGGTGCTCCACCACCACCCGGCGGAGGGGGCCCTCCTCCTCCCGCAGGTCCACCGCGCACCAGTCCGCCAGCCACGGCACCGACAGCTTCACCACCCGCTCCAGCAGCTCCTCCTCTTCCAGCGACGAGGCCATCGCCTCGCCCGCCTTCGCCAGGAACACCGCCGCCTGCTCGCTCCGGCCCCGCTCGGTGACGTCCTGCACCTCCAGCACCGCGCCCACCCGCCTCCCCCCGCGCTCCAGCATTCCCAGCGCGCACCGCACGGGGAAGAAGCTCCCATCCCGGCGCAGGAAGACGTCCGAGTGCTCCTTCAGGGGCTCGCCCCGCTCGAGGGACTGGAGGATGACGCACTCGCAGCGCGGCAGGGCCGTACCATCCTCGCGGCGGGAGTGGAGCACGTCATGCAGCGTCCGCCCCTGGAGCTCCTCCAAGCTCCAGCCCGTCATCCGCTCCGCCGCGGGGTTCATGAAGGAGGCATGGCCCTGCTCATCCACGACGAAGAGGGCCGAGGGGGCCTGCTCGGTGATCAGCCGCATCACCTCGCTCTTCTGGGCCCGCGTCTGCTCCCACTCCCGGCCCCGCACCGCCTCGGCCTGTGTACCCCGAGCGGTGGCCTCCTCGGCGGGTTGCGGCGGCACTGCCTCCGACCGCCAGTGCGCCTGCCCCTGGCGGTGCATCTCCAGCAGCGACTTCACCTTTGCGCGCAGCACCTCCGGCGGGAAGGGCTTCACCATGTAGTCCACCGCCCCGAGCGTGTAGCCGCGCAGCATGTACTGCTCGTCCCGGTGGATGGCGGTGAGGAACAGCAGCGGAATGTGGCGCGTGCGCTCGCGGGCCTTGATCAGCTGGGCCGTCTCGAAGCCATCCAGCCCCGGCATCTGCACATCCAGCAGGATGAGGGAGAAGTCCTCGGACAACAGGCACCGCAGCGCCTCTTCCC
Source organism: Hyalangium ruber (assembly GCF_034259325.1). Taxonomy (NCBI): domain Bacteria; kingdom Pseudomonadati; phylum Myxococcota; class Myxococcia; order Myxococcales; family Archangiaceae; genus Hyalangium; species Hyalangium rubrum. Next base: position 241,500 of record NZ_JAXIVS010000014.1, on the reverse strand, counting down.
CCGAGCCCGCCTTCACCAGCCGCTCGCCGAGGGGGCCGAGCACGGCCTCCAGCGCCACGAGGTTGGCGGGATGGTCATCCACCAGCAGGATGCCGGCTTGGGGTGCGACGTTCTCCTCCAGCACCACGGCCTCCACGCAGTCCCCCGCCCCGCTTCTTGTTACACCAGCGTGGGGCCGCCGGGCCGCCGGGGCGAGGGCCTCGCTCTGGAGTGAACACGCCTGCCCTCTCAGGAAGGAGGCGGGCGGCTTAGTGCAGCGAGACCATGCCCGGAGAGCCCTTCTTGCGCACCCAGGCCTTGGGCTTGGGCGCCTCGCGCGGCTTGGCCGGCTCGGGCGTGCGCTCACGGGCGGCGGCGCGGCCCCGAGGCAGCTTCACCTCGCGCGCGGACTGGGGCGCGGCATCGTCCTTCCAATCCGCCGGGCGGCGGTTGGTGCGCACCAGCAGGCGCAGCTTCTGGTAGTGCGCCGAGCAGTACCCCTTGGAGCGCGCCGGCCGCTTGCAGCCGATCACCGCGCAGGCCTGGGCACCGGTGCTACGGGCGGGACGGCCGCGCTTCTTCGCCGGAGGCGCCGCGACCGGAGCCTTCGCGGCGGGCGCCTTGACCTTGCGCGCGGGAGCCTCGACGGCCTGCGCGTGCTGGAGCGCCACCATCCTGCCTTGCTGCCCGAGCAGGGGCTTGAGCTGGCCCGTGACGCGGCGGATCTCCCCGAGGGACTCCACCCCTCGCTCCAACCGGCCGGTGGACTTCTGGAGCGGGGCGAGCGCGAGCTGCAGCTCACGCTGAATCATCTCTCGGAGGGCTTTCTCGAATGACATACACCGCACATATCACCGCTGCTCGCGGATGTGGTGAGCCCTGCTTCACTCCGAGTCAGAAAAAAGGCCCCGGGGGGAAACCCCCGAGGCCTGGTTTACGTCCAGTCCGCGCGCTTCTACCGAGCGCGGATGACCTTGAACCGACGGTTGCGCCGCCGGGAGCGCGGAACCACCCACGCCACCCACAGCACCAGCACCGCGGGAATGAACAGATGAACCATCGCCAACCCCCCTGTTGAATCCATATCCGCCAGCCCTGACGGGCCCTTTTCTTCGTTCCTGAAATGGCCAGACAAGGCCCTGAGACCCGCCGGACGCATGTGTCCGGGGCCGTGCTTTCTTGCTGACCGAGAAGGCGCTGCCTCGGGAAACCGCTTCAGCGCTCGTTCTGCTGCTGTGACTGACGCTCCTGCGGCGCCGGAGCGGGTGTTGGAGGCACCTGCGGTGTCGCCCACATGCGCACCACCGCCACCGCCACCCACAACACCAGCGCCGCAGGAACGAAGAGATGCCCCATGACTCCCACCCCATGACCCTAAAGAGCGTCGACTCCGACGAAGTAGCCGCCCCGTTCCTGAAACGAACGAGCCCCCCGGCTATTTCGTCGCGAAAGTGTACGCAGCCGGTCTGACATCCCACCCCACGCCTTGGGTTCCATGCGTTTGGTGCGGCGCTCGGGCCGCGCTTGCGGCATGGTGCGCTCCACGCACGGGCCAGACGAGGAACTCCTACCCATGACGACTGACACGCGGGACACGCAGTGCATCAACACCCTCCGCACCCTCGCCATCGATGCGGTGGAGAAGGCCCACTCGGGCCACCCAGGCGCGCCCATGGCGCTGGCGCCCGTGGCGTACCAGTTGTGGCAGCAGGAGCTGCGCTATGACCCCGCGCAGCCCATCTGGCCCAACCGCGACCGGTTCATCCTCTCCAATGGCCACGCCTCCATGCTGCTGTACGGGCTGCTACACCTGGCCGGGGTGAAGCGCGTCACCCGCGACTACCGCGTGGAGGAGGTACCCGCCATTTCGATGGAGGACCTCCAGAAGTTCCGCCAGCTCGACAGCGTCACTCCGGGCCACCCCGAGTACCGGTGGACCAGCGGCGTGGAGACCACCACCGGACCGCTGGGCCAGGGCGTGTCCAACAGCGTGGGTATGGCCATCGCCTCGCGGTGGCTGGCGGGCTACTTCAACCGGCCGGGCTTCACCCTGTTCGACTACGACGTGTGGGCCCTGTGCGGTGACGGAGACTTGATGGAGGGCGTGGCCAGCGAGGCCGCCTCCATCGCCGGGCACCTGCAGCTGCCCAACCTGTGCTGGATCTACGACGCCAACCGCATCTCCATCGATGGCAGCACGGACCTGGCCTTCACCGAGGACGTGGGCCGGCGCTTCGAGGCGTATGGCTGGCGCGTGCTGCGCGTGGCCGACGCGAACAACCTGGAGGAGCTGGGGCAGGCGTACCGCACCTTCAAGGAGCAGCGCGGCAAGCCCACGTTGATCATCGTCACCAGCCGGATTGGCTACGGCGCGCCCAAAAAGGAGGGCACCGCCAGCGCGCACGGCGAGCCGCTGGGGGCCGAGGAGCTCAAGGGCGCCAAGCGGAACTATGGCTGGCCCGAGGATTCGCAGTTCCTGGTGCCCGACGGTGTGCGCGAGCGCTTCCAGGAGCGGATGGGCGCGCGGGGCAAGCAGCTTCGCGAGGCGTGGGAGAAGTCGCTCGCGGAGTATCGCAAGGCACACCCGGCGCTGGCGGATCAGCTCGAGCGCCTGCAGCGGCGCGAGGCTCCGGAGGGCTGGGACGCGGAGCTGCCCAGCTTCCCGGCGGATGCCAAGGGCGTGGCCACGCGCGAGTCGAGCGGCAAGGTGCTCAACGCGCTGGCCAAGCACCACCCGTTCCTGGTGGGTGGCTCGGCGGACCTCAACCCGTCCACCAAGACGTACCTGAGCCTGTCCGGGCCGATGAAGCCGGGGGAGCACTCCGGGCGCAACATCCACTTCGGCGTGCGCGAGCATGCGATGGGCTCCATCGTGAACGGGCTGTCGCTGAGCAAGCTGCGCGGCTACGGCGCCACCTTCCTCATCTTCAGCGACTACGAGCGCCCGGCCATCCGCCTGTCGGCCATCATGGAGGTCCCCTCCATCCACATCTTCACCCATGACTCCATCGGCCTGGGCGAGGACGGGCCCACGCACCAGCCCGTGGAACAGCTCTCGGGTCTGCGCTCGATTCCGGGCCTCATCGTGCTGCGGCCCGCGGACGCCAACGAGGTGACCGAGGCCTGGCGCGTCATCGCTCGGCAGAAGCACCACCCGGTGGCGCTGGTGCTCACGCGCCAGGCGGTGCCCACGCTGGACCGCACCAAGTACGCGCCCGCCTCGGGGTTGGCCAAGGGCGCCTACGTGCTCGCCGACAGCGAGGGGGCTCCGGAGGTCGTCCTCATCGGCACCGGCAGCGAGGTATCCTTGTGCCTCGCCGCTTATGATCAGCTCAAGGCCGAAGGGGTGAAGGCGCGCGTGGTGAGCATGCCCTCGTGGGAGCTGTTCGAGCAGCAGGACGAGGCCTACAAGGACTCGGTGCTTCCTCCTTCCGTGAGCGCTCGCGTGGCGGTGGAGCAGGCCGCCGCGTTCGGCTGGGAGCGCTGGGTGGGTCTGCGCGGCTCCGTCGTGGGAATGCGCACCTTCGGCGCATCCGCTCCGCTCAAGAACCTGCTTCAGAAGTTCGGCTTCACCGTGGACAACGTGGTGAAGGTGGCCAAGGAGACGATCGCCAAGGCACGGAAGTAGGTGACACGGATTGGAAGACGGGCTCACGGATGGGGGACGCAGGTCGCGGGTCCCTCGTCTCGGCGCGGGGCCCCCCGTCAGCGGACGGGTCCTCCCGCGCCGGCCGTCCCGCTCTCCCTGGACTCACGGGCTCCTTTTACTCCGTGGGTCCAAGGCGCTCTTGGGGCGCGCTCTGGCCAAACCTGTCTGGTTGTCAGACAGGTTTCTGAATCGAGGAGGCTACCTTGCGCGTCGCTCTGGGCGCTGACCACGCGGGCTTCGAGTTGAAAGAGCAGCTGCGCGGCGTGGTGGAGGCCTTGGGACACTCGGTGGTCGACAAGGGCACCCATGGCCCCCAGCCCGTCGACTACCCGGACTTCGCCCAGGCGGTTGGCGAGGCTTTGCGGCGGGGAGAGGCCGACCGCGCCCTGCTCATCTGTGGCAGTGGCGTCGGTGCTTCCGTGGCCGTCAACAAGCTCCCGGGTGTTCGCGGCGGCCTGTGTCACGACACCTACTCCGCTCACCAGGGCGTCGAACATGACGACATGAACGTGCTGGTGCTCGGTGCTCGCGTCGTTGGCCCCGCTCTCGCCGAGGAGCTGGTACGGGCATTCCTCTCCGCGCACTTCACGGGCGAGGAGCGCCATGTGCGCCGGTTGTCCAAGGTGGCGGCACTGGAGGCGCGCTTCGCTCCTGGCTCTGGCGGGTGAGCGCTCAGTCCTCTGGGTTGGACGTGCCTTCCACGTCCGTGGCCCCGCCTTGCTTCACCAGCCGCACCGGCTCGTAGCCCGTGCGTCGGGAGATGGCTTCCGCCAGCGCCTCCGCGTGCGTCGTCACCCAGATCTGACTGTTCTTGGCTGCCTCCACGATGAGGCGCGACAGGGGTCCCAGCAGGTCCGGGTGCAGGCTCGTCTCCGGCTCGTTCAAGGCCAGGAATGGCGGCGGCCTCGGGCTCAGCAGCGCTGCCAGCAGGCACAGGTACCGCAACGTCCCGTCCGACAGCTCGCTCGCCGCCATCGGCCGGCTCAAGCCCGGCATGTGTAAGAGCAGGCTGAAACGTCCCTGTGGCGCCTGCACCTCCAGTTCCGAGCCCGGAAACGCATCGTCCAGTGCCTTCGCCAGTCCCCTTCGGTCGCCAATCTCGTGAATGGTTCCCAGCGCCGCCGCCAGGTCTCTTCCGTCGTTCGACAGCGCCACCGTGCGCACTCCTACCTGCGTCTGCCGCGCCGGTGACTCCAGGTCCGTTCGGAACTGGTGGTAGAAGCGCCACGACTTCAACGTCCGCTGTACCTCCGACAGCCGGGGGAAACGGTGCGGCTCGGCGAGCTGATCCAACACCGACTCCGCGCTCCACAGCTGCGTCGGGAACGTCACCCGCTTTCCTTCCGAGTCTCGCAGGAAGGCCGTGCGGTCCTTGCGCTCCATCAACACCCCACGCCGTCCTCCCACCAGCACCCAGAGGTGCTCCTCCTTCACCTCCGGATCCAACACGAACAGGGTCGCTGGCTCCGATGGGTCACTCGGCGCAATGCCGCAGCTCAGCTCGTAGGCCAGCTCGTCATCCAACGTCACTCCCACCGTCAGCCGCACCGGCTTCTTGTGCTCCCTCGGCCCCGCCCACACCACGCTCGGCGTGCCCCCCTCCTCCGCCAGCGTCCTCGCCAGCCGCCCCTCCGCCGCCGCCTGCAACAGGTACAGCGCTCGGTACAGGTTCGTCTTCCCGCTCCCGTTCGGCCCCACCACCACCGTCACCGGATGCACCGGCAACACCAACCTCCGCACCGAGCGGTACCCCGCTATCTCCAGCTTCGTCACCGTCATCGCCCGCCCGAGGCTACACCTTCACCCTCTCGCGTTCCCCTGTGGCTGTGAGCCTCTCGGATCCATCACCCGCCCCAGGAACAACACCGCCCCCGTGGCCTCGTGCCGGATCAGGTACAGGAATGGACGGTTGGCCACCACCACCTGCGGCACTCCGCCCATGTGGTACACCCGCATCACCGCCGCCGCCTCCGTCCCCTCCTCGTCCACCGTGAGGGTCGCGTCGTGCCGGAGCTGGCCCGCGAAGGGCTCTCGCATCGGCGTCATCCCCGACAGGTCCGCCTCGGCCCCGAACAGCGCCGAGAGCCCCAGCCGCTCCGCCAGCTCCGTCACGTTCACGCTCTGCTCGAAGTGGAAGCGCGGCAGCTTCAGCGTGAAGTCCTCCTGCGTTCGCTTCGCCAGGAGCCCCTCGACTCCCTCCGCCGTCAGCAGCCGCTCGATGCGCTCGAAGAAGCCCGCGTCCGGCAGCAGCACCACCATCGATGTCTGTCCGCCTCGGTAGGGCAGCTCGATGAGCTGGTACCTCGACCCTCTCGCGTAGCCGAAGCGGCCCTCCCGGCTCATCATCGGCACGTCCACCTCCCTCCCATCCAGCAGGTGGAATGGCGCCTCCCGCGTGCCCTCGTAGAAGGGCTGCGCCCAGCGCGAACGGAAGTACACCGCGTTCGCCATCACGTACCGCGTCGCCTCCGACAGCTCTTCTGGTGAGAAGAGGTTCGTAACGCGGCCCCGCGTCTGCTCCCGCGCCCAGGTGTTGATGCGCTCACTCGCCTGCGTCGGTGCTCCCGCGAAGTCCACCCGCTGCGTCGTCACTCCGAACTGCTCCGCCAGCTCCGACAGGTACTCCGCTCGAAACGCGTAGCCCTCCTGCCCCCAGAAGCCGTTCGCCGACACCAGCGCCGCCCCCTCGTCCCCCTCCTTTATATGCGGGACCGCATCTTGGGCTGTAGGGAGGTGTAGTTTCGCGCTCAGGAACTGCAGGGCCTGGGAGATCCTCTCCGGCTCCGTGGGCCAGCGCAGCGCCCTTCGCAGCGCCTCCTCCGTGCCGCCTCGCGCTCCGCGCATCACCATGGCCAACAGCGTGAAGAGAGACAGGGGCGAGAAGACACGGTTGCCCTCGCCTTCTCTCAGCACGGCGTAGAGCGCGAAGGTGAACCGCTGGAGGGATTGGGCTGCCTGCGCCGTGGGCGCTTCCGCGCTCGGGACTTCTTCGGTTCGTGCGCCCCGGTGCTTGCCGAGCACCGCCTCCGCCGCCTCTCGCACTTGCGGCTCCGGGTCTTCCCGCCGCGCCTCCGCGCGTTGCCATGTCTGCGCGTCCACGTCGGTGAAGTCCGCCAGCGCCCAGAGTGCCGCCTCCCGCACCCGCGCATCCTCGTCCTCCAATCCCGACGCCAGCTCCGCCCGCCGTGCCTCGTCGAGCCGCCCTCCGCTCAACGGGCCCAGCACTGTGAGCACCGCCGCGCGCGACCGGGGGCCGAGCCGTTGCCGCCGCCCCGTGAGCTTGTCCACCAGCGACTCTGCCCGGCGCCCCAGCGTCCTCAACTCCGTGATGGCGTGCTCCTGCTCCTCCTCGTTCGCCGAGGAGAGCTGCCCCCCCAGCCATGCCAGGCCTCCCTCCGTGGGCCGGCCCAACATCCGTAGCGCCTCGGTGGCCGCGTGTCGGAGCGTGGCGTCCTCCCCGCGCGTGAAGGCTTCCAGGCGCTCCAGGCTCTCGGGTCGATCTCCCATCACGCGCCACAGGTGCGTCCGCGCCTGCGTGCGGACTCGCGCATCTTCGTGCTCCAGCGCATTCACCAGCAGCCGCAGCGAGGCGTCCCGCTCGGGCTTCACCCGCGACAACACCGCCAGCATCCGCGCCTTGCTCCAGCCCTCGGCGCCAGGGAGGACTTCACAGAGGAGCGCCTCCAGCTCCTCCCTCGCCGTGCCGATGCGCTCCAGGGCCTCGGCATCCGCGGGCTGGCGCTCGACCGCGCCCGTCCGGAGGCTCGCGAGCAGCACCGGCACCGCTTCCTCCGCCAGCGGTCCCAGCACCCCGAGCGCCTCCACCGCCTGGAGCTTCAACGGCGGCTCCGTCCCCCATCCCGTCACCTCGTCCCCGCGCGCTCGAAAGTGGTCATCGGGCTGCTTCAGCAGGCGCACCAGCACTGGCACCACGGCCCGCGCTCCCTGCCGCGCCAACGCGAGCGCCACCGCTCCGCGCACGAACTCATCCACCGCGGGGTCTTCCAACGCCGCCAGCAACCGCGGCACCACCGCCTCCGTGGCCGCGCCCCGCCTGGACAGGGACATCGCCGCCCGCTCCGCCACGCTGAGGTCCTTGTCCCTCAACGCATGGACCAGTGCCTCCGCCACCTCGGGATGCAGGGGCGCCAGCGCCTCGAGCACCCCCGCGACGACCTCTCGCACCAGGTCGTCCGGGTCCGCCCTCAACAGCTCCAGCAGCACGGGCACCGCTTCCGCTCGCGGCCCGAACCGCGCCAGGCGCTCGAGCGCGCTGATCCGCAGATCCTGATCCCGGCCCTCCCGCGCCGCCTCCAGCGTCACCGCCCACGCCTCTGGCGCCTCCGCTTCCACTCCGAGCCGCTCCGCCGCGAGGTAGCGCACCGCCGCCACCGAGTCCCGAAGCAGCCGCAGCAGCCTCGGTCGCAGCGCCTCGCGCACCTGAGGGGTCACCAGCTCCAGCGCTGCCTCGCGCTCCTCGGCCCGCTCCGAGTCCAGGTGCTCACCGAGCGCCTCGGGCCCCAGCTCCGCCTCTCTCAGCGCGCCCACACAGGCCTCGCGCAGTCTCGCGTCCGCATCCCCCAGTCCGCGCCTCAGCTTCGGAATGGCCTCGGGCATGCGGCTCGCATCGACCAGCCGCGCGCCCACCCACCGCACCTCCACCTCGGGGCTGTCGAGCAGCGTCTCCAGCCCTCTCGGCAGCTCTCGCTGTGCGGCACGGCGTGGGTTCCACGCGAGCACCCGGCCCAGCACCTCCAGCGCCGAGGTCCGCTCAGACCCCGGCCCCTCCATCACGGCGCCCACCAGCACCGCCAGGCCTTCGCCGCTCGCGCGCAGCCGGTTCTCGTCCCAGGTGAGCACCTCCTTCAGTTCAGGAGGCATACGCATCGTCCGGGCAGGGCTTTGGACTCATGCGTCAAAGCCTGACGCTCCGGCTGCTCCCCGATCAAGCGGAGTTACCCGCTCCCGCCTCCGGCCCTTCCAGGAGAGCCCTTCTTCCCCGGTGATAGCGAGCAACCGGGCACCCCGCCTCCGCCCACCTCTTAGGTCCCGGCAACTCTTCTCGTGACGTGCTAAATCTGCGGGTCACGCCGGGGCGATCGCCCTGGCGTCCTCACCCCGAGCCTACGGTCTTCCATGTCCGAGCGTGGTGTCGCAGAAGAGATGGCCCAGGCCCTCGCGACGGTGCGCGATGGCTTCCGCTCCAGTGCCCCCGAGCGGCTTGCCCAGCTACGCCGCAACGCCGACGCCTGGAAGGCTCATACCCCCGGCGCCGCCACCCTGTTCGCCCAGAGCGTCCACAGCCTGCGCGGCACCGCCGGCACCCTCGGCTTCACCGAGGTGGTACGCGTCGCCTCCGAGCTGGAGAAGCTCGCCGAGGGCGACTCGCCCCCCTTCTCCCCGCGCGTCCTCGTGCTGCTCCAGGCGCTGCTGGATGCCTTCTCCCAGCCCCCGAGCACCCTGTCCGTCGTGCCCCACCGGCCCCGCGTGCTGATACGCCTGTCGGATGCCCACTTCGCCGCCGAGCTCATCCGCAACCTGGACTCCTTCGGCATGGACGGCGTCCACGCCGGCTCGGACGAGGAGGCCGTCCGCCTGCTCACCGCCGACCGGCCCGTGGAGCGCGTGGTGGTCGGCCCCGCCGTCTCCCCCGCGCTGCGCTCGGCCCTGCGCTCCACCGGCTCGCCGCCGCTGCTCGTCCAGCTGCTGTCCGCCTCCGAGGCCCGCAACGGCCCTCGGGAGGGCACCGACGCCGTGCTCTCGCTGGGCACCCCCGCCCCGGCGCTCGCCCGCGAGCTGGCCTCGCTCCAGCGCACCAGCCCCACGCGCTTCCGCGTGCTCGCCGTGGATGATGACGCCGCCGTGCTCGCCGCCGCCCGCGCCGTGCTGGAGGCCGCGGGCCTCGAGGTGGTGACGCTCTCCGACGCGCGCAACCTCTTCTCCAGCCTGCAGCGCCACCACCCGGACCTGCTCCTGCTGGATGTGGCCATGCCCGCGCTGGATGGGTTCGACCTGCTGTCCCAGCTTCGCAGCGAGCCGGCCTGGCGCAACCTCACCGTCGTCTTCCACACCTCCCGCGATGCCACCTCGGAGCGGGTGCGCGCCTTCCAGCTCGGCGTGGACGACTACCTCATCAAGCCCGTGGAGCCCGCCGAGCTGCGCGTGCGCGTGCTGGCCCACCTGCAGCGCCGGGCCCTGCTGCGCGCCGCCGCAGAGAAGGAGGCGACCACGGGCCTGGCCTCCGCGCACGCCCTGCAGCGCACGCTGGCGCGACAGTTGGAGTCGGGCACCGCGCCCGTCGCCGTGGCGCTGCTGCGCTTCCCCAAGCCGGAGGCCCTCACCGAGCACTCCGCGCGGCTGACGCCCCGGCTGCGCCCCAGTGACGTGCTGGCACGCTGGGATGAGCGCACCCTGGCGCTGGTGCGCGCCGGCGAGGATGCTCGCGCGCTGCAGGCGTTCCTCCAGGCGCCTCCGGGCACGGCGGATGCCCTGCTCGGGGTGGCCGACAACCGGGCGCAGCCGAGCATGGGCGCGCAGGCGCTGCTCACCGCCGCCGAGCTGAACCTGGGACGCGGCTCGGATGCCTCCCGGCTCGAGCGCCCCAGCATGCCGCCGCGCACGGAGGGCTCCGCCCTGTCCGGCTCACGGCCCGCCCTCGCGACTCCGTCCAAGACTCCGTCCCACTCCTCGCTGCCGGCCGTCCAGCCGCCGGCGACGCGCCCCGCTCCTACCGCGCGCCCCGAGCCGCACGCTCCGCCGCCGACCCGGCCCTCGGGCAGTGCCCCCACGTTCCCGCCGATCCGCCTGCCTACCGGAGAGACTCCGGCCAGCGTCGCGCCGCGCGTGCCTCCGACTCCGCGCCCGACGGAGCCAGGAGCGGCGGGACAGCCTCGCTCGCACCGCATCCTCGTGGCGGATGACGAGCCCGCGCTGCGCCGGGTGCTCCAGCGCCTGCTGGAGCAGGAGGGCTACGTGGTGGAGACGGCCGAGGACGGCGAGGAGGCGCTGACGCGTCTGCTCAACCCCAACCTCACGCCAGTGGATCTGCTGCTGCTGGATGTGCATATGCCCCGGCGCTCGGGCATCGACGTGCTGCGCGCGCTGCGCGAGGCCTCCTCGCCCGTGAAGGCGCTGGTGCTCTCGGCGCGTGTGCGGGACGCGGATGTGCTGAAGCTGTACGGCGAGGGCGCCGCGGACTTCGTGGCCAAGCCCTTCTCCATCCACACGCTGCTGGCGCGCGTCACCCGCCTGTTGCCGCCCCGCTCCTCCTGAGCCTGGGCTTAGAGGAGCCCCGGATGCGCTGGAGCCTGCTGCTCGCGGGGCTGTTCACCTTCGGCATCCAGGCGTACAGGGTTGATGGAGAAACGGGGAGATTGAGCGCGTCATGGCCCACCTCAGCCCCCAAGATTTGCTGGCGAAGTTCCAAGCCCTCCGTGAGGCGGCCCGTCAGGAGCCGCGAGGCTCCGCTGATCAACTGAAGCTCCACCGGGAGCTGGTGGAGGCCTGCCCCGCCTTCACTCCCAACCTCCTGGAACTGGCCCGCCTGCTGCGCCTCGCGGACGAGCCAGGCGTCGACGTCGAAGAGATGCTGGCCGAGGTCCACCGGCTGCTGGAGCACGCCGTCCAGGTCTCGAATCGAAGCGCCGACTCCCTCATCGAACTCGCCTACTTCCTGGATACCCACCGGGCGTCGCCCGACGAGGCCTGCAAGCTCCTGGAAGAAGGCGCGTCCAAGGCGCTGGAAAGCCTCGAGGATGCGTGGGCAGGGCTCATCCGCCTTCACTCCATGGAAGGACGACTACCTCAAGCCCTGGCACTGAGCGCCCAGGCGGAAAAGGTCTTCCCCGAGTCGGAGCGCATCCAGGCAGCCATCGCCGACGCCCGGCAGTCGGCCCTCGTCGCCGGCCTGATCTCCGATTCCTAAAGAGGGTTACGAGGCCGCGGCCGCCTCCGCGTGCGTCCGTACGACCCGGTGCAACGTGAGGGTGCGCGCCACGTCATCGCGCGTGTAATGCACCTCGAAGCCCGACACCGTGACGGAGTGCGGGCCCAGGCCCTGCTCGTACGGCGTGCCCTCCACCGCCAGCAGATCCATCACCCCCTGGAGCACCAGGAAGTCATCCGCTGTCACACACCCCACCTCGTGCCAGGCATCCGGCGAGAGGTCGATGCGGTAGTACGGAGTCAGACGTGTGCGCGTGCGGGACATGGTGGGCTCTCCGAAGTCGACCCATCGGTTTTGCAAGCCACGCGCCCGGCTGCCCGCTTGGGAAATGGCCCCTTTCGTGGATCACCCGGTCCGCGACTAGAAGAAATTGCAGCCCCGCGCCTGTAAGAAGTTCCTCAGACTTCGATGCGATTGCGCCCGTTCGCCTTGGCTCGATAGAGGCGCGTGTCCGCCTCCTTGAGCAGGGCCTCCACCGTGGCCCCCTCCCGAGGCGCCTCGGAGATGCCGGCGCTGAAGGCGACGTGGAAGCGCTCACCGCGCTCCCCTTCGAACTCCATGCGCGCCAGCTCCACCGCCGTGCGCGCGAGGATGTCGCGCGCGCTCTCGGCCGTCTCGCCCATCAGCGCCACCACGAACTCCTCGCCGCCCCACCGGCCGCGCACGTCCTCCCTGCGGAAGCGCGTGGCCAGCAGCCGCCCCAGCCGCGCCAGCACGCGGTCTCCCGCCAGGTGCCCGTACGTGTCGTTCACCCGCTTGAAGTGATCCACATCCAGGAAGCACAGCGCCAGCGGCCGGTGCTGGCGCTCGGCCTCGGACAGGCGCGTGCGCACGCTGTCCACGAATGGCCGGCGCAGGAGCAAGCCCGTGAGCGCATCCCGCTCGGAGCGCTCGCGCGACAGCCGCACCCGCTCCAGCCGCGAGCGCATGCGCGCCACCAGCTCCTCCTTCAGCACCGGCTTGGCGAGGTAGTCATCCGCGCCCGCCTCCAACGCCGCCACGCGGAACTCCGTCCCCTGGCGCGAGGTGAGCAGGAGGATGGGCAACTGCTGCCACTCGGGCATGGAGCGGGCGATGCGGCACAAGTCGAAGCCGCTCGGCCCCGGCAGCTCCACGTCCAGCAACAACAGGTCCGGCCGGTGCTCGGCCAGCGCCTCCACCAGACGGTAGGGGTCCTCCAGACAGAGCACCTCCACCTGCTGGCCCGACAGCGCCTGGCGCAGCCCGCGCAGGGACTCGGGGTTGTCGTCCACCACCAGCACCCGCGAGCGCTCGGGGCGCCGGGCCGCCACCAGCCGCTCCACCGCTCCGGTGAAGTCCACCGGTGAGAAGGGCCTGGGCAGGTACAGCGAGCCGCCCGCGTGGGCCGCCGCCACCCGGTGCGCGAAGTCGCCGTCCGCGCTGAAGAAGGCCAGCGGCAGCGAGCTCAGCGCCTCCTCGCTCCGAAGCCGCGAAGCCGCCGCGAAGCCGCCCTCCGGCTCGCCCAGGTGAACGTGCAGCAGCGCCCCGTCCAGCCACTGCGCGCGCGTCCGCTCCAGCGCCTCCTCCACCCCCAGGGCCACCACCACGCGCACGCCCTGCGCCTGGCCCATCCGCTCCACCTCGGCCAACCACTCCGCGTCCTCGTCCAGCAGCAGCACCGTGCCCGGCGCGCTCACCGTCGAGGCGGACTCCGCCGCACCGCCCGACTCCGGAGTCCCCGCTGGCTCCTGCGCGGGAGCCGGCGGCGCGACAGCCGAAGCGCCCACCGCGAGCAGCTCACGCAACGCGGCCTCGATGGCGCTCCAGTCCGGAGAGGCGCCCGCGCGCACCGGCTTGAGCTGCGCTTCCACGCGTCCCGCGGCCACGCCCACCGAGGCGAAGCCGAACGAGCCCGCCGAGCCGTGGAGCTTGTGGACACCGTTGTACGCCGCCTCCAGCGCCTCGCGAGAACCGCCCCGCGCCTGCTCCACCTGAGCCTTCACCGTCGCCAGCCTCGGCTCGAGCTGCCGGCCATACTCGGCATTGAGCGCCGCCAGCTCCGCCGCCAGGTCCGCCGGCACCCCCGTGGCAGGAGGCGGCGCGGGCACCGGGAGCAGAGGCTTGGGCATCGCCAGCGCCTGCTCCACCCAGACGAAGAGCTCCTGGACCGTGTACGGCTTCTGAAGAATGCGCGTCACCCGCAGCTGCTTGAGCCGCTGCTCTCGGACCTTCACGTCCTTCCAGAAGCCGGAGGCGAAGAGGATGGGCAATGCGGGCCGCGCCTGGCGCAGCTCCTGGACGAAGTCCATGCCCACCGTCCCGGGCAGCAGCCCGTCCACCACGGCCGCGTCCACCGCCGTGCGCGCCAGCACGCTCCGAGCCTCCTGCACGCTGCGAGCGGACTCCACCTGGTAGCCCCGCTCCCGCAGGTACGCGGGCACCAGCACCTGGAGCTGCCCGTCCTGCTCCAGGAAGAGCACCCTCCCGCCGCTCATGAGGCCACCTTGCGGGGCGCGTTCGCCTCCAGCAGCCCGGTGAGCAGCTCCGCCGCCGCGTCAACGAGCTCGACCTCGGCCCCGGCCTTCTTGGGGAAGTAGCGCGTGATTCCGAGCGTGAGCTGACGCAGCTCCGTGGAGGACAGCTCCCGCACGGTGAAGACGATGAGCGGCGTGCCGCGGAACTTGCTCTGGCGCAACATGTCCACCACCTCGAAGCCATCCAGCCGGGGCAGCATCACATCCAGGACGATGAGGTCCGGAGGCACCTCGCGCGCCAGCTCCACCGCGCGCTCGCCATTCTCCGCCTCGATGCAGGCCATGCCGAGCCGCTCCAGGCGCATGCGCAGGAGCCGCCGCAGATCCGCGTCGTCATCCACCACCAGCACCCGCGCCGGGCCGGGCACGCGCACCGCGTAGCGCAGCGCCCGGAGGAAGTGCGTCTCATCGAAGGGCCGCCCCACCCACTCCACCCGGGTCGTGTCGCCCCCGTCCGACGCAGAGGTGCGCTCGGCCATCATCACCACCGGCAGCTCGCGGGTGCGCGGCTCCTGCCGCAGCCTGCGCACCAACTCCAGCCCCTCCCCATCCGGCAGCCGAGGCTCCAACACCAGCGCGTCCGGCGCGCCCGCCTCGATGAGCTTCTCCGCCTCGGAGAGCGAAGAGGCGCTCAGCTTGCGATAGCCCTCGCTGGTCAGCAGCCCGCGCAGCAGCGAGGACACCTCCGCGTCCGCCGTCACCACCAGGACGTTATAGCGAGACTCATCGCGAGCCATGGACAGCGAGCCCGAGTCCCCCTTCATCACCGGAAGCGAAAAGGAGAACGTGGCGCCCGCGCCCTGCTCACCGTGTACCTCGATTCGGCCGCCGTGCTGCTCGAGGATGGCCTGGGAGATGGCCAGCCCCAGCCCCGTGCCACCCTTGGAGCGCGTGTCCGAGCTGTCGAGCTGCTGGAACTTGCCGAACAGCCGCCCGCGCTTCTCCGGCGGAACCCCGGGGCCTTGGTCGACCACGTCGAAGCGCGTCAGCCCACCCGCCTCCCGCGAGGCCCGCACCGTCACCACGCCCTGCGCGGGAGAGAACTTGATGGCGTTGGAGACCAGGTTGGTGAGCACCTGGATGAGCCGGTCCCTATCGGCGCGCACCAGGCCCGCGCCGACGGCCTCCGAGCGAAGCGCCACCTTGGCCGCGTCCGCCATGGCGCGCACGCCGCCGAAGGTACTCTCCACCACCTCGGCCACCTCCACCGGCTGCAGGCGCAGCTCCAGCTTGCCCGCCTCCATCTTCTCCAGGTCGAGGATGTCGTTGATCAGCCGAATGAGGCGCTCGGTGTTGGTGCGGGCGATGCGCACCATGTCCAGCACGGGAGCGGGCAGCACCCCCATGATGCCGCCCTCCAGCAGGCCCAGCGAGCCGCGAATAGAGGTGAGCGGAGTGCGCAGCTCGTGGCTCACCGTGGAGACGAACTCGCTCTTCATCCGCTCGACCACCTTGCGCTCGGTGATGTCGCGCACATAGGCGGTGAAGCGGGGAGGGCCCTCGGCCGCCACGCGGATCAGGGTGAACTCCGAGGGGAACACATCCCCATCGGCGCGCACACCGGACAGCTCCAGGCGCGTGGCCAGGCCCGGCTCGGCGTCCGCCCGCAGCGCGCGCCGCACCCGCTGCTGCTGCTCGGGAGTGACAGAGGCTGCCAGCCCCAGCGACAGGAAGTCACGCCCCAGAGCCTGGGCCCGGGGCAGCCGGAAGATGCGCTCAGCGGCCGGGTTGAACTCGAGGATGCGGCTGGCCTCGTCCAGGGCGATGATGCCATCCAGCGAGCCCTCGAGAATGGCCGCCTTGCGCGCCTCGCTGTCACGCAGCTCCGCGTTGGCCGAAGAGAGGGCCTCGGTGCGCTCCCCCACGCGAAGCTCCAGCTCCGCGTTGAGCGTGTTGAGCGCGGCGCCCGCCCGCTCCAGCCGCACCAGCATCACCACCAGGTACGCCCCCAGCAGCAGCGCCACGACGAAGAAGACGATGCGCATGCGCTCGGCCTCCGCCAGGCTCGCGGCGTACAGCTCCAGGTAGGTGGAGAGCACGTGCTCGGCGCTCAGGCTCAAGGAGGAGTCCAGCAGCTGGCTCACCCCCTCCTTCAGCTCCCGCGCGCGGGCCTGGCCCAACAGCGCCTCGGCCTCGGCGAGCGAGCGCGTGTATTCATCGAGCAGCCCGCTCAGCCGGCGCCGGCCCGCCTCGTCCAGGAAGGTGGGGAAGGCATGCAGCCCATCGGCGCGCGAGCGCAGCGCGGCGAACTCATCCTCCGGAGTACCCTCATGCCCCGGCAGCTCCAGCCGGGCGCGCAGCAGGTCCTTCTCCAGCTCGAGGCTGCGCACCTGGAGCTGGGTGAGCTGCACGCGGTACGCGTCATGCGTGGACAGCCGGCCCTGGCGGTCCAGCGCGAACAGGGCGCACAGCAGCACGAGCGCCACCGCCGCCAGCCCCACCGCGGGCTTGGAGAGCCACGTCCCACCGCCCGGGGGCGTCATCTGCGTCGGGTTCGCCATGGCGCTTCGGCTCAGGAGGAGGGCAGCAGCTTCTTGATCTCCGCGGGCAGCGTCATCGGATCGAACGGCTTGCCGATGACCCCCACGGCGCCCAGCTCCAGGTAGCGCGCCACCTCCTGCTTCTGGATCTTCGCCGTCATGAAGATGATGGGCGTGCGCGCGGTGGCCTCCTGGGCGCGCAGCTGTCCGAACGTGGTGGGCCCGTCCATGCCGGGCATCATCACATCCAAGAGGATGAGGTCCGGGCGCTCGGCGGCGGCCTTGCTCACGGCCTCCGCGCCGGAGGAGGCGAGCACCGTCTGCCAGCCTCCCACGCGGCTGAGGCTCAGGTGGCCCACGGTGCGGATGTCGTCCTCGTCATCCACGAGCAACACCTTGTGAATCGTCATGGAGTACCTCGAGAGGGAAGAGCGTGCCTCATGGCGTGGAGGCCCCCGGCCGCAGCAGGCGGAGCACGGCGGCGCGCAGCTCCGCGTTGGAGGCGCGCGACTTCACCAGAGCGGCGGACACCTGCTGAGCCACCTCGGGCGCGGCCTCACGCACGGAGAACAGGAGCACGGGAGCGGCCTGGAGCAGCGGCTGCAACGGCAGCGTGCCTTCGGGCAGCACGGGCTCGGCGATGACGAGCGGGAAGGAGCCCGAGCGCAGCGCGGCCTCGGCCTCGACCTGGCTGGAGGCGGCCACCACCTCCGCCACGCCTCGCAGCACATCGGCCACCACGCGCCGGTTGTCCGCGTCCGCCTCCACGTGCAGCACGCGAGGGCGCACGGCCTCGGGCAGCTCCACCGCCTCCGCGGGCCGTGACTCGGAGGGCTTCTCGGAGGGCGCCTCGCGCCACTCGGGCAGCTCCGCCCAGAAGGTGGTGCCCACCCCTTGCTGGGAGGTGAAGTCCAGCGCGCCGCCCATGCGCTCCATGAGGGCCAGGGCGATGGAGAGCCCCAGCCCCGTACCGCCCTTGCGCCGCGAGTCCGAGCCATCCGCCTGGGCGAACTTCTGGAACATGCGCGCGCGGAAGGCCTCGGGGATGCCCGGCCCCTGGTCCTCCACGCCTACCCGCAGGCGCTCACCGCGCCGCGCCAGCCGCAGCACCACCGCGCCCCCCGCCGGAGAGAACTTGAGCGCGTTGGACAGGAGATTCGCCAGCACCTGGAGGAAGCGATCCTCGTCCACCAGGGCCAGCGCGCCGGGCGCCTCCACCGCCACTTCCACCCGCACGTGGCGCTCCTGCCCGTAGCCCTCGTGGGCCCGAGCCGCCTGCGCCACCAGCGCGCCCAGCTCCAGCGGCCGAAGCTGGAAGTCCAGCTTGCCCGACTCCATCTTCTCCAAGTCCAGGATGTCGTTGATCAGCCGGATGAGCCGCTCACTGTTCTTGTGGGCGATGTCGATCATGTCCGCCGCGGTGGAGGGCAGCGGCCCGGCCACTCCGCCCGACAGCAGCCCCAGCGCCCCGCGGATGGAGGTGAGCGGGGTGCGCAGCTCATGGCTCACCGTGGAGACGAACTCGTTCTTCATCTGCTCCACGTGCTGGCGCTCGGCCTCCAGGCGCTTCTGCTCGGTGACGTCGCGCGCCACGCCATAGAGGATGCCCTCCTCGGGCTGGGCCACGGCGCTCCACTGCAGCCAGCGCCACTCCCCCGCCCTGCCTCGGCAGCGGTGCTCGAAGCGGGGCATGGGCCCACCCTGCGTCCCCTGGCCGAGCCACGCGGCCAGCGCGGGCCGATCCTCCTCGTGGATCAGCTCGCGCAGGGGCATGTCGTTCAGCGCCTCCTCGCCGTAGCCCAGCGTGCGAGGCCAGGCGCGGCTCACCTGCCGGAAGCGCCCCTCCAGCCCGAGGATGCAGAGCATGTCCACGGACAGCTCGAAGAAGCGCTCCTTCTGCGCCATCGCGGCGCGCGCCTCCTGGACGGTGAGGGCGTTGAACTCCAGCTCCACCCAGGCGGCCATGTCCACCAGCAGCTTGCACTGCTCCTCGGAGAAGTCGCGCACCTTGGAGTCCAGCAGGCACAGCGTGCCCACGGCGCTGCCGTCCGGAGCGCGCACCGGGTGGCCCGCGTAGAAGCGCACGTGCGGAGCGCCGGTGACGAATGGGTTGTCGAAGAAGCGCGGATCCTTCAGCGCATCCAGCACCACGAAGGTGTCGGGCGTGAGGATGGCATGGCCGCAGAAGGACACGCTGCGGGAGGTGGAGTCCGCGCCGTCCAGGCCGACGCGCGCCTTGAACCACTGGCGCTCACCGTCCACCAGCGACACGAGCGCCATGGGGACGCGGAACACCTGGGCCGCGGTGCGGACAATGCGGTCGAAGCGCAGCTCGGCAGGGGTATCCAGCAGGCACAACCGATGGAGGGCCTGGAGGCGCCGGGGCTCATCGGGCGGCAGGGGAGGAGGAATCATGTGGAGGGAGAGGCTCTCCGTCCTAGCGTAGCCGTTCCTCCTCCGCCTTGGGGGCCCCTGTGCCGCGCTGGTGCGAGAGGTAGGCGAACAGGCGAGCCGCCCTCCGTACACTCCGGAAGACATTGTTCGGAAGAAGCAAGCCGAAGCAAAAGAGCCCTGGGGGAAGGAGCCTCGGAGTGCATAGGGTTGCCTCCAGGTGAACGCTCACGTTGCCCTCAGGTCTGCCTCTCCCGGTGTCCTCCCTGGAGGCACGTGAGAGAGATGCGCCACCTGCTCGCTGGCCTCGCGGCGCTCTCGCTCCTCGTCATCCTGGTGGGGGGCCTTTCCGCCTTCCTCCTGCGATACACGGTGGACCGCAAGGATGAGGTCATCGCCCAGTATTCGGAGGATCTGATCCTCCTGGAAGGCTTCGTCTCCACCCATGAACGCGCCGCGCGCAAGGCCCGCTCCTTCCTGCTGACGGGCAGCGAGCGCTTCCTCCGTGACCGCCCGCAGACCCAGGAGAAGCAGACCCGCCAGCTCGAGGTGCTCGAGTCCCGCGCCCGTACGGAGGAGGAGCGACAACTGCTGGCGAGCGTCGAGGAGACCGAGGCCGCGCTGCGTCAAAAGCTGGATGAGCTGATCGAGCGCCGCAAGCAAGGGCTCGACACGGCGGAGGTCGGGCGACACCTGGAGCTGGAGGTCCAACCGGACCGGGACGAGCTGGACGCGACGCTGGCGACGCTCAAGCGCACGAAGGAGCACCAGTTGGAGGAGGCCCAGCGCACGGCGGCCAAGACCGCCTCCCGGTCCTTCACGCTGCTGGCGGTGGCGGTGGGCGGCTCCATCGTGCTGTCCGGAGCGCTGGCCTTCATGCTCCTGCGCTCGTGGAAGCGGCTGCTGGAGGCGGCGGCGTTCCAGCAGCGCGTCATCTCCATCGTTGGGCACGACGTGCGCAGCCCGCTGGCCGCCATCCTGGCCTCGACCAGCCATGCGCTCCGGCGCCCGGGGCTGGAGGGGTGGACGGTAAACATGCTGACGCGGGTGCTGCGCAGCGCGCGGCGCATCGAGGTGCTCACCAAGCTGCTCATGGACTTCTCGCAGACGCGGCTCACCCAGGGGCTCAACCTCGCGCACGAGCCGGCCGACCTGCACCAGGTCTGCGAGCAGATCGCCCACGAGGTGGGCGCGCTGTGGGTGGACCGGGAGCTGGTGCTGGAGAAGCAGGGAGATGGGCAGGGAGACTTCGACACCCAGCGGATGCGGCAGGCGCTGGCCAACCTGATGGACAACGCACTGCGCCATGGGACGCCGGGCACGCGGGTGAAGGTGGTGAGCCGAGGCACCAACCCGAGCGTGCTGGAGGTCCACATCCACAACGAGGGCCCACCCATCGACCCCAAGCTGCTGCCGCACATCTTCGAGCCGTTCCGGCACGGCAAGCCCGCGCAGGAGGTGGTGCGCGAGAGCCTGGGCATGGGGCTCTACATCGTCTCGGAGGTGGTGAAGGCGCACGGCGGCCGGGTGGACGTGGAGTCCTCGCGCGAGCGGGGCACCACCTTCACCCTGCGCCTGCCGCGCGTGCCAGTGTCCCCCGAGCAAGCCCCCCGCGCCTGAGGGAGCGCGGCCCGTGCCTGCCTGCCTGCCCTGGGGCCCTGTAGGGAGGACAGCTTGCGGTCCGCCGGTCCCGCCATGACCGTTGTGTCCTGGGGAGGATTTCCATCATGGCGAAGAAGGACTTGAAGCAGCCTACAGCCCAGCCAGCCGAGGACATGTTCGGGCGACCGACGGACACGCGTCACTCCGAGCCCGCCACCCGGGAGGGCACGAAGGCCCCCGTCCAGGACAAGACCGGCTCTCGCAAGAGCACGGAGCAGGAGGACGAGGACGAGGAGCGCCGTGCCGGGGGCATCAACGACATTCCAGATGGAGACGGGCCGCGCAGCGACCGGGGCACCAACCCACTGCCGGACGTCTACTGGGCGGACTACCAAGGCGACAAGTCGTAGCACCCTCGGTGAAGCCCCGGCTCTCCGTCCCACGGAGCCGGGGCCTGCCCTCCTGGCAGGTAGGACGACGGCATCGCGCGGCGAGCGACTTCGGGTATGCTCCGCGCGCGCAAACCGTGCCGCGTCCATCCGTCGCATGACCGGCACCGCTCGAGAGGCATGTTCATGAAGAAGCTGGGAAGCGTGGGGCTGCTGCTGGGAATGCTCACCCTGTCGGGGACGATGGCGTGCGAGGATCCGCCGGATCCGGCGAAGATCCACCGGGTCAAGGGCAGCGACCACCTCAGCAAGAAGGAGTTCAAGCAGGCGGCGGCGGAGTACGAGCTGTCGCTGCAGGCCGATCCCAAGCAGGAGAAGGTCTGGGAGAAGAAGGCCTTCGCCCACATGCAGGTGGGTGAGACGGACAGGGCGCTGGAGTCGCTCAACAAGCTGCTGGAGTTCAAGACCGACCCGGTCGCCAAGGCCGAGGTGTACAGCAGCCTGGCCAGCCTGCACATGACGAGCGGGCGCGCGGCGGAAGCCGAGGGCTTCTTCAACGAGGTGCTCAAGCTCAACCCGAAGGACGAGACGGCGCTGGGCTGGCTGGCGGAGATCTACGCGCAGCGCGGCGGCGCGCGCTCCATGGCGGCCCCGCTGGTAGATGAGCACCTGCAGAAGGCGCTCGGCTATTACGACCAGGTCATCGCCATCAACCCGAACAGCGCCAACACGTACCTCAACAAGCGCGTGGTGATGACGAAGTACATGGAGCACGAGCGCGTGCAGAAGGACGTGGCCGATCTCGAGGCGCGCGAGAACGTCAAGAAGGCGGACAAGGCCGCCGAGGCGAAGGCCCGCTCGGAGCAGCACGCGGCGCGCTACGAGGAGTTCAAGTCGAAGATCATGGAGCTGAACCAGAAGTTCGCCGAGGCGCAGAAGGCGGCGAAGGCCGCCGCGGCCGCGGCCCCCGCTCCGACTCCGGCCAAGTAAGGCCCGGCGCGAACCACCGCTGAAACACGAAGGGCTCGGGACCACGGTGGGTTCCGAGCCCTTCTGCTTTTCAGCCCTACGGTGCCTTCAACTCACTCGCAGTTGCTGCCCTCGTGGCGGCAGGCGTGGCCCTCGGCGTCGAGGGTGATCTGATAGAGCGACTTCACGCCCTCCTCGGTGGTGGTGATGGCGAGGCTGGGCACGCCGCCACTGCCACCCGGACCCGGACCCGGACCCGGACCGCCCGTGGGCGTAGTGCTCGGCCCAAGGATGGTGATGCCACGCGAGAGCTGGCCGCCACCCACGGACAGCTGCATGGTGGGCTCGGGCGCGCTGGCCACGCTGTTGAACTCCACGTAGCGCGCCCAGCTATTGGTGCTCTGGGTGAAGAAGCCCTCGGCGCAGTTGGCCCGGCCCGTGGCGTAGTTGGCCTGGTACACGCGCGCCTTGTTGGTGCCCGTGGTGGAGCACACCGCGCCCGAGCTGCCGCTGGGCTCGAAGGAGCCCCACACCATGCAGCCGCTCACCAGGGCGCCGTTGTTACCGGTGCCCTCGCTGCCGTTGGCGTACTCGATGTACCAGCCCTTGCCCGTGGAGGGCGCCTCCTGCTGGGCGTTGTCGATGACGCGCCCGCTGGAGTCGAACTGGCCCACGTTGACCAGCTGGCCGTCGGTGAAGTGGACGTTGTCATAGGCGGTGGCCTCCGCGTCGGTGTTGAAGGTGCGGTCCGGCGCCACGCCATAAGTCCACACGCCGTAGAAGCGGCGCGGGTAGGGCCGGTCGGCGTCGTTGAAGTTGAGCACCGTCCAGGTGTTGGCCGTCTCGCGGCAGCTCCACGAGGAGCTGTCGCCATCGCAGGTGTACTGGATGGAGCCCTGGTTGTCGGCCGTGCAGCCGTTGGCCGGCTCCACGTCCCAGCTCAAGGTGGCCCGCGCGCCGCCGCACGAGGCACCCGCCGCGTTGGCGGTGGCCGCGCCGGTGGCGTAGTGGAAGTCCTGGAAGTTCGCGCTGGAGCTCCAGGCCTCGGAGCCACCCCGCTCCACCTTCACGGAGGTGTTCACCCTGCAGCCCTGCGCCGCGCAGGCGTGCGGGTTGGAGAGCCGGCACGTGCTGCCCTTGTCGAGCAGGTTCTCCTTGTCGCCGGTGCCCACGAAGGTGCGCAGGTAGCCGGTATCGGGCTGGAAGGTGTTGGTGGTCATGTAGCTGAACGGTCCACGGACCGCCTCGTCATGAGTGCTGGTGCTGGGCTTCTCCACGCGGAAGGCCCGCGCGGCGAACCAGTTGTTGATGCGCTTGGCGCTGCTGTCCCAGGTGCCGGGCTTCCACATGCGCAGCATCCAGAGCTGGCCGCCGTAGTCGCCCACGGTGGCGCTGTCGAGCAGCAGGTCCGCGTCACGCGTCACATCCGTGCCCCGGCCGATGTCGAGCAGCGAGAGGCCCGCGCCGATGGGGTAGCGCAGGTGCTCGGAGCGGGTCTGGCCATCGCCGTGGAAGAAGCTCCACAGCGTGTGGCCCGTGGTGAGGTCCACGATGGCCATGCCGCGGCCACGGCTGTGGCTCTGGTCATAGCCGCCGTTGAGGGCCACCACCCAGCGCTCGCGCGCCGGCAGGCTCTCCACGAGCCACGGCGCACTAGAGGGCCCCGACATGCCATAGAGCGCGCGCACGCCATCATCCGCCTCGGGGCTCAGGGCCACGGGGCCGATGGGAGGCGGGCGGGGAGAGAAGTTGCTGAAGCTCTCGCCCACCTGCAGCGCGAGCGGATCGCACGGCTGCGGCCACATCCAGAGGAAGTCACCGGCCTGGTCGGGCACCACGATGTTGCCGGCCAGGTGCATGTTCCTGCCCAGCAGGCGCGTGAGGTCCAACGCGAAGCGGTGGACGCCGCCACGGCCCGTGCCCACCACGGCCACGGTGCGGAACTCGCCCTCCTGCTTGGTGCCGTCGGCCGCGCCATCCACGCCGTCGAGCCACACCTCGCGCACCATCGGCGTGGCGTCGACGAAGTAGGCGTGCTTGCCCAGGTTGGGCCGCAGCCGGGGCAGCATGTCCGGAGGGATGAAGGCCCACAGCTCCTCGCCCGTGCCCTCGTCGTACTCGCGGATGCGGGTGAGCGGATCCACCGCGCCGGTGGCGTGCCCGTTGTGGAAGGCGTGCAGCATGCCGCCGTTGGAGCCCACCAGCACCACCTTGTCCCGGTCGCCGGCCGCCTGCTGGTACGGCTCATAGGAGTCCGTGCCGGGCGTGCTGCCGGAGAACAGGGTGTACGTACACTGGCTGGAGAAGTCGCAGAGGATTCGAGGCATGGGCGGCTCCACGCTCACGGGCGAGGAGTGGAAGATGTCGTGCAGCAGGAACGGCCGGTCGTAGTTGCGCAGGCTCGGGTCCACGTTGAACACGTCCGCGCCCCGGTACCAGCGGATGACCACCTTGGCGCAGTCGTCCGGCGAGAGGCTGGGCACACCCAGTCGGGTCGCCAGGTCGTTGCACGCGGTGGCGTTGTCGCTGATGCCCAGGTAGTCGCGCAGCAGCGCGACGTTGGCCGGGTTCTCGTTGAACTCGATGGGCGCATCCTGTCGGTCGAGCTTGTTGTCGCTGTTGCGGTCCACCACGGTGTAGATGCGGCGGGTCATCCAACGCTGGGTGTTGCCGGTGGGCGGACGCAGCTTCGCGCCTGCCTCCCAGAAGGGCACCGCGGGAACGGTGGGCGCCGCGAGCTTCACGAAGTCACCCTCGTCGTTCTCGATGATCGCGTCACCCGCCGCGTCGATCAGGTGCGTGTCATTGCAGTCTCCGTCGTTGTTGAGGTCGCCCGTGCCGCTGGGCACGCAGTTCAGGAGCCGCTCAGGGCCGAGCTTGAAGCGGTAGAGGTAGCCCTTCCACGAGGCGGCCCGGTTGCGGCCCGGCTCGAAGCGAGGAATCACGGCCGCGCCCGCGGCACGCACCTGCAGGGAGCTGGCCGCCGCGCTGGAGAACGAGGTGGCGCGCGTCTGCACGTTGCTGATGATCTCCAGCAGCGCCTGCTTGAGGCTGGCCGAGTCCTCGGCCGTGTAATACAGGCCGTTGCCCACCTCGGCGGTGTGCTTGAGCAGGTTGCTGTTGATGCCGAAGCCCACGGTGTACACGCTCACGCTCTGCCGGCCGGCGGTGTTGAAGTCGGACGCCACCGAGCCGCTGTCCCGCTGCAGGTCCTGGTTGGCCAGCAGCTTGGCGACGTCATCCAGGTAGTAGTTGCCGTTGTCGTCGGTGTAGCTGGCGAGGTTGTTGCCCCGGTCCCGGCCGCTGCCGCTGTTGGTGCCGCACCACGCGGAGTCCGGGCAGTAGACGGGGCCGTCGTTGAGCTGGCGCAGCTTGTTGACGACGGTGGGGCTCAGGGTGTCGCTGGTGGGCTCGCCGTCGGTGACGATGATGACGGAGGAGGCCTGGCAGCCCCAGCACACGCTGCGGCCCGGCGAGTCGAGCGCGCCGTTGCGGAAGGTGGCCGGGTAGGCGTAGCCGGAGCCGAAGCCGAACACGTCGCGGTACACCCCGTCATCCGAGGTGAAGTAGAAGCCCACGTTGAGCAGCGAGCGCGCCAGCGGCGTGCCCGTGCTGAAGCCCAGGCTGTTGATGTCGTTGATGTAGCTCTC
Source organism: Hyalangium ruber (assembly GCF_034259325.1). Classification (NCBI taxonomy): domain Bacteria; kingdom Pseudomonadati; phylum Myxococcota; class Myxococcia; order Myxococcales; family Archangiaceae; genus Hyalangium; species Hyalangium rubrum. The sequence goes on along the minus strand of NZ_JAXIVS010000014.1, from coordinate 215,951 downwards.
GCGGTTGCCGTCGAAGGCGCTCGCGTTGCTGAGGATCGCATCGCACGTGGGGTTCTGCCGCTGCCGCAGCTGCGTGCTGGTGGAGTCGTTGGTGAAGACGCTGAAGCCAGCGCGCACCCGGCGCAGATCCTTCACCACCTGCTTGAGCACCGCCTTGGCGGTGACGTACTTGGGCGGGTTGAAGTTGAGGAAGCGGCCCTTGAGGATGAAGTCCGGGTTGGACAGGTCACCGCTGTTGACGGCCTCGGCCTCGGGCAGCTTGTAGTAGCCCTTGGTGTCCAGGCACACCTGGCAGCGGGCGTAGTCCGCGGCGCGCGAGGTGTTCCAGTTGGGCACCTGCGACTGGCACGCCGCGTCCCGCGTGGCCCACTGGGGCGTGGGGTTGCTGCTGTCGCCCCAGTACATGTAGCCGTAGAACCTGTTGTCCTGGAACAGGTTGGGGAAGCCCGTGTCCGAGCCCAGCCCCGTGCCCATGTCCGGCACCGGGTACACGGTGGTCGGGTTCCAGCCGCGGCTGAGCTGGAAGGCATCCAGCCGCGCGTTCACGCAGCCGTTGGTGGTGTTGTCGAAGAACTCGATGTGGTTGCTGTTCTGGATCTGCGGCAGCTCGCGCATCGAGCCCGAGGTGTCGATGAGGAAGTGGATGTTGGGCGGCGCGCCCTCGGCGCTGAAGAAGCGCTCGTCTCCGGCCACGTCCTTGCCGCGCAGCACGTCCTGGATGAGCGAGGTGGTGAGCTGGCAGCAAGCGGCGGTGTCCTGAGTCGAATCACCGAGGTCGCTCTGCGCGGAGGCGATGCCTGCCATGCCGAGCGCCACGAAGCCGGCGCTCAGGGTACGGAGAATGGAAGTCCGGGAATGCATGGTGGTTACTCCCTGCGGAAGCGCCGAAGTCCTGGGGAGGTCTCCGGCGCACCCGGGACTCTGCAAAGTCCAGCCCTCCGCCGGCCCCACTCCAAGCAGGCGAAACCACGGGGGGTGAGGCCGCCGCGACCCGCGGATACGAGCGGCTGCGCCTCGCGAAGTTTGCGGGGTGCAAAGTTTGCGAGGTCCCGTGGAATTTTCGGGAACCCGCTCCGCGAGCGGTTGTCCAATCCGCCCGAAAGCCCAAAAAAGCACGAGGGAGGCAGTTCATGAGGCGGAGCCGTGTCGCCGTCGGTGGAGTCGTGTGCGCGCTGTTGCTGGGGGGGGGAGTGTCCACCGGTTGCCGCTCGCGCGAGGAACAGGTCGCGCAGATGGCGAAGCAGAGCGAGGTCCCCCCGGCGAAGAAGCAGGAGGTGAAGGAGAAGGCGGATATGCGCGCGGCGCCTTCCTCTCCGGAGAGCCCTCCGCCGGAGAGCGCCACCAAGAGCGATGAGGCCCAGGCGATGAAGTTGGCGCCGGCGCCCTCTGGCGTCGCCAAGCACCTCTTCGCGGGGAAGAGCAGCGGCTTGGGAGACTTGATGGGCGCGGGCAAGGGCGCCAGCAGCGGGCCCGGAATCGGCGGCCTGGGCGTGAAGGGCTCGGGCAAGGGTGGCGGTGGCACCGCCTACGGCTCGGGCAGCGCCACCTTCTCGGGCCGAGGCGCAATGGCCGGCAAGAAGATGGTCGTCATGGGCGCGCCCCTGTCTCGCGCGGCGCCTGTCGCGGATCCCGTGGCCAACACCGAGGGATACCAGGACGCGGGCATCAACCCGTTCGTCTCCGCAGCGGAGGACAAGCTGTCCACCTTCGCCATCGACGTGGACACGGGCGCGTACACGCTGGCGCGCCGGAAGATTCACGAGGGCTCGCTGCCGGCGCAGGAGGGCGTGCGGGTGGAGGAGTTCCTCAACTACTTCCGCTACAGCTACCCGGGCCCGACGGACGGCTCGCCGCTGGCGGTGCATATGGACGCGGCGCCCTCGCCGTACACCCAGGGCCGCCACCTGCTGCGAGTGGGCGTGCAGGGCAAGCAGTTGAGCATCTCCGAGCGCAAGAGCGCGCACCTCACGTTCCTGGTGGATGTCTCCGGCTCCATGTCCTCACCGGATCGGCTGCCGCTGGCCAAGCGCGCGCTGCGCATGCTCGTGGACAACCTGCGTGACGGGGACACGGTGTCGCTCGTGACGTACGCGGGCCATGTGAAGCTGGCCCTGCCTCCCACGGGCATGGAGAAGAAGGCGCTGATCCACGCGGCCATCGCGGAGCTGGAGGCGGGCGGCTCGACCGCGATGGCCTCGGGGATCGACGTCGCCTACGCGCAGGCAATGAAGACGCTGGATGACCAGTCCCTCTCGCGCGTCATCATCCTCTCGGATGGAGATGCCAACGTGGGCGCCACCAGCCACGAGGAGATCCTCAAGCAGATCCGCGGCTACGTGAAGGAGGGGATTACCGTCACCACCGTGGGCTTCGGCATGGGGAACTACAAGGACTCGACGATGGAGCAGTTCGCCAACCAGGGGAACGGCAACCACTATTACGTGGACTCGCTGATGGCGGCGCGGCGCATCTTCCAGGAGCAACTCGGGGGCACGCTGGAGGTGATTGCGCAGGACGTGAAGCTGCAGGTGGAGTTCGATCCGGCGCAGGTGGCGCGCTATCGGCTGGTGGGTTACGAGAACCGGGCGATCGCGGACATCCACTTCCGGGACGACAAGGTGGACGCGGGCGAGCTGGGCTCGGGCCACAGCGTGACGGCGCTGTACGAGCTGGAGCTCAAGCCGGGCGCGGGTGAGGCGTTGGCCACGGTGCGCGTGCGCGCGAAGAAGCCGCGCGGGGAGAAGGCCACCGAGCGTGCGTTCGCCTTCTCCGCCCAGGCGTTGGCGCCGACCTTCTCCATGGCGAAGGAGGATCTGCGCTTCGCCACGGCAGTGATGGGGGCGGCCGAGCTGTTCCGTCGCAGCCCGCATGCCCAGCGCTGGAACTTCGACCAGGTGAAGAAGATCGCCCGCGAGGCGACGCCCGCTGGCAACGCCGAGCGCGAGGAGTTCCTCCAGCTGCTCGACAAGGCCTCCCCGCTGGTGGGACGCGTGGCGGCGCGCTGACCCCGGACACCGATTCCCATACACGCCCCCCGAGCCACGCTGGTAGCGTCCGGAATCTTCATGGGAGGACCTCATGCGGTGGCTCCAGGCGGAATAGGCGTGCTCGCGCTCCTGGCGACAGGCTGCCCCTCTGAGTTCGGTAAGAGCGGTCGTACCGCCAAGGCCGCGCATCAAGACGCGCTCGAACTCATCCAGAAGCGCTGTACGGCGAAGGAGCGCGACGAGGCGTGTGGACACGGTAGGCAAACCTCAGCGGAATGTCGTGCGTGCGGCGGGTGAGCTGGCGCGCGCTCCTGGCGATCTGCGCGGGCGTGCTGCTGCCGCTGCCGCTCGTGCTGTTGTTAGGAGGGCTTCTGAAGCCAGCAGTCCCGGAAGAAGTCTCGGGAGGAGCCCCCATCAGCCCGATGCTCGACCTCGAGCAGCGTACGCGGCTGATGACTTACCGTCGTCCCTGCAGTTCGAGCACCGAGTGCGAGCCTCCGTTGGGCTGCTTGTTCGAGGCGCGCTACGGGCAGGCTTACTGCACCGACAGCCAATGCATGACGGATACACAATGTCCGGAGGGCCAGGTCTGCAGCGCCCTTGCCACTGCGAACAGTGGGCTGCGAGTGCGCATCTGCATCGCCACGGGCATACGCCAGGAAGGAGAGAGCTGCGTCAAGGTTCCGGACATCAAGGAGTCCGCCTGTGCACCTGGGCTGGTGTGCGGCGGACGTGACGGCTGGTGCTCGCGACCGTGTCGTCCTGGCATGACGGCCGATTGTCCCGACCGGTTCCTTTGTGTGGACACTCTCCCCCAACCCGTATGCCTTCCCACTTGTGAGGCACAGGGGTGCCCCGCGGGCCAACAGTGCGTCCGGTTCGATGAGGGCTCCTCGGTGTGCGCGCACGTTCATGGTCCCAATTGCCAGCAGTCGCCCTGTCCCCAAGGCCGCGAGTGCAGAGTGCGCGTTGAGACACCGCATCCAGGCAAAGCGTGGATGGAGTGTGTCGAGCGGTGTGGCGAAGACTTACCTCCCTGCGGCGCTGGACGGGTCTGTGCCGATTGGCGGTGCCTACCCGCCTGCGATCCCCAGGGACCGGAAGTCTGCGGCGAAGGTTATCGGTGCAGACAGCGCGGTCCGGACAAGCCCTTTGCCTGCCATCCCGACTGGTGGTAGCGCCCTCGGGAGGCTTTTCGGGCTCAGTGCATCGTCTTCGTCTTGTCCTCCGGCTCCGCCTTCTCTTGCTGCGTGGGGAGCCGGCTCACCACGTCCTTCATCTCGTGGACCCAGCCCGTCAGCTCGCCTTGAAGCACCAGCTCGGTGTTCTCCACCAGGGCATCGAAGTTGCGGCGCAGTCCCATTGCCTCGATGGACAGCGCGCTCCACCATGCCTTGAGGTTGTCCAGGTCCGTCGCCGCCTGGTGGTACTTCATCAGCCGGTTCTCCGCCTGCTGGAAACCCAACCACGCCGTGAGCGCCATCACCAACGCCATCGTCAGGCTGATCCACAGCTCCTGTCCCACCGCGCCCAGCACCGTGCCCACCGCGCTGATCCCGATGACACTCCACTGCAACCGTGACGCCTGGCGGTCCAGTGCATCGATCCTCCGCCGGTAGTAGTTCAGCTGCTCATCCAGGCGGAACCGGATGTATTGCGAGGGCGTCAGCGCACTGAAGCCATCATCCCCTCGCGACACCACGCTCGGTGGGGGAATGCGCCCTGTGTACGAACGCAGCGCGGAGAGGTTCGCCTCCGTTCGCATCAACTGACGGCTGATCGACTTCATCCGGCTCGCCAATCGGTGCTCGCAGGTGAGCCGCCCCGGCCGGTGCTCCACCGTTCCCCCCAGCGAACAGCGGTAGCGGTAGATCTCCCGCTTGATCGCCTCCGCGTGCGCTCGGAGCACGATCCACTTCGCGCCGAACTTGAACCGGCTCGAGGCCGAGACCAGCGCCGTGACCGCCGCCGCCAACGTCACGATCAGCGCCTGGCTCCCCAGGTCCAACGCCGGGCTGCTCGCGAGCCGCGGCAGCGCATTCTTGACCAGCACCGCCAGCGTGCCGAGCAGCCCCAAAAACAGGCTCCAGAACTGGATCCGCTTGAAGATGCGCTGCTGGCGCATGGCGTTGGCGTCGTAAGTGGCGAACCGCTGCCACGCCAGCTTCAGGATCGAGTCCTCTCGCAGCTCGCGGCTGATCAGCCGCTTGAGCTCTCGTGGCGAGCCCTCCAGCGGAAACAGGCAGAGGTCCCCATCCGAGACGATCTCCGCCAGCACCGGATCCTCGATGGAGCGCGGACGCTTGCGCATCAACGCCGCCACCTCGTCCGCCAGCCGGCCACTGCCCTGCACCACCACCACCGCCCAGCCTCGGCGCACCGCCCGGAGCACCTCCTGCTTGGAGAGCGCTCCTCCGTTGACCAGCACCACCACCACCGGCGCATCGCCCGCGAGCGTCGAGGCCAGCTTGTAGAGAGTCTGGGTCTCCCCTCCCCAGGCATCGCTGTCCACCAGGACGAAGTGGGAGTGATTCGGCTCCAGCGGCACTCGCGGCTCCGCGTCGCCCTCGGCGGCACTCTCGGGAGCGGTGACGCGCCCCGCAGGCGCCACTCCCACGAGCGTCGAGCGGTGTCCCCGGTCGGCGACTCCCTGCCCCATGAGGGCCATGACTCCCGACTGCGTGCCCCCATCCAGCACCAGCGCTCCCGTCTCCGCCGCCGCGCGCGCGATGCCCCGGCTGAAGAGCTGCTGCAGCCTCGCGTTCAGCCCCGCATCCAGCGCGTCCGCGCCCCCCAGCAACAGGATGAGCGAGCGCGGCGGGCCGCTCAGCCCCAACTCGTGCAACAGCTCGCGCGGCTCCGCCTCCGGCGCGGCGCGCACCCACCGCGCCCGGTTCCCATTCGGAAAGTGGATCTCCCCGCTGGCCCCTGGCTCGGACGGCTGCACGCCCCCTCCCGTGATTGCCCCTCAAGGGTAGGTTCCTGCCCAGGCCTCGACACCCCCGCCTCCAGGCCAGCCACCTGTGTGCCAGACCACGCGGGGCCTGCCCTCCTCGCACGGTGCAGCCCTCGCCCCCACACCCTCATTGTTGCCTGGGGGCCTGGCATGGCGCGCGTCTTCATCAGCTACAAGCACACCGAACCCGACTCCTCGGTGGCTCGCGCGCTCGACCAGGCCCTGCGCCAGGCCGGTCATGACGTCTTCGTCGACCTCACCCTGCCCGTGGGCGTCGAATGGGCCAAGCAGATCGAAGCCGAGCTGCAGCGCACCGACTTCCTCGTCGCCCTCCTCTCCGGGCGCTCGCTCCAGAGCGAGATGACCCTCGAGGAGATCGGCACCGCCTGGCGGCTGAAGAAGGGCCTGCTGCCCGTGCGCCTCGCCTGGAGGGAGCCCTTCAAGTACCCCCTGAGCGCCTGGCTCAATCCCATCAACTGGGCCTTCTGGGATGAGCCCTCCGACACGCCTCGGGTAGCGGAGGAGCTCCTCCGGGCCATCGCGGGCGCCACGCTACCCGTGGGCCAGGGCCATCCCCACCGTGAGCACCTCCAGCCGGCCCCCGCCGCGCCCCTCCCCCAGCCGCTGCCGCTGGCCTGCATCACCTTCGAGACGGGCGCCATGGCGGTCGAGTCCCGCCTCTACATCCAGCGCCCCGCCGATGAGATCGCCACCTCCCTCATCCGCCGCAGGGGGCAGACGCTCAACATCAAGGGCGCTCGCCAGATGGGCAAGAGCTCACTGCTCATGCACCTGCTCGACGAGGCCCTGAAGGCCGGCAAGCGCCTGGCCTTCATCGACTTTCAGGAGTTCGACTCCGCCGCCTTCACCGACGACGACGTGTTCTTCCGCACCTTCTGCGCTTCCATCAGCGAGCAGCTCTCGCTGCCCAACCAGGTGGATACCAGCTGGGAGCCGCGCCTGGGCAACGTCCAGAGCTGCGGCCGCTACGTGGGCAACTCCGTGCTCAAGTCCCTGGACACGCCCCTGGTCCTCGCCCTGGACGAAGTGGACCGGCTCCTCGATGTGCCCTTCCGCTCCGACTTCTTCGGCATGCTGCGCAGCTGGCACGAGAAGCGCGCGCAGCCCATCGCTGACACCTGGAAGAAGCTGGACCTCGTGCTCGTCAGCTCCACCGAGCCGTACCTGCTCATCGACAACCTCCAACAATCCCCCTTCAACATCGGAGAGCAGCTCGAGCTGTTCGACTTCTCCGCCGAGGAGGTCACCCGCCTCAATCAACTCCATGGGCCCGCCGTCGACCCCGAGCAGGAGCGCCAACTGTTCGCGCTCCTGGGAGGCCACCCGTACCTGGTGCGCCGGGCGCTCTACCTCATCGCCACCAAGCGCATGTCCGCCTCGGAGCTGCTCACCCACGAGGACATGGACGCCGGCCCCTTCGGCGACCACCTGCGCCACCTGCTCGTCCTGATCAATCGCCGGCAGAAGCTGATCGAGGCCATGAAGGAGATCCTCCTCCACGGCACCTGCCGGGACGCCACCCTCCTGTACCAACTGCGCAGCGCGGGACTGGAGCGCCACCAGGGAACCCGGGCGATGCCTCGCTGCGAGCTGTACGCCCGCTACTTCAGGAAGCATCTCCTTGGCTGACACGCACCTGTTCACCACCGGAGGCACCGTCCAGGCCAGCGGCGGCCTCTATCTGACCCGCCGGGCCGACGAAGAGCTGCTCGCGCTCTGCCGCGAGGGCACCTTCGCCTTCGTGCTCACCGCCCGGCAGATGGGTAAGTCCAGCCTCATGACCCGCACTTCCGAGCGGCTCATCGCGCAGGGCTGCCGCTCCGTCATCATCGACCTCAATGCGCTGGGCACGCGGCTCACCGTCGAGCAGTGGTACCTGGGCCTGCTGGTGGAGTTGGAGAGCCAGCTCTCGCTGAAGCAGTCCGTGACCGACTGGTGGCACGAGCACGAGCACCTGGGAGCGCCGCAGCGCCTGGCGCGTTTCCTCGAAGCGGTCGTCCTCACCGAGGTCCAGGAGCGGGTGGTCATCTTCATCGATGAGATCGACACCACGCAGAGCATGGACTTCACGGATGACTGCTTCGCCACCATCCGCTTCCTCTACAACTCCCGGGCGCAGCAGCCGGAGCTGAAGCGCTTGTCCTTCGTGCTCCTGGGCGTCGCCACGCCGGGGAGCCTCGTGAAGGACCCTCGGCGCACGCCCTTCAACCTGGGCCAGCGGGTGGAGCTTACCGACTTCACCTTCGAGGAGGCCCTGCCCCTGGCCGCGGGCCTGGGCCTGCCACCGGATCAATCCCAGCAAGTACTGCGGTGGGCCTTGGAGTGGACCGGCGGACACCCCTACCTCACGCAACGGCTGTGCCGCGAGCTGGCCGAGGCCGGCGCCACGTCCCAGGAGGAGGTGCGCGCGGTGGTGTCGCGCGTCTTCATCGGCGAAAAGAGCTGGCAGGACAACAACCTCCAATTCGTCCGCCAGATGCTGACGAAGGGGCCCCCCGCCGCTCCCGACGTGGGGGACGTGCTGAGCACCTACCTCGCCGTGCGGCTCGGGCGGCGCGTCCCCGATGAAGAGCAGTCCCGCGTGAAGTCACACCTGAAGCTCTCGGGCGTGGTGCGCCGTGAGCGCGATGCGCTGGTCCTCCGCAATGCCATCTACCGCCAGGTGTTCGACCCCCGCTGGGTCCGCCAGAACCTCCCGTTCCACTGGAAGCGGCTCTTGCAACGGGCGGCCCCGGCCCTGGTCGTCATCGGCCTGGCGCTTCTGGCCACGCTCACCCTGCTCCTCTTCCGGATGGCGGCCGAGGTGGACCGGCGAAGCGCCGAGTCCTTCGCCGTCCGCACCGCCTCTCGCGCCCAGTTCCTCCGCCGGCAGCGGCCCGAGGCGCTGCCGCTCAGTGTCCTGCTGGCCGTCGAGTCCGTTCGCAAGCAGCCCCACCCCGATGGTCTGGGGGAGCTGATCCGCGGCACCGAGCTGATGCGGCCGACCCTGGCACACCTCGACCACGACGCCCCCGTCCAGGCCGTGGCGCTCAGCGGTGACGGCAAGCTGCTGGCCACCGCCAGCTCCTCCCTCCCCGACGGTGGCGTCACCCGCGGCCCGCACACCGTGCGCCTGTGGGACACCTCCTCGGGAAAGCTCCTGGCTCAGCTCGAGCACGAGGACACCGTGCGCGCCCTGGCCTTCAGCCCCGACGGCTCGCGCCTGGCCACCGCCAGCAATGACCACGCCGCGCGCCTCTGGGACACCTCCTCGGGCAAGCTCCTGGCTCGCCTGCTCCATCAGGGTCCCGTGGTCGCCCTGAGCTTCAACCCCCAGGGCTCGCGTCTGGCCACCGCCAGCGACGACCTCACCGCGCGCCTCTGGGCCGTCTCCTCCGGAAGCCCCCTGGCCATCCTGCGCCATGACGGTCCCCTCCATGCGGTGGCCTTCAGCCTCGACGGCTCGCGCCTGGCCACCGCCAGCAACGACCGCTCCGCGCGCCTCTGGGATGCCTCCTTCGCGACACCTCGGGGCACCGGGCCTCCCCTCGAAGCGAAGTACCTGGCCCTGCTGCCTCATGACGTCATCGTCTATGGCGTGGCCTTCAGCCCCGACGGCACGCGTCTGGCCACCGCCAGTCAGGACAACGTGGTGCGCCTCTGGGCAATCGCCTCCCAGAAGCTCGTGGGCGTGCTGAAGCACGATGCTCCCGTGGCCACCGTGGCCTTCAGCCCCGACGGCACGCGCCTGGCCACCGCCGGCTTCGTCACCACCTCGCGCCTCTGGGACATCTCCTTCTCGGACCCTCCCGGCGCCGAGCCCCTCGCACCCGAGCCCCTGGCCGACCTCCGTCACAAGGGCAGGGTCTTCGCCGTGGCCTTCAGCCCCGACAGCAGCCTGCTGGCCACCGGCAGCTCCGACACCACCGCGCGTCTCTGGGACGCCTCCTCCGGAAAGGCCCTGGCCATCCTGTCCCACCAGGGCGCCGTCAATGCCGTGGCCTTCGGCCCCGACGGCTCGCGCCTGGCCACCGGCAGCGACGACCACACCGCGCGCCTCTGGCAGGCCTACCCGGGAAAGCCCCTGGCCATCCTGGCTCACGACCAATCCGTCAGCGCCGTGGCCTTCAGCCCCGACGGCTCGCGCCTGGCCACCAGCGATGACAAGACCGCGCGCCTCTGGGAGGTCTCCTCGGGAAAGCTCCTGGCGCTCCTGCCGCACCAGGGCCACATCAACGCCCTGACCTTCAGCCCCGATGGCAAGCTCCTCGCCACGAGCGCCAACGACGCCCTCTCCTGTCTGTGGCGCTCCGCCGATGGGGTACAGCAGGGATGCCTGCCGCACGATGGCCCCGTCCACGCGGCGGCCTTCAGCCCCGATGGCACACGCCTGGCCACCGCCAGCCTCGACGCCACCGCGCGCCTGTGGGAGCTCTCCTCCCCCTCGGGTCTGCTCCAGTTCCAGTTCCTGGCGCGCCTGCCGCACGAGGATGCCGTCACCGCCGTGGCCTTCGACCCCCATGGCAGGCTGCTGGCCACCGCCAGCAACGACGGCACCGCGCGGCTCTGGGCCGCCGCCCCCACCGAGCCCGCCGAAGCCAGGCCCCTGGCCATCCTGCGCCACAACGCCTCCGTTCATGCGGTGGCCTTCGGTCCCGACTCGCTCCTGGCCACCGCCAGCGCCGACCACACCGCGCGCCTCTGGGCCACCTCGTCCGCGCAGCCTTCCGAAGCGCGGCCCCTGGAGCCACAGCCCGTGGCCACACTGCTCCACGCCGGCCCCGTCCATGCGGTGGCCTTCAGCCCCGACGGCACGCGCCTGGCCACCGCCAGCGATGACCACACTGCGCGCCTCTGGGATACCTCCTCCGGAGTGCCGCTCGTCCTCCTCGCTCACGACGGCCCCGTCAACACCGTGACCTTCGGCCCCGAGGGAAAGACCCTGGCCACCTCCAGCCTCGACACCACCGCGCGCCTGTGGGACGTCGCCTCCGGAGAGGCCCTCGTGCGCCTCGACTACCGCGACGCCGTGAACGCCGTGGCCCTCAGCCCCGATGGCCGGCTGCTGGCCACCGCCACCGGCAATGGGACAGGACACCTCGCCCCCTGGCACGCTGGGGAGCTGCTGGAGATCGCCTGCGGCTTGCTGGACCGGAACATGACGCACGAGGAGTGGCTGCAACACATCGGCAACCAGGAGCCCTACCAGCGCGCCTGTCCCAACCTCCCGTGAGCCCTCCGGCCGCGCAATCCACCGGGTTCGGTCTCCGCGCGCGAGGCCAAGAGACACTCCAAGTCCGCGTAACTCCCCGGGATCAACGTGTCAGACCCGCTCTGTAGTGTGGCTCCATCAACGACACTCGCAGGGGTCACTCCCATGGCAGAAACCCGTGAGTCGCCGCGCGTCTCGGTCAACAAGCTGGGCGAATACCTCACCGCCACGCCCGCGCGACGCAAGCGCATCATCCACGACCAGAAGCACCCGTGTGATCCGCAGCTCCTCCGCTACCCCGAGGCCTCCGCCGCCATCACCGACTTCCTGTGCAACGGAATGAACGGCGGCATCCTCCGCGACCACCAGGAGCGCTTCTTCAACACCGTGCCGCAGTCGGAGTTCGAGGCACAGCGCCTGCAACTGTGCATCGAGGCGCTGGACCGCTTCGCCGCGCTGGTGCCTCGGCTCGAGCTCGACAACGTCATCGTCAGCGCCGTGGGCACCGAGCCTCCCGTCATGGAGATGGCCGGCGTCACCATCAGCGTGCGCCCCGAAGTGGCGCTGCAGATGGTGGACCGCCGCGGCGAGAACAAGGTGGGGCTGCTCAAGCTCTACTTCTCCAAGTGGCACTCGCTGGATGAGCGCTCGGGCCAGTACATCGCCACGCTGCTGCAGAGCTTCGCCCAACAGCACCTCCAGCGCCTGGGCCCGGTGGACCACCGGTTGATCCACGTCGTGGACGTGTTCGCCGGCACCCTGTTCCAGGCGCCCAAGGCCAACTCCCGCAGGCTCCATGACGTGGAGCTGGCGTGTGAGGAGATCGGCGCCCTGTGGGGCGTTCACTGACGCGCCACGTGGTGGCCGTTGAACACTGCCCGGCGCCGTGGCGCCTGAAAAGCGCGGCGGCTTCCCGCCTCCGGTCGCTCGCGCTACGCTGGGTGGGCCGTGGAGGTCCACCTTGCCCTGGGCAAGGGGCCTCCCATCCTTAGACGTCGGGCCGCGCATGCGGCGAGGGCAGGGGCCGTTGCTGGAAGCGTTGTGGGACAGAAGGCTCCTGCTCATCTCGGGCAAGGGTGGAGTGGGCAAGAGCACTCTCTCGGCGGCCATTGCTCGCGCCGCGGTGCGGGCCGGCCGCACGGTGCTCCTCGCCGAGCTGACGCCCGGCCTCGAAGGCCCATCCATGCTGGGGCCCCTCGTGGGCGCCCGTGAGCCCGGCCCCGAGGTGACCCAGGTGGAGCCGGGCCTGTCCTTCGTCCGGCTGGCGGCGCCCTCGGGCCACCGCCGCTTCCTCCAGGACGTGCTGCCCCTGCGCCTCATGGCCGACGCGGCGATGCGCTCGCGCGCCCTGCGCCGCTTCCTCGAGGCCGGCCCCGCCCTCTGGGAGATGGGCGTCATGTACCACCTGTTGGATCTGGTGCGGCACACCGGCAAGGACGGCGGCTTCGCCCACCCGCTGTGCGTGGTGGACCTGCCCGCCACCGGCCACGCGCTCGCCCTGGCCTCGCTGCCGCGCTCGCTGCTCACGGTGTTGCCGGGAGGCCCCATCGGCCGCGCCGTGCGCGAGGGCTTCGGCCTGCTCCAGGACACCCGCCAGACCGCCGTGCTGCTGGCCACCCTGCCCGAGCCGCTGCCCGTGAGCGAGGCGCTGCAGCTCGAAGGCGAGATGCGCGAGCTGGGCCTGCCGCTGGCCGCCGCGCTGCTCAACCGCATGCCCGACAATCCCTTCCCCGAGCCGCACTCCCGCGCCGCGCTGGACACGCTGCTCGCTGCCCACGGCCCTCACGAGGGCTCTCGCGCGCTGGCGCGGCTGGACGTGGCCCGCTCCAGCCACGTGCGCCTGAGCGCGGGCCTCAGCGCCCCCGTGCTGTGCCTCCCCGAGCGCCCCGCCACCGGCCCCGCCCTCGTGGAGCAGCTCGCCGAGGCGCTCAGCCCCGCTCGCGCCAGGCAGCGGGCCGGAGGAACCTCATGAGCCTCCATCCCCTGTTGCGCGACAAGCGCGTGCTCGTGCTGTGCGGCGCTGGCGGCGTGGGCAAGACGACGACGGCGGCGGCGCTCGGCGTGGCGGCCGCGCGCGCGGGCCGGCGCGTGCTCGTGCTCACCATTGATCCGGCGCGGCGGCTCGCCGAGGCCATGGGCCTGCCCGCCGGTGGCGCCGAGCCCACCACCGTCCCCGCCGAGCGCCTGCGGCAGGGAGACGCCACGGCCACCCCGGGACAGCTCGACGTGTGGATGCTGGACCCCGGCATCATCTTCGAGCGCATGGTGCGGCGCATGTCCCCCACGCCGGAGGCGGCGCGCACCATCCTCGAGCACCGCTTCTATGGCTTCCTCTCAGGGCTGGTGGCCGGCGTACAGGAGTACGCGGCGGCCGAGGCGCTCGACGCCTTCCTGCACGAGGGCCGCTACGAGCTGATCATCCTGGACACGCCCCCCAGCCGCAACGCGCTGGACTTCCTCGAGGCGCCCGGCCGGCTCTCGCGCTTTCTGGATGACCGCGTGGTGAGCCTCTTCGGGTTGGACTCGGGAGGAGGGCGCGGCGGCGGGCTGTGGCGCAAGGCCACGCAATTGGTGAGCGGGGTGCTGGGCTCCGTCTTCGGGGACAGCTTCGTGGGAGACCTGCGCTCCTTCGTCTCCGCCTTCAGCGGGCTGTTCGCCGGCATCCGGCTGCACACCGAGCGGCTGCGCGCGCGGCTCTCCTCGCCCGAGGCGGCCTTCCTGCTCGTCACCTCTCCGGAGGCCGCGGCGCTGGAGGAGGCGGCCTTCTTCCGCAAGACGCTCACGGAGCAGGGCCTGCCCTTCGCCGGCTACGTGCTCAACCGAAGCTGGGCGCGCGACGAGGAGTTGCCCACGCCCGAGGCGCTCTTGCGCCACGTGCCCGGCGATGACGCGGCGCGCACCGGCGTGGAGGCCCTGTCCCGCCTGGCCCAGTGGGAGCGCGAGCGAGCAGGCGAGCACCGCCGGCTCCTGGCGCGGCTCGCCGAGCGGCTGCCCACCGGCGCGGTGGCGGTGGCCGCCCCCGAGGTGGGCGGAGAGCTGGAGGACTTCGCCGGCCTCACGCGCCTGGGCGAGGCGCTCGGAGCTCCCGCGGTTCGTTGACCAGCGGGCGCGCCGGGTGTCCGGCTTCGTGCGCACAGCGCCGCGAAGCTGCCCGGCTGCCGACAGAAGACGTGAATCCTTCCCCCGCTCCCTTGGTGCGCCGCGAGGCCAGCCCCAGCCTTCGCCGCCCGCGCTCTCCATTCCGAGCGCGGCAACGCTCACCCTTGCGCAGTCGGAGGTTCACGAAGATGGCCGACAGAAGAACGGACAACGGTAGGGACGATGCTCGCAGCGCGCAGCAGCAGCAGCGCTCGGGGATGTCGGATGTCAGCACCGGGATGATGGGGAGCGCCAGCGTGCCCTCGCGCAGCCCCGACGTGGCGCCGCCTGGCTCGCGCGAGCGCTCCGAGTCGGATGTGACGGGCTATAGCCCCGCGCGCGATGAGGACCCGGCCATGCGCCAGGGCCGCTTCCACCGCGCCGCCGCCATGCGCCTGGCCCAGCCCCGCACCTCCGCGGACATGGGCACGGGCCTCCACGCGGGGACTCCCATGGGCACCACGGGCCACATGGGCTCCACCCGCCCGGACTCCCTCAACCGGGATGACCGCGCGGGCTACCGCGGCAGCGACATGCGCGAGCTCGGCTACGGCGGCGCTGACCAACGTGGCCCCTACGGCCGCGATGACCGCGATGACCGCTATGCCTCCGGCGTGGGCACCCAGATGCGCATGGGCGAGCAGGACATCCGCCACTCGCTGGAGATGCGCCGCGACACCGGCGGCGAGAACTTCCGCCCGTGGGACCGCACCGGCTACGGCGCCGACGAGCGCCAGCTGCGCGAGGAGCGCGGCCAGTACTCCAGCGGCCAGTACGGCTCCCAGGGCCGCGTCTCCGGCGAGCGGTACGACCCGATGCTCGGCATGGGCCACGCCAGCCCCGGCCAGCCGGGCATGGGCGTGAACCTCGGCCAGGGCGGCACCTATACCGCCCGGAGCGGGGACACCGGCCGCATGGGCATGGGCAGCACGGACATGGGCACCGGCCGCCGCCGCTGGCAGCGCGAGCCGCTCACCGCCCGCGAGGTCATGACGCGCGGCATCAAGACGGTGCGCCGCGACAGCCCGCTGCGCGACGTCGCTCAGATCATGAAGGACGAGGACTGCGGCGTCGTCCCCATCGTGGACGACAAGGGCACCCTGGTGGGCATCATCACCGACCGCGACATGGTCATCCGCGCCTTCACCGGCGGAAAGACGCCGGATCAGCTCCGCGCGGGCGACGTGATGACCGACGATGTGGAATGCGTCCACCCCGAGGAGAGCATCCACAGCGTCATCGAGCTGATGGGCAAGCGGCAGATCCGCCGGATTCCCGTCGTGGAGCGCGATGACCGCGTCGTCGGCCTCATCTCCATGGGCGACATCGCCAACCGCGCCGACTACGACGAGGAGCTGCAGGAGGCGCTCGACCGCGTCTCCTCCAAGCGCTCCTTCTGGAGCCGGTTGACGTAGTGCGTCAGCCGTAGGGCTGGGGGAGGCGCGAACACGGGCGCCTCCCCGAAGGCCTCGCGCGGACACTCACGGGTGGGGGGATCTCCCGGTCCCTCCACCTGGAGGCCCTGGCGGCGAGGCCGGGGCGGATCAGCTGGCGGAGGTGCTCGCCTTGGGGGCCACGTGCGGGGCCCGCTCCGGAGCGGTGGTGGGGTCCACGCGGCGGCCCAGGACGTTGAAGCCCACGCGCTCCTCGCCGCCGACCAGCCACGCCAGGTGACGCGGTACCTTCAGCTTGATGGGCTCCACTTCCTCACGCGGCATCAGCGCCGGCGCGAGCGCGGTGCGCACCACGATGCGACCCTGGAACGGAGAGGTCGTCGGGTACTTCCAACCCAGCACGGCAGGCTTCTCGGTGGCGAGCGTCAGCAAGGAGTCCTCCGGGAGAACGTGATTGCGTAGCAATCCCAGGGCCAACGCCGCCGAGCACCCTCCAAATCCCAGGATTTCACAGAACTCTTGAATTAACCAGGGGTTAGCAAGAGTCCCAGGACCGATGAGTTGTCGTATTTCCACCGTGCTGCGGGTCATGAATGACCCGATCACCTGAAATGCGGGTCACACAACACCCGCCCCGCCCTCCTGGGTCCCCTGACCCCGCTGCCTCGTGCCAACCCCTTGTCCTGACGGGGGTATTCACCTCCACGAGGTGCCGACAGCAACCTTGGAAGCGCTGCCAGCCTTCATGACCCGCCAAGTCTTGCGCGGGCATGGGTGCTGGAAGCCCCACCGAGGTGGTTCATCATCCGTGGGGCAGATTCGTCATTCGGCGGTCAGGTGTCTAGCCCTCCTGGCTCGCCTGCCGCTGATCCTCGCGCGGTGTCTCCAGTAGCGGACAGGGCGCCTGTTGAGTCCTGGATTCACGGCTCAAGCGGGAAGAAGTGGCTGAAGGGGCCATTGCCCAGCCCGAGGGCGAGGGGGTGGCGGAGCGCGGTGGTGACGTAGTCCTTGGCGCGGCGGGTGGCCTCGAGCCCGTCGCGGCCGAGGGCCAGGTGGGCGGCGATCGCGGCCGAGAGGGTGCAGCCGGTGCCGTGGGTGTTGCGGGTGTCCACGGGGGCGACCTGGAGCGTCTCCAGGTGTTGGCCGTCGAACCACACGTCGGTGCCGCGCAGCTCGCCGCTCATGCCTCCGCCTTTGACGAGCACGGCCCGGGGGCCGAGCCGGTGGATGCGGCGGGCCGCCTCGCGCATGTCGTCGAGCGTTTGCAGCTCCAGGCCGGAGAGGAGCTGGGCCTCGTGGCGGTTGGGGGTGGCGATGGCGGCCAGGGGGAGCAGGAGCTCGCGCAGGGCGCTCACGGCCTCGTCGTCGATGAGGCGCGAGCCGGCGCGCGAGACCATGACGGGGTCCACCACGAGCGGCGCGAGGTTCAGGGCGCGGACGTGGTGGGCCACGGCGGAGATGATGTCGCGGTTGACGAGCATGCCCGTCTTGACGGCGCCGACGCCGATGTCGGTGGCCACGGCGAGGATTTGGGCGGTGACGCTGGCGGCGGGCAGCACGTCCACGCGGGTGACGCCCAGGGTGTTCTGCGCGGTGATGGCGGTGAGGGCGCTGGTGCCGTGGACGCGGTGGAACGCGAAGGTGCGCAGGTCGGCCTGGATGCCGGCGCCGCCTCCGCTGTCCGAGCCGGCGATGGTGAGCGCGGTCGCCACGTGCCTGGGGGATTGCATCGTCTAGGGAACCTCCTGGGGCGCGGGAGCTTATGCGCTCGGACACGGGTGCGGGCATGGAGACGCAGGGGTATGGCTCGTTGGCCACGCCTCGCCTGTGCTCCCCTCTGAGAAGGGCCCTGGCGCCAAAGGTGCATTGCGGCGGTTCCGTCTTCTTCTCTCACCGGAGCCCGCATGCAGCCCTCCTCGCTCACCGCGCTCGGCGGAGCGCACGCCCTTGCCTTGCCTTCCGTCCGGCCCCTCGCGATTGGCCTCGGCGGTATCGCCCTCTTCGGCTTCGCCCTGCGCACCGCCGTTACCCATGAGGGCTTCAGCGCCGCTCATCTCGGCTGGGCCTTCGCTCTCCCCGCCGTGTCCCTCATGGCCTGGGCCCTGTGCCTCCCCGCCCTCTACATCCTCTGGGCTACTCGACAGCCCGGCCTCGGCGCCGCCCACTGCGCTCAGGCCGCCCTCGAGGCCCTTCACACCCTCGGACTGTGTCTGGCCTCCACCACGCCCATCCTCTGGTTCTTCGCCGCTACCGCCCCCGAGTCCAGCATCGCTTCGCCGCTGGCCTTCCTCTTCACCCTCCTCGCTCTCGTCGCCAGTGGCCACACCTTCTCCCTGGCCCTCCAGCGCTACGGCGCCTCCTTCGCTGGCTACACCCGCGTCGCCTTCCTCGCCCTCCACGCCATCACCTTCACCCAGTGCGCTCGCGGTACCGGGCTCTACTGGTAGCTCCTCACGAGGCCCTCCATGTCCCTGCCCGTGTCCTCCGTCGCTCCCTCCGAGTCCCCCGTCCCCTCCGTGCCTGTGCTGCCCGCGCTGCCCGCTTCCGCGAGCATCCTCCGCACCGCTGAGTTGCTGCTGCGCAACCCCTCCGCCGTGCTCGCCCAGGTTCAGGCCGGCGGCCCCGAGCTGCGCGAGCTGCCCCTGCGCCTCGCCGTCTGTGCCCTCATTGGCTTTGGCGCCTTTGGCTTCCTCCTCGGCCTCACCCGCTCGCCCCTCGCCGGGCTCGCCGCCGCTCCCAAGCTCATGCTCGTGGGCCTCGGCAGCCTCGCCGTGTGTCTGCCCGCCCTTCACGTCTATGGCCGACTCCTCGGCGGCCGCGGCTCCGCGCTCCAGGCCGTGTGCGAGGCCCTCGTCGCACTCTCCACCACCGGCCTCACCCTGCTTGGCCTGTGCCCCGTGTGGCTCGCCTTCGCCAACGCCGTCAACCACCCACCCACTGGCTACTTCCACGTCATGCTCGGCAGCCTCGCCTTCCTCGGGCTCGCCGCCCTGCGCGGGGTGTGGGTCCTCGTCAAAGCCCTGCGCATCCAGGGCCGCACCACCCTCCACCTCCTCGCGTGGACCGCCCTCTACGGCATGGTCGGCATCCAGATGGCCTGGGTCGTCCGCCCCTTCGTCGGCACCCCCGGCAGCCCCTCCGTCGCCTTCCGTCCCCTGGAGCGCAGCGCCTTCGACGCCGCCTCCACCCTCTGGCGCTCCAATGTCGATTCCCTCACCGGCGATTGGCGGCCGCGCTCCTCCGACTCCGAGGACCCCGAGGAGCGTTGGTGATGATCGCCCTCGTCACCGTCGCGGCCTACTGCCTGGCCGGCATCGCCGTCGCCTTCGTGCTCGCTCGCGGTGAGGCCCGGAGCGCCGGAGGCATGGCCCGCGCCGGACTCCACGCCGTCCTCTGGCCCCTGTTCCTCCCCGTGCTCATGCCCACCGCCGCCGCACCCGCCGGCGCTGGCGGCTCGCGCATCGACGCCGCCGAAGCCACCCTCCAGGACGCGCTCCAGCGGCTCGGTCGCGAGCTGGGGGACCCCCTGGCCCTGGAGACCGCGCGCGTACGCTCGCTCGGCACCGCCCTGCGCGCCGCCTCCCGTCGCCTCGCCGAGCTGGATGCCGTGCTGTCCTCTCCCGACCACGACACCGATGCGCTCGCCCGGGAGCTGGCCTCCATGGATGCTCGCACCGACGCCAAGCCCGTGGCCGACATCCTCCGCGAGCGTCTGGCCCACCTCTCCCGCTTGGAATCCCTGCGCGCCCAGGCCCGTGCCGACCTCGAGCGCGCCCTGGCCCGCTCCGGCGAGCTGGCCACCCGGCTCACCCTCCTGCGCTACGAGGGCGCCCATACCCACGCCGCCGGCCGTGCCCGCGAGCTCACCGACACCATCGATGAGCTGTGCCGCACCCTCGAGGAGGTCCGCGCCGCCTGAGCCCGCGATGAGCCGCCTAACCCCTTTCAGCACAGTTGCCGAAGGTGCTGAGCGATGGCCATCGTTTCCGTGGAGACAGAGCGATCAGGACTTGAGCGCCTGCCCAGGGCGGGGGCTGAGCAAACCTGTCAGACATCAGACAGGTTGGGCAGAAGCGCCGCCGGGGCGGCCCCTAATGCAAGACCCGGAGCCAACTTTCCACTGCGCAGCCTTCAGCACCTGGCGGAAGCGCCTGAGCGGCGATGCACACGAGAGGCGGCGGTCCTCTCTCGGGAACTGGGTCTTCACTCACTTACCTGAAGGGGCTTAAGCCTCCGAACATAGATGTTGTGCATCTCGTCCAGGGCTCTACCTGCATTCCCTTCCGCAAAGGTGCTGCAGCCCCTACCGGCAGTGGGTCAGCCAACCTGTCAGACAACTGGACCGATTCGCAAAGTGCGCGCCCCAGGGACACCGCGAAGGAAGCCGCCCGCTGGAGGCCGTGGCCCTTGGGAGAGCGGGACGGCCGGCGCGGGCGGACCCATCCGCTGATGGGGGGACCCGCGCCGAGACGAGGGGCCCGCGACCTGCGTGTCCCAAACGTGAGTTCGTGCCTGGCCTCCTCCTGAGTTCCCGGCGTTCACCCCTCGTGCTCTGGAGTGTCCGAGGGCTCAGGCCGGCGTGGTGGCCGGCGGCTCCGAGCGTTTCGCCGTCCCCTGCGTCATCTCCCGCCCCAGCAACCCCGGGTCGAAGTATGCGTAGAAGCGGCTGATTCGCTCGCCGTCCCACTCGATGATGGAGACGCCCTCGTAGTTCACCGCCGCGCCGTTCTGCGCCGTGCCCTGCGTCTCCCACTCCAGCGCCACCCGGTCTCCTGACTCAATCAAGTTCCGGAAGGTGGACTTCACCCGCGTCAGCATCCCCTTGTATTCCTTCCAGAACAGGCGCGCCCCCTCCCTCCCCGAAAACACCCGCGACGTGGCCACGTTGCTCACCTGCGCGTCATCGGCGAACAGCGAGACGAGCGGCTCCAGGTCTCCGCTCTCCTCCAGCTTCGTCAGGGCTTCCGCGAACCGCTGCGCTCGCTCCATCGGCATGTGTCCCTCGCTCGGCGACAAAGGCGTCTCGCCGGAAACGGTGTTCACTCGACGGCCTCTCCGCCCTACTCGACGCCCACTCCCCTGCCCCGCGAGGTGGCTCCAGCTTTCCCCTGTTGCCCCCCAGGCGCGGACGCAGCCCCGCCGGGCGGGTAAGCTGGAGCCGCCATGGAACGCATCCGCTCGCCTGGCCCCTCCGAGGACCTCGGCCCCGACACGATCCACCCGCTGCCGGAGACCCACGCCCTCCAGGCATTGCTGGTGGCCGTGCAGTCCCCGGGCGCCCTTCAGGAGGAGGTGGATGCGCTCCAGCAAGCGCTCGCCCAGCCGCTCGCCGAGGGAGAGTCCCCCCGTGTCCGGGCCGACTTCCTGCTCTCCCTGCTGGAGGCGCGCGAGGCCACGGGCCTCAAGGGCAGTGACGGGCGCACCCTGCGCACCTCCGCCGTGGAGGCCCTCATCGCCCTGGGCTACCCCTACGCCCTCGAGGTCCCTCCCGAGGCCCTCGACGAGGCCCACCGCGCGCGCGCCAACGCCCAGCCCCGCGACATCCCCGCCTTGGGGATCGGCGCCACCCTCGTCGGCCTCATCGCCCAGGGCCTCTACGCCGTGCCCCTCTCGCTCGAGTTCATCGATGGCTATCTCGGCAGCAGCCTGATCGGCCTGTTCCTGCTGGGCGCGGCGCTGGGGCCTTCCCTCTCCGCGTTGCTCGGCGGCTGGCTGCGCTCACCTGGCCTGCAGCGCGTGGGCGTCATCGCCATGGCCCTGGTGGGCAGCGTCTGGCTCGCCCTCGCCGCCCTGGGGTTCGCCTCGGAGCCGCTCGGCCACCCCTTCCCTCTCGTCGCGGTGGTCGCCGGCCTGTCGCTCGTGCTCGGCTCCGTACTGCTGCGCCACCCCGAGTGGCTCGCCCAGGAGGATGAGGCGCCCGCCACGCCCGAGGCGCCCGAAGCGCCGGACGACCCCTTGCGCTGAGCGGAGGAGCCCGCAAACACAACGAGGACCGCGGCCCGCGAAGGGCACACGGTCCTCGTGTGAGTGAAGCCCTGGACTCGACTACGCCGGGCCGGCGCCGTTGTACCAGCCGGTGATCTTCTTCACGTAGTTCTGCGTCTCCTTGAAGGGAGGCACGCCGCCGTACTTCTGCACGTTGCCCGGGCCCGCGTTGTAGGCGGCCAGCGCCAGCGTCGTGTCGCCCTTGAACATCTTCAGCATCTGCGACAGGTACTTGGTGCCGCCCTCGATGCTCTGGCGCGGGTCGTTCGGGTTCGTCACGCCCAGGCCACGCGCGGTGGCCGGCATCAGCTGCATCAGGCCCGTGGCACCCACCGGCGAGCGCGCGTTCGGGTTGAACGCCGACTCCTGCTGGATGACCGACTTGATGAGGCGCGCGGGCACGTTGTACTTCTGCGACATCTCGTTGATCAGCGCGTCGTACTTGTTCGACGAGAAGCCGCTCAGGTCGTTGTTACCCTTGGCCGGCCCGTTCGTGCTGCCCGTGTTGTTCGTGCCGCCCGTGTTGTTCGTGCCGCCCGTGTTGCTCGCCGGGCTGCTGCTGATCTGCGCGCCCATCTTCTCGAAGGCCGCGCGCGTCTTCGGGCCGTAGATGCCGATGGCGTCCACGCCGTTGTCGCTCTGGAACTTCTTGAGCGCCGCCTCGGTCTTCGGGCCGAAGATGCCCGGGCCCGTGCTCATGTCCGCCTGCGTCAGGTGGCCCGACTTCACCAGCGCGTTCTGGAGCTGCTCCACCTCGGGGCCCCGGGCGCCCTTCTTCAGCTCGCCCCCCGGCAGGGTCGTGCCCTTCATGTCCACGCTGCTCGCCGGAGGGGTCTGCGTCGGCGTCTCGCCGCCCGGCTGCGAGTTGGCCGGCGCCGTGCCCGGGTTCGGGTTGCCGCCCCCGAACGTCACCAGCTCATCCGTCGACTTGTAGCCCTGGGGGCCACCCGTCAGCCGGTTGCCGTCCTTCGTCAGGGTGATTTCCTTCCCCGTCGCCGGATCATTGGCGTAGTACACCGGCTTGCCGTCCTTCGTCCCACGGCCCGTCACGGTGATCCAGTGGTCGGTGCCGTTGGCGCCGCCGTTGCTGCCGGCCTTGTAGTCCACGCCGATGACCACCGGGCGGCCCGCGTCGATCTGCTTGTTGATGTTGTCGAAGCTCCAGCCCGGCTTGCTCGCGGTCAGCCCCGCCGCCTGCGCGGCCTTGCTCCACACGAGGCCGTTGCCCGAGTACCCGCCGTTCTTGTCCAGGTACGCGTCCAGCTCGCCCGGGTTGATGACCTTGCCGGAGATCTTGCTGATGGCCATCGCCGTGGAGCTCATCGCGCAGCCCGCCGCGGAGATGCTCGAGCCGGTGCCCAGCGCGCGACCGCCCCACTGCGCGTCGCCCTGCTTGAAGATGGGCGTGCCGTCCGCCGAGGTCTGGAACTGGCGGCCGTCCTCATCCTTCACCGGACCGCGAGCGGCGGTGGTGTTCGACGTCTCGCTCGCCTGGAACGTGTCGCCCGAGGGCTGGCCGGCGCTGCTGGGAGTGCCCGAGCCGGTCTCGAACTTGTCCGGCATCACCAGGTTCTGGCCAACCTTGATGCTGTTGACGTCCGAGAGATTGTTCTTCTTGGCGATCTCCTGAGCCGTCGTGCCAAAGCGCTTGGCCAGCTCGTTGAGGGTGTCGCCGCGACGGACAGAGTAGTTGGTATTCACGCTCATGGTCACTCGGGGGGTGAGGGCTTTTTCCATTCTCGCGGGAACCCCCAAAAAGTTGCGAGGGGGCGATCAGAAATCGCCCCCCCGCCGGTCCTGCTCGCTCGTTTGCTCAGCGACCCTGGGTCAAAATCAACCCCGGGCGATCTTGTCGAAGCGGTCCAGGCCGTACTTGTTGATGATGGAGATGAGCTTGTTGGAGTACTCGGGGTCGGTGGCGTAGCCGGCCTTGTGGATCTCCCGGGCGAACTGGGCCGCGTTGTCCGTGTGGTTGAAGGCGTTGGCGTAGCGGCGGTTGTCGCGCAGGAACTTGCCGTGGTCCGCGAAGGACTCGGCCGGCGAGTTGTACTTGCGGAAGTTGGCGTTCACCGTGACCCACTTGCCGTTGAGGAACTCCTTGGTGGGCATGGTGACGTGGCCGGCGGGGCCCTCGCCCTTGATGCCGAAGAAGTTGTTGGCCTTGGTGGCCAGGCCCGACTGGCCCGAGCCGCTCTCCAGCATCGCCTGCGCCAGCGTCACCGAGGCCGGCACGCCCGTCTGCCGCTGGCTCTTGATGGCGTCGGCCGCCACGCGGTCCAGGAACGCGTTGCCCGTCTTGGGCAGGTCACCCACCGGCGTGGTGGGGCCCGTGGGGTTGGTGGGCGTCGACGAGCCTCCGCCGATCTTCGCGCCGAGCTTCTCGAAGGCCGCGCGCGTCTTCGGGCCGTAGATGCCGATGGCGTCCACGCCGTTGTCCGCCTGGAACTTCTTGAGCGCCGCCTCGGTCTTCGGGCCGAAGATGCCCGGGCCCGTGCTCATGTCCGCCTGCGTCAGGTGGCCCGACTTCACCAGCGCGTTCTGGAGCTGCTCCACCTCGGGGCCCCGGGCGCCCTTCTTCAGCTCGCCCCCCGGCAGGGTCGTGCCCTTCATGTCCACGCTGCTCGCCGGAGGGGTCTGCGTCGGCGTCTCGCCGCCCGGCTGCGAGTTGGTCGGCGCCGTGCCCGGGTTCGGGTTGCCGCCCGAGAAGGTCACCAGCTCGCCCGTCGACTTGTAGCCCTGGGGGCCACCCGTCAGCCGGTTGCCGTCCTTCGTCAGGGTGATCTCCTTCCCCGTCGCCGGATCATTGGCGTAGTACACCGGCTTGCCGTTCTGCGTCCCGCGGCCCGTCACGGTGATCCAATGGTCGGTGCCGTTCGCGCCACCGTTGCTGCCGGCCTTGTAGTCCACGCCGATGACCACCGGGCGGCCCGCGTCGATCTGCTTGTTGATGTTGTCGAAGCTCCAGCCCGGCTTGCTGGCGCCCAGGCCCGCCATCTGCGCGGCCTTGCCCCAGATGAGCCCGTTGCCCGAGTAGCCGCCGTTCTTGTCCAGGTACTGGTCCAGCTCGCCCGGGTTGATCACCTTGCCGGTGATCTTGCTGATGGCCATCGCCGTCGACGTCATGGCGCAGCCCGCCGCCGCGAGGCTGGAGCTGGAGCCCAGCGTGCGGCCGCCCCACTGCGCGTCGCCCTGCTTGTAGATGGGGGTGCCGTCTCGCGAGGTGGGGAACTGCCGGCCGTCGTCATCCTTCGCCGGGCCGCTCTTGGCCGCCGTGGTCGCCGGGGCGCTCGCCTCGGGGGAGGGCTTGCTGCTGGTGCCGCTGTTGGTGCTCCCCGTGCGGGTGCCCTGCTCGAAGCTGTCCGGCATGATCAGCTTCTGGCCCACCTGGATCTTGTTGATGTCCTCCAGGCCGTTCTTCTTGGCGATCTCCTTGGCCGAAGTGCCGAAGCGCTTCGCCAGCTCGTTCAGGGTGTCGCCTTTGCGGACGGAATAGGTGTTCACGGTCGTCAAGGTCGTGCTCTCTCTAATGGAGGTCGGAACTGCAGTGACTCCATTGTCGGAGAGGACTCGCCCGAGGTTTCCTGCGTTCTTCAAGTCCTTGAAGAGACTCGGGTTTTCAGCGCCACGAGCGCGAACAGCCCGATCAGGAAGAGGGCTGGGGAGCCTCCTGCACCCGAGCAACCGGCCTCCTCCAGGGGTGCGATCAGCGGCTGAGCCAGTGGCGCCTCCCGAACCTCCCAGGCGTAGGCGGCGGGGCTGGGATCCACGAGCGCCTCGTCCACGAGCGCCCGGACCTCCAGGATGTGCGCTCCCGCGCTGATCCGCGCATACAGCCGGAGCACCCGCTCACACGGGTAGAAGCCATGCCCGTCCAGCCGGCACTCGAAGCGGGCCTTCGGGTCGTCCGACTCGAACTCAAACTCCGTCAGCCGGCTCTCCGTCACGCAGGGCGGGGCCCGCACGATGTGGGTCTCCGGCTGGGCGCTCGCCAGCCCCGGCAGCGCCAGCAACGCCACCGCGGCCAGCACCCGCCTTGCCTCTCCGTGTCCGCTCACGACACGACAGGGTAGGGAAGGGCGGCCCGCGAGCCTGTACCACTTCAGTGGTACGACTGAGGTTCAGGTGCTCGAGCTCGACTGCCCGTCCCGCGCCGCCAGCCGCGCCACGGACTCCACCAACGCCTCGGCCTCCAGCGGCTTGGCCATGTGGACCTGGAAGCCGGCGCGGTAGGCCCGGCGCGCGTCCTCCGCCCCCGCGTATGCCGTCAACGCGATGGCCGGAATCCACTGGTCCCTCGCCTCCGACCACTCGCGCACCCGCTTGAGCAGCGTGTGCCCGTCCTCGCCCGGCAGGCCGATGTCCGACACCAGCACGTCCGGCAACGAGGCCGTCAGGCTCTCCATCGCCTCGCGCGCGTTGGCCGTCGCCCGCACCTCCGCGCCGCGCTCCTTCAAGAGCAGGGTGATGAGCTCGCGCGCGTCCTCCGCGTCCTCCACCAACAACACCCGCACCCCGTCCAGCCGCGTCGCCTTCGCCGCCTCCGCCGAGGCCGCCCGCTCCGCCTCCGGCAGCAGCGCCGGCACCGGCAGTCGCACCGTGAAGGTGGAGCCCTGGCCCGGCCCCGGGCTCTGCGCCTCCACCGAGCCGCCGTGCAGCTCCACCAGGTGCCGGACGATGGCCAGCCCCAGCCCCAGCCCGCCGTGCTCCCGCGTGCTGCTGCCGTCCGCCTGCCAGAAGCGCTCGAAGAGGTGCGGCAGCGCCTCCGGCCGGATGCCCTGCCCGGTGTCCCGCACCCGCACCCGCCACTCGCCCTCCCCGCGCTCCACCCGCACCTCCACCCGCCCGCCCTCCTGGGTGAACTTCACCGCGTTGGCCAGCAGGTTCCAGAACACCTGCTGCAGCCGCCCCGGGTCTCCCGTCACCAGCCCCACCCCCGGCGCCACCTCCACCGAGAGCGAGACTTCCTTCTGGTCGGCGCGCGGCCGCACCACCTCCACCGCCGCCTGCACCACCCCCGCCAGCTCCACCGCCTTGCGGTGCAGCGTCAGCTTCCCCGTGAGGATGCGCGAGACGTCCAGCACGTCCTCAATCAGCTGCGCCAGCGAGCGCGCGTTGCGCTCGATGACCTCCAGCCCCTTCTCCCGCACCGCCGAGTCGTCCTTGCGGCTGCGCAACATCTGCGTCCAGCCCAGCACCGCCGTCAGCGGCGTGCGCAGCTCGTGGCTCATCACCGCCAGGAATTCGTCCTTGGCCCGGTTGGCCGCCTGGGACTCCGCCATCAGCCGCGCGTTCTCGATGGCCACCGAGGACAGGCGCGCCAGCTGCACCAGGATGGCCTCGTCCTCCGCGTTGAACTCGCCCTCGTACCGGTCCGACAGCTGGATGAGGCCCAGGTTGCGCCCGTTGCGCCCGATCAACGGCACCGCCAGCCACCCGCGCATGGGCGGGTGCTCGGCCGCGTGCGCGCCGAAGCCTCGCCACTTCGGGTGTGCCTCCAGCTCCTCCTGCGTCATCCGCAGCGAGCGGTTGGTGCGGCACACCTCCATATAGATGCCCGCACCGTTCGGAGGCACCGCGTACCCGTTCCACGCCCGGTACTTGTCCGACAGCGAGACGGAGTTGATGGTCTGCGTCCCGTCCTCGCTCGTCGTCAGGCTGGTGACCGACTGGTGCGCGCCGATGAGCGCTCGCGCCTGCTCCGTCGTCACCTGGAGCACCGCGTCCAGCGAGGCCGCCTGTCCAATCGCCAGCGACGCCTTCGCCAGCCCCTCGAGCTGGGTGCGGTGGCGCTGCTCCTGCGCCAAAAGCCGCTCGCGCTCCGCCGCGTCCTCGTGCTGCCGCGTCACGTCGCGGTGGATGCCCACCCACTCGCGCACCGTCCCGTCCAGCTCCAACACCGGCACCGCGCGCATCTGCATGTGCCGGTACACCCCGTCCTGCCGCCGCAGCCGCACCTCGCTCTGCAGCGAGGCCCCCGCCCGCACCGACTCGCGCCAGGCCCGCTCGATGAGGTCGCGGTCCTCCGGGTGTACCGCCTGCAGCCAGCCCCAGCCCAGCAGCGCCTCGCGACGCTGCCCCGTGAAGGCCCGCCAGCCCGGCTGATCCGAGTCGAAGACGCCCGAGGGTGGCATGTCCCAGATGATCTCCGAGGTGGCGGTGAGGAACGCGCGGAAGCGCTCCTCGCTGCGCGCCATGTCCCGCAGCAGCTCCTCCACCGTGCGCCGCCCCAGCACCTGATCCGTCACGTCGAAGGCGAACGAGGCGATGCCCTCCACCTTGCCTTCGGCGTCCCGCAGCGGCTGGTACACGAAGTCGAAGAACGTCTCCGGCAGCACGTCGCTCGGCTGCCCGTTGAAGCGCAGCGGGACTTCCTTGCCGATGAACGGCTCGCCGCTCGTGTACACCCGGTCCATCAGCTCGAAGAAGCCCTGGCCCGCCATCTCCGGCAGGGCCTCGCGCACCGTGAGCCCCGTCAAATCCCTGCCGCCCATGAGCTGGCGGTGGCGCGGGTTGCAGAGCACGAAGCGGTGCTCGGCGCCTCGGGTGACGGACATCACCGCCGGCACCCGCATCACCAGGTCCTCCAGCCGCGCGCGCTGGGCCTCCACCTCGGAGAGCAGCCGAGCGCGCTCCATCGCCAGCGCGCAGTGGCGCACCAGCGCCAGCAGGAACTCGCGGTCATCGCCCGAGAAGGCCCGGGGCTCGGGGAAGCCCAGCGCCAGCACCGCCAGCACCCGCCCCTCCACCACCATGGGCAGGCTCGCCACCGAGCGGGCGGCCGTCTTCTCCAGCAGGATCGACAACAGCTTCGGGTAGCGCGCGCCCAGCGCCTCGGGGGACTCCAGCCACTCGGGCTCGGCCGTGCGCCACGCCGTGGACACCGGCAGCGGGGCATCCACGGGCAACAGGGGGTGGTCCTGCACCAGCTGCCGAGGCAGGCCGCGCCAGGCCACCACGCGCAGCATCCGACCCTCTTCCACCGGCAGGCCCACCAGGGCCAAGTTCGCGCCCACCGCGGACATGATGCGCTCGATGGCCGCGGACATGACTTCCTCGGGCGAGCGCGCGGCGGCCAGCTGCGCGGTGAGCTCCTGCAGGCGCACGAGCCGGTGCGCGGCGCGCTCGGCGTCCTCTCGCGAGGAGCGCTCGGCGTTCAGCAGGCGCAGTCGCTCCACCTCCGCCTGGCGCAGGTCGGTGATGTCGCGCACGAAGATGACGAGCCCCTCGGAGGAGGGGAAGGCCCGCGCCTCGTACCAGGCATCCGCGGGCGCGAAGTAGTCGCTCACCGTGGTGCGCTGGCCCGTGGCCGCCGTCTCGTGGAAGGCCTTGGCGAACGGGGTGTCGAGCAGCTGCGGGACTTCGGCCCACAGCTCCCGGCCGAGCGCCTTCTCTCGCGGGCGGCCCGACACCTTCTCGGCCACCGCGTTGAGGTAGGTGATGCGCCAGTCGCGATCCACCACGACGATGCCGTCGGTGACGCTGTCCAGCAGCGGGGCGAACTTCGGATCACCGCCCTGGGGAGACCCGGCGCCTGCCTGCGGCGGAACTGGAGGCTCGAGCGGGACCCTCATGGTGGCATCATCTGCTGTAGCAGAGTCGGAGAGATAGGAGGTGGATGCGACGTGCGAACTGTCCAGCAGGGACACGCCTTCCCGCTCGCTGGGGGATTCCCCGCCTGCTCCAATGTGGTACGGGCTGCCGGGCTTGCGTACCGGGTGGCAGGATGCAGGTAAGGGTCTGGGGGCTGCGGAGCCTAGAATTCGCCAGCCTGGCGGCAATCCATCGAGAGAATCGAATCCTCCGAGCCCTCCGGATGCTCCATCGCTCCACGCTGCTGGCCCTGCTCCCTCTGCTCATCTCGCCGTTCCTTGCCTGCAGCGGATGCTCCGATGGGACCACTCCCTCCCCGAGCCGCGCGGTGGAGTCCCCCCGTGGCGGGAGTATCCCAGAGACTTCGGTGGAGCCGCCAGCGATCGAAAGGTCCTCCGAGGGCATGGAGTTGCAGCCTCTGGACAGGCAGGTGTTCCTGGCCGCGGGGACCTTGGATGAGGGCAATCGGTACGCCTCCACGGTCCTGGTGACGGTGGATGAGCCGCTGCTGGGGACGATCTGCAGCGGTGTTCTCCTCGATTCGCGCGTGGTCCTCACCGCAGGGCACTGCGTGTGTCCTCGGCGGAAGGGGTCCGAGGGGTTCCGGATCGACGCGTCCGCTTGTGTGAAGACCGCCTCCGTGACGACGGTCACCTATGAGCCGGCGAAGGCTCGGCACATGTCGAATGCTCGCACCCACGTCTATGACGGCGCGGTTCGTCCGCACCC
The DNA here is from genome assembly GCF_034259325.1 of Hyalangium ruber. Lineage (NCBI taxonomy): Bacteria > Pseudomonadati > Myxococcota > Myxococcia > Myxococcales > Archangiaceae > Hyalangium > Hyalangium rubrum. The sequence goes on along the minus strand of NZ_JAXIVS010000014.1, from coordinate 185,960 downwards.
GGAGCTGGAGATCCTCTTCGACGCACAGGCCCGTGTGGTGTCGGGTCGTGCGGATCTCGCGGTCATCACGCTGGACTCGCCTGTCGAGGGCTTGCGTCCGGACATCGCCCTGGCGGACTCCGAGGTCCAGCTCAACGAGGCGCTCGTCATGGCGGGTTACGGTCACGACCCGCGCTTCGGAGGAATCTTCGGGGCTCGGTACTTTCGCCAGAATACGGTTACCCGGGTACCCACGCCTCATGGCGGACGACTGCTCTTCGAGCAGCGTGGGACCTATCTCTACAACGGCTTTCCTGGTGGGCCGTGCTTCCGTGAGGGGGAGAGCGGTCGCTGGCTTGTCGGTATCACCAGTGTGGGAACGGACACGGAGCTCTCACTGACGAGCACCTACTTCCACCGGGATTGGATCCATGCCGCGCTTCGGAAATGAAGTCCTTCGGCCTCCCGCGCTTCTGTTGACGCTGCTGGTCCTCTGCGGTGGGTGCGCGGCAAACACCGCTGTTCCGGAAGGCGATGACCATCTGTTCCTGCTGGGTGGCCGGATCGATGTCGACAACCGGTTTGCCTCCACGGTCCTTGTCACTCCGGACGGTCCCCTGGGGATGTGCAGCGGCATGCTCATCGCGCCTCGCCTCGTCCTGACAGCGGGTCACTGTGTCTGCATGAAGCGCAAGGCGATCGGCAACCGCGACTCGGCCAACCTCGTCATCGACGCCACGGACTGCTCGGCCACTGCCACCGTGACCACGGTCCTCTACGAATCCACCCGGGGCCGAAGCGCCAGGAGAGAACCCGCGAGCGTACGCACCGTCGCTCAACGCCCGCAGAGCTATAGCGGCAAGGTCCGGCCTCATCCTGAGCTCAAGATCCTGCTCGGCGAACGCAACCCACGCGAACACGTGGTGTCCACCCGCGCCGACCTCGCCGTCATCCTCCTGGATGAGCCCGTCGAAGGCTCGTTCCCGGAAGTTTCGCTCGCGACCTCCCAGGCCCAGCCCGACGAGTCCCTGGTCCTGGTCGGCTATGGCCTGGACAAGACCGAGGAAGGGGAAGGCGTGGCGGGCTTCCGCCGCTTTGGGCGGAACACCGTCACCTATGCCGAAGGTGAGTTCGTCACCCTCGGGCAGCCAGGAACCCATACCTACCAGGGAGACAGCGGTGGGCCTTGCCTCCGCGAGAGCGACAAGGGCCACTGGCTCGTCGGAATTTCGAGCAGGGGAACTGGCAAGGTGTCGAGGTTCACCAGCACGCATGCCTACCGGGCCTGGCTCATCGAGCAGATCCAGTCAGCCAGGCGCACGGCTCCGTAAGCGTCCCTGCGCGGGTTACTTCGCTGGTGCGAGCAGGCGTTCCTTCAGCGCGCGGCCCTCGGAGGTGTCTCGCAGGTTCACCAGCGTCTGTACGTAGTAGGTGAGCGCCCAGAGGTTCTCTTCGGGGATCGCTCCCTTCCATGTCGGCATCGCGGCTCCGCCCACTCCCGCCGCGATGACTCGATACAGATCCTCTCGCTGCCGCTGCGGCGTGTAGTCCGTGTCCTCTACCTCTTCGCCCAGCGGCCAGACCGTTCGCAGCTTGTGCTGGAGGAAGTCTGGCGGCAGCACCTTGGCCAGCTGCGTCGGCTCTCCCTTCGCATCCACCGCCACCGCGTAGTCCGAGTCCCTCGCCTGCGGCGTGTACAGGTCCGCCTTGCTCAGGTTCACCTTGCGCCCCGTCAGCCGCTCCGTCAGCGACTCCAGTTCCGCTCGCGGCAGATAGGAGATGTGGCAGCCCGAGCACCCCGCGTACCCCACTCCCGCCACGTGGTACACCGCCTGCCCTCGCTCCACTGCCTCCGCCTCGCGCCCCTTCCACGGGTCTGGCGATACTTCCAGCGGCTTGCCCGGTGCCTCCTCGCGCCAGCGCGGACTGAAGGTCTTCAGGTACTGCACCACCGCCTCCACGTCCGCCGCCGGTACGTCCCACGCCAGCATCGGTGTGCCGTGCAGTCCTCGCCGCAAGGTGCGCTTCAGCGCTTCGTCCGTCGGCAGCTCGCCCACCGCCACGTCCCCGAACTTGAACAGCCCCTGTCGGAAGCTCCTCGGCGGCGGCCGCATCCCCACCGCCGTGGGCCCCTGCCCATCCCCTCGCTCGCCGTGGCAGGAGATGCAGTAGTACGTGTAAACGTCCCGCCCGCGCTCCAGCGTCTCCGCCGTCAGCGTGCGCCCGTCTCCCAGCTTCAGTGGCTCGAGCTTCGGTTCCTTGGAACGACAGCCCGCCGTCACCACCGTGAGCAGCGCCAGCGCCGTGAGCAGCCCGTGTCTCGCGTTCATGGCAGGTACACCGCCCCGTAGAAGAGCCATCCCGTACACGTCACGAAGTGCCAGTAGAGCCCCCACAGGCGCAAGGGCTGGGTGTTGCTCTTCCCCCGATGGAGCGCCACCGCGACTCCCGTCAGCCCCACCAGTCCCACCAGCGCGTGCGTCGCGTGTATCCCCATCAGCCCATAGAAGGCGGAGGCCTGCGCTCCTCCCGATGGGAGCCGCAAGCCCGCTTCCCAGAGCGTTCTCGCCAGCCCCGCCTGAAGGCCCAGGAAGGCCGCGCCCAGTCCGAGGGCTCCCCCCACGTACCGCAGCAGGGCCGCGCCCCGCGTGTCCGGTGCTCGTCGCAGGCGCTGGAGCGCGGCGTGCATCAGCGCGCTTCCCCCTACCAAGAGGAGGAGGTTCAGCGCCGGCAGGAGCCTCGGCAGCGAGAGCGTCCCCTCCGAGGGCCACGGCTCACGCATCCGCAAGTAGCCCACCGTGAACGCCAGCGCCGCGAAGAGCATCGTCCACGCGCCCAGCCCCACCACCACTCCGAACCACTGTGTCTCGGCGTCTGCCTGGGAGGCCGTGGGCTTCATCCCGCGCCTCCCAGCGCTGGCTGCGCCTCGGGTGTCGATGCCTTCGACTCCTCGGGCAGCGCCTCCGCCTGGCCGATCCAGTCACGCCCCAGCCGCTCGTATACCTCCGGCTGCGAGAGCTCGTGCGGCCCTCGCAGCACCTCCGGCACCTCGGCGTAGTTGTCCTCCGGCGGCGGGCTCGGCGCGCATGTCCACTCCAGCGTCCCCACCTGCCAGGGGTTCGCCTCCGCCACTCGCCCTCGCCTCAGCGTCCACACCAGGTTCACCACGAACAACAGCTGCGCCGAGCCCAGCGCGAACGCCGCCACGCTCGTCCACTGGTTCAGCGACAACAGGTGCTTCAGGAACGTGTACTGGTACGGGTCATACAGCCGCCGCAGTTGCCCCGCGTACCCCGCCATCAACTGCCCGCCGAACACCGCCACGAAGAGCACCGCGCTCGACACCACGTGCCCCATCGCCAGCCCTGTGTGCAGGTGCCTGCCGAACATCTTCGGGAACCAGAAGTACAGCCCCGCGAACACCGCCAGGAAGCTCGCCGCCGCCATCGTCAGGTGGAAGTGTCCCACCACCCACATCGTCCCGTGCAGCGGGATGTCCGTCGCCACCGCTCCCAGCGCCAAGCCCGACAGCCCTCCCAGCCCGAACACCACCATCGTCCCCAACGCCGCCACCATCGGCACCGTCAGCCGCACGCTCCCGCGCCACACCGTCATCAGCCAGTTGAGGAACATCACCATCGCCGGCAGCGAGATGATCAGCGTCAGCGTCATGAACGCTCGCCCCATCATCGGCGCCATGCCGCTGGTGAAGAGGTGGTGCGCGTACACCAGCCCCGACAGCCCCGTCACCGCCCCCATCGCCACCACCGTGCCCCGGTACCCGTGCGCCCGCTTGCGGCTGAAGAACGCCACGAAGTCCCCCACCATCCCCCACGCCGGCAGGATGAGGATGTAGACCTCCGGGTGTCCGAACATCCAGAACAGGTGCTGGTACAGCAGCGGGTCTCCCCCTCCGCCCGTCACCGCCGCGCCCGCCATGAAGAAGCGCGTGCCCACCACCCGGTCCATCAACACCAGCCCCGTCGCCACCGCCACCACTGGCACGAACAGCAGGTTCAACACCGAGGTGAAGAACAGCCCCCACACCGTTAGCGGCAGCCGCCCCCACCCCATCCCCGGCGCCCGGCACCGCACCACCGTCACCACGAAGTTCACCGCGCCCAGGAACGACGACACCGCCGCGCACACCACCCCCACCATCACCAGTGTCTGTCCGACTCCCGGTGTGAAGACGTGCGCCGCCGACAGCGGCGGATAGCTCGTCCACCCCGCGCTCGCCGTCCCCAGCCGCACCCCGAACGACACCAGCACCAGCGCCCCGCCCGCCGCGAACACCCGGAAGCTCCACGCCGACAGCCGCGGGAACGCCATCCCCCGCGCGCCCACCGCCAGCGGAATCACGAAGTGGCCCAGCGCTCCGATGAGCAACGGGGTGATGGCGAAGAACACCATCACCAGCCCGTGCATCGTGAACAGGCCCGTGTACGCCGGCGGCGTGAGCGCTCCGCCCGACTCCGGCAGCGCCCACCCCAGCCCTGGCACCGGCCTCCCCGGCCAGCCCCACTGCCAGCGGATGAGCATCGCCATCAGCCCGCCCACGCCCAGAAACCCCAGCCCCGCCCAGAGGTAGGCCCGCGCCACCACCTTGTGGTCCGTGGAGAGCAACGCCTTCATGGCGCCTCCTTCCACGCCCAGCCCCAGTGGGCCGCCGAGTCCGCCGCGTCATACGCCCGCGTCGCCTGCCGGCTCGCCTCGCGCAGCCACGCCCGGTACGCCTCGGGCGCCATCACCGTCAGCGTGCCCCGCATCTTGTAGTGGCTCGTGCCGCAGTGCTGGTAGCACGCCACCTCCCACGTGCCCTCGCGCGCCGCCTGGAACCACGTCTGGTTCACCCTTCCCGGCACCGCGTCCAGCTTCACCCGGAAGTTCGGCAGCGCCAGCCCATGCACCACGTCCGTCGAGGACAGTTGCACCCAGACGGGCACCCCCACCGGCACCCGCACGTCGCTCCACGTCACCACGTCGTCCGCCGTGCCGAAGCGCCCGTCCTCTCCCGCGTAGCGCGCCTCCCACGTCCACTGGCGCGCGTTCACCTCCAGCCGCACCGTGTCCGGGTGCTTCACCGGCACCTCGAAGTTCCACAGCACCTCGTCCACGTACCCCAGCGAGCGCACGAAGAGCGTGCCGTCCACCACCCCGAACGTCACCAGCGCCAGCGCCAGCACCAGCGTCCGGCTGCGCCGCGTGCCTCCGTCCGCCGCCGCCCGCCGCGCCTTGTGGAAGCGCCACACCGCCAGCGCCAACCACCCCAACACCACCAGCGCCAGCAGCCCCTCGAGCCGGTGGTTCGTCGCCAGCAGCGCGTCGATGCGATGGCCGTGCGCGCTCGCGTCCTCGGGCAGCGCCAACGTGCGTCCCGAGGCGGCGTCCATCACCGGCCCCTCTTCGCGTCACCTCGTGCCGCCCGCCACGCGGCCCACACCCCCAACGCCACCAGCAGGAAGGGCAACAGCAACATGCCCCCCACGAGCAGGGCCGAGCGCCCCGTCGACTCCGGCGCCCGCTCCGCGCACGTCGGGCACGCCAGCGCCCACGCCGGCGCCAGCACCAACGCCACGCCCAGCAGCCCCGCCAGCCGCGCCATGCCGCGCGCCCAGGCCCGCCGCACCGCCCGCGCACGCGGACTCACGTCGGCCCGGGCCCTCTTCCGAGCAGGGGCGACAGGACGGACAGCAGGGCTGGGACGAAGGCAGGGCATCGGCGGACCCTTATCGGGTAGCACGCGCGTTGGGCCCTCTCAAGCGGACTCGCGGCCCTCGCGCTCCGGGGCGATGGCCCGCCTGCCCGCCCGCGCCCGGGTGACTCGAGGCCTCTCGCCTGCCCTCGGCGCGCTCACGCCGAGGCGGACAAGCTCGCTTCGTGCCGCTCCACGCCGGGCTCCCGCTCGACCGTCACCTCCGGGGCCACCCTCAGGCTCACCCGGAACGTCGAGCCCCGCCCCGGGGTGCTCTCCACGTGAATCTCCCCGCCGTATGAGCGGATGATGCCGTGGCACACCGAGAGTCCCAGCCCCGTGCCCTCGCCCACCGGCTTGGTGGTGAAGAACGGATCGAAGATGCGCTCCAGGTTCTCCGGCGCGATTCCACACCCCGTGTCACTCACCTCCACCACCACCCGCTCGGCCCCCTGCCGCCGCGCCACCACCCGCACCGCGTGCTCCTCCACCTTCCCCTTCGGAATCGCCTGCGCCGCGTTCAGCAGCAGGTTGAGGAACACCTGCCCCAGCCGCGCCTCGCTGCCGAGGACCCACGGCACCTCGTTGAGCGCCTCCACCAGCCGCGCCCGCCGCCCCACCTCGTGCGCCGCCAGCTTCATCGCCCGCCGCAGCACCGCCTCCAGGTCCACCCGCCCGCTGCTCACCTCGTCCGGCCGCGACAGCATCTTCAAGTCCTGGACGATGACGCGCACCCGCTCGGCCCCCTCGCGCGCGTCCGCCACCGCCGTGAGCAGCTCGGCGCGCTCCTCCTCCGAGGGCGCGCCCTTCGTGCGGTTCAGCTCCTTGTGCAGGTAGTGCAGGTTGCTGAGCACGTAGGCCAGCGGGTTGTTGATTTCATGCCCCACCCCCGCCGCCAGCTGCCCCATGGAGGCCAGCCGGTCGGCGAACACCAGCTGCGCCTGCGTGGCCTGCAGCCGGCGCAGGCTGTCGGCCAGCTGCGCGTTGGCCACCTCAAGCTGCGCGGTGCGGGTGCGCACCGTCTCCTCCGCCGCCCGCAGCCCGCGCAGCTCCTGGTACACCGGCCGGAAGAGGAGGAACGCTCCCACCGCCAGCACCGCCAGCACTCCCAGCGACAGGCCCACCGACAGCCCGCCGCCCGGCGCCGGGCCGGCGCGCAGCTGCAGGACCAGGGCCGTGACGAGACTGCTCGCCACCGCTCCCAAGAGCACCATCCTCGCGCGAATCGTCATCGCCGCCCTCCCCTGGAACCGCTTCGGGCAAGGCAGTCGTAGGCCATCTCGACCCCCCCGGGGACTTCAGAAGGCAGCGACTGTGCGGCAGTGGTCAGCCGGCCGGCCAGGCACGGCGCCCGCCCTCGCCGCGCGGTGCGTCAACCGTTCACTTGTACTCCCCCGCCACATCCGTTACGTCCCGAGCCCACGCCATGGCCGCCGATACCCCCGCCGCCCTCCCCGCCCGGACGCCTTCGCCGCTCACCCGCCACCCCGCCTTCTGGGCCGCCCTCACCGTGCTGCTGCTCGGCCTGGGCACGGTGGCCTTTGGCGTGCTGCGCGCCCGCTCCGCCCCCCTGCCCGAGCTGGACGCCCTGCCTGACTTCACCTTCACCCGTGAGAGTGGGCAGCCCTGGGGCCTGGCCCAGCTCCGGGGCAAGCCCTTCGTCGCCAACTTCATCTTCACCCGCTGCCCCACCGTCTGCCCGGCCTTCACCCGCCGCATGGCCCACCTCCAGAAGGAGACGGAGGCCTACGGCCCGGCGCTGCAGCTCGTCTCCTTCTCGGTGGACCCCACCTACGACACCCCCGAGCGCCTGGCCGAGTACGCCCAGCGCCACGGCGCCAACGCCGCCCGCTGGAGCTTCCTCACTGGCGACTACGAGCGGCTCAAGGACACCGTCGTCAACAGCTTCAAGATTTCCATGGGCCGAGAGAACATGGACGAGGCCGACGTGATGGGCATCTTCCACGGCAACCACTTCGTGCTGGTGGACGCGACCGGGAAGATTCGCGGCTACTACGACAGCGCGGATGACGAGGCCTTCTCGCGGCTGCTGCGGGACGTCCACACGCTGGCAAACCCTTGAAATGACGAAGGGCCAGCCCCTGTTTCTGGGACCGGCCCTCGTCATGCCATCAGCCCGTGAGGGCGAGGACTAGTTGACCATCTGGCCCTGCGCGTACGCCATCTGGTTCTGGAAGTTCGACTGCGCCTGGGGGTTGTTGAGCGCGCCGACCTGGTTGGACACGCCCTGGATGGTCTCCGCCCAGTCGGCGATCTTCTTCACCGTGGGCAGCGCCTTGCTCACCAGGCCCACCACGGCGTTGACCGGACCGGACAGCCACGAGGCGGCGCCGTCGATGGCCTTGTCGGCGATGGGGCCCAGGACCTTGTCCAGGCCGAAGGGCAGGTTCTTCAGCGCGCCGCCGACCAGATCCTTCACCGGCTTGGTGATGGCCTCCATCGGCTTGCTGAGGAAGCTCATGGCCTTCTCGGCCACGCTGACAACGCCGCTGGCGACTTCCTTCACCTTGCCAGCCACATCGCCAACGGTCTTCGCGGCCTTCTCAACGAACTTCGTAGCGGCCTCGACGATCTTGCCCATGATTTGACTCTCTTTCGGAAGGTTTAAGTAGGGTGAGGGTACAAAGAGATTGTCGGGGGGTAGGTAAAAAGGTTTCCTCCCCGAGTTTCTTTTTTGATCGGCCGGCCCTAGGCCTTGCCCCCATTGCCCTTCTTGACCTGATCCTGCAGCGACGGATCAGCCTTCAGCCCCTCGCTGCTGCCCGCGCCGCCCGTGAGCGAGGGCCCCTTGGCGGCCTTGCCCTGGGAGAACTCCGACTTCTCGTACTCCTCGTTGACGCCCATCTCGCCGCGGGCGGCCTTGGTCAGCAGCTTGGCGGCCTCTTCGTTGGTGAGCGTCTTGAAGCCGGCGGCGTGGAGCTCCTCGTCCTCCACCACCTTGATCATCGGCTGCTTGTCCTTGTCCTGGGCGTACTCGAGGACGAGCTCCACGTACGCCTCCAGCTCCATGCCCACCGCCTTGGCGATCCGCTTGGTGTCGGGATCCTTGAGCAGCTCGGCGCGAACCACCTCGACGGGACGCTTGAGGCCGCGCTTGGGAGTGTCCTGGGACATGGCTTTTGACTCCGGGCGAAACGAGTAGGGGCGAACAGTCTGCCCGGGAATTCCTTTTTGGCGCAAGTTTGCCGGGAGGTACACCTTGCGGTGTTCCGGGGTGGGAACCCATTTTCCTCTCAAGGTTCGAGGGGAGGCCTGGGATGAGCGGCGGGCGCGATGGGAGCACGGGGCAGGCGGGGGGGGTCGGGCAGCAACTGAGCCCCCTGGCGCGCTTCGTCGTCTACGGGCTGGTGGGTTGGTGCATCGAGTGCCTCTTCACCTCGGTGGTGGATCTGGCCACGGGGGCGGGGGACATCCGGCTGCGCGGCTATTCGTACCTGTGGATGCACCCCATCTGGGGGGCAGGACTTCTGTTGGGTGAGCGGTTGGTGGTGGTGATGCAGCGGGCGGGGATGTCGCGGTTGATGCGGGCCTCGGTGGGCATGCTGGTGTGCTTCGCGGTGGAGTACGTCACCGGGGCGGTGCTGGTGGCCGTGCTGGGGGTTTGTCCCTGGGACTACTCGGCCTCGTGGTTCAGCGTGCAGGGGTTGATCCGCCTGGACTATGCGCCCTTCTGGTTTGGGTGTGCGCTGATGTGCGAGCCGCTGTTTGGGCTCGTGCGGCGGGTGCGGATGGGCACGGGGGAGCCGGAGCCCGAGGTCGACGCCGAGCTTCGGCCGCTGTGGCCGGGGAGGGAGCCACAGGCGGCCGCCAGTACTCCCGCATCATTATATGCGGGCCGCGCACCCTAGGGTGTAGGGCACGGGCGCACATTCTCGGGGTACAGGTCGCGGGTCCCTCGTCTCGGCGCGGGGCCCCCCGTCAGCGGACGGGTCCTCCCGCGCCGGCCGTCCCGCTCTCCCTGGGCCCGCGGCCACGGGGGTTTCACCGATTCGAGGACATGCTCTGGGCGCGCTCTGGCCGAACCTGTCTGGTTGTCTGACAGGTTTGGGGGGCACGCCCTTTGACAGGGTCGGAACTACCGGGCCTCCAGTTCTCGGAACAGCACTCCATCCAGTTCCAGCCGTGTCACCGCCTCCGCCATGCGCTCGCTGGCGAGGATGACCGTGGACGCATCGGCCAGCCGGAACACGTCCAGATCCGTGGGCAACGAGGCCGCGGCCAAGATGGGAGGCTCCGGGAGGCTGTGGCCCCTGTCCCGCCCGCACGTGGCGCACGGCGGCTCGTGGTTCTTCGACAGGCAGTCCGGGTGGAGCTGGCCGCGCGACTCGAGCTGCAGGTCCATCAGCTCAGGGGGGCGTTTCACACGGAAGCGCACGTTGAGTGGGCCCCCGTGAAGGCCTCGCAGCCCTAAGGCCTGCAACCGCTCCAGCGCTTCGCGGCGCATGCAGAGCGACCAGGAGTTCTGCATGAAGAGCTGGCCGAAGTGGCCGGAGCCCGTCCCCGTCAACGGACCAAATACGGTTCCTGACTCCAGGACCGCACCCGGGGGAGCCAGCGGACGCACCCGCTCGCGCAACCGGGTGAACTCCTCCGCCGACACGGGCCACGGATCGAAGAGCTTCTTTTGCTCCTCTTCCGGTAGGCCCGAGAGGTCCACGCAGGGGTACTGCGCCGCCGAAATCGTCGCGCCAAGCCCGCAGGCCTCGCAGGGCTGGATGCCTGGCAACACCCACCTGTGCGCGGCGTGCAGATCGCCGGTGTACCGAGCGGCCCTGTCTTCGCGGAGCCGATAGAACTTCATGGGGCGAACATCTGGGGCCCGGGCGGGACGAGCGAGTGACCGTACGGCACGATGGGCCCCACGATATCGAAGCGGTAGGCCAGCTCGAAGGCCTTGGCCAGCAACTCCTCGTTCTTGTAACGGCGCGTGGGGCTGGCGTCCCGGAACTCTCGCCAGGCCTGATTCCAGAGCCCGCCTCGCGCCGAGCCACTGTGGATGCGCCAGTGGATGTGCTCGGGGATGAGCATCGTCCAGTCGTGGACGTTGACGCCTTGAGCCCTGAACCACGTGGCGAGGTCAGGAGCCTGGGGGAACAGGTGGTGCTTGACCAACTTGCCTTCGAGTCTCGGGAAGGCCGGGAGAAAGCCATCTCGGTACCTGAAGTGGAAGGCCATTCGGGGTTTGGCCCCCTTCCGAAGGCCCGTGTTCCTCCAGTTGCGCGAGGTCCCGGGCCCACGCAGCGAAGGCCTCGCTCCACCACCGCGCGCCAGCTCCGCACCGTGAGCAAGGGAGGCTCGCGCTCCCGCCGTCGAGTCGATGTCCTGGCAGCTGAACGCACCGCACTCTCCCTGCTCACCATCGCACGCCAGCACGATGCATTGGTCAGCACCTGGATCCTCGCATTCGCTGGCCTCAGCCGACTGAACTTCCGCCCATGCGCGCGTGCTGGGCGCCGAGGTACCGCACCCATGAAGAAGCAGCGCTACGAGGAAGAGCTGGACCAGGAACGAGAGAGGCCTTCGCATCGTGGCGCGGACTCTAGCGTGAGGGACGGGGTACACCGCCAGCGGGCTGCCAGCGCAGGTAGCCGTTCTCTAGCAACCAGGGCTCGGTGCTCACTCCCGGCCATGCGCGGGCAAGACCTCGCGCACTCTCCCGGAAGGAATCCCGGGGCTCCCTCGCACCTTGCTCTCTCGCTTCGCTCCAGGCCTCTGTCCAGGCCGTGAAGAAGCCGTGGAGCGCCTCTCCCGGTCGCACATGCCGACGCCAGTCCCGGGGCAGCCAGTCTCGGAAGAGCAGCGGCGCGAAGCCTTGTCCGAAGTCCGTATGGAAGAGCAACGCCTCGCGCTCCAGCGCCTCCGGTCCTCGCCTCAGCAGGTACGCCACCGTGATGCCTCCCTGGGTGTCCGTGCTGCCCTCCACCAGCAGCCCTCCCGGCAACAGCGCTCGCCCCAGCTCCGCATGCGCCGCCTCCACGTCCTCCGGACGGTACTGGCGCAGGATGTTCATCGCCCGCACGAGCCGCGCCCGCTCGCCCGCCCCGCTCGCCCAGTCGAACCCTCCATGCCGGAAGTGCGTGCGCGCCTCCTCATGGCTCGCCGCCGCTGCTGCCGCCCGGCCCGCGTCTGCCTCCACTCCGGTGACGCTCAGCGTGGGGTTCAACGCTCGGAACGCCTCCGCGCTCTCCAGCGTCGTCCACGGGTGCTCCCCGAAGCCCACGTCGATGAACGCCGCCTCGCTCCAAGGTCCCTCCTGGCGCCCCAGCAGCTCCGCCTCCGCGCGGCACAGGTACACGTCCAGCGCCTGCAGCCGGGAACGCGAGGTCCTCCCCCGCGTGCGACGCTCCGGCGACATCATCGCCCCGGACCACCCGCCGGCTCGGGCTCGCCGGCCAGCGCCCTCCGGTACACCTCCAGGTCCCCCGGCGTGAAGAGCACCACCGTCACCTTCTCCACCTGGGGCAGCCGCTCCAACGCCGCTTGGATTTCGCGCAGCGCGATGCGCGAGGCCTTCTCGATCGGATAGCCGTACATCCCCGTGGAGATGGACGGAAAGGCCACCGTGCGCAGGCCGTGCTTCTCCACCAATGCGAAGACGCTCTGGTAGCAGCGCGCCAGCTGCCCCGCTTCGCCTCGCCCTCCTCCCTGCCAGCGCGGGCCCACCGTGTGGATGACATGGCGCGCGCGCAGCTTGTAGCCCTGGGTGATTCGCGCCTCCCCCGTGGGACAACCTCTCAGATCGCGGCACTCCTCCAACAACTCCCGCCCCGCCGCTCGGTGGATCGCCCCGTCCACCCCTCCGCCCCCCAGCAACGACGAGTTGGCCGCGTTCACCAACGCGTCCGCCTCCACTTTTGTGATGTCTCCCTGGACCAGCTCCAACCGTGCGTCTCTCATCGTGTCACTTTCTGTCACTCCGGAGTCTGTCACCAGCCGGGCAGCCTACCCCCCCGCTTCCCGCACGCGGAGCCGTGACTACCTTTGGCGGCAAGGGACCAATTTCCAAGGAGAGAGCACACATGGCTTCGATCAGACGTGGGTTGGTAGACACCGTGAAGAAGGCAGCGGCGAAGGTCAGCAAGCGGGGCGTGCAGGTGGCCGCCAAGGCGGGCACCCGTGGGGCGCGCGCCCTCGTGGAGACCACCGCCGTCGCCGTGAAGACCGTGGACAAGATCCAGGAGAAGATCGGCCGGGGCCCGCGCAAGCCCAGCATCTCCAAGCAGACGCCTGTCTCTCGCAACGCCGAGGCCACCTCGGCCCCGCCCTCCACCTCGCGTGAGGACTCCGTCTCCGCCAAGCCTCGCCGCACCAGCGCCGAGCGCGTCGCCGAGACTCCGGCCGCCAAGCCCCGCCGCACCACTCCTCAGCGCGGTGCCGAGGCGACCCAGCCCGTCCCCATGCGCGAGACCGGCCGCAAGACGATGGCCTCCGAGGCCCCCGCGCCCAAGCGCGCGAAGGCGCCTCAGCCTCAGCAGAAGCAGTTCAAGGTGAAGCGCGGTCAGAAGCACCTGCACTCCGGCCGCTGATTCCCTGCGGCGACCAAGCGGAGCGCTGCCCCAACCTGTCAGACAATCGGACAGGTTGGGCGAAAGCGCCTCGGGAGGGCCTCGAATCGGGGCGGCACCTCGAGGGCCATGCCGTGACACGGCCTGGCCCCACCCTCCAGGGCCATGCGGTGTCGGATCATCACTCCCCGCGCGGCCCCGCCATCCGGCAGTCAACCTCGCAGGGCGGATCCTCCCCGCGGACCGTTTCGTGTCCCAGGGAGATCTCCCACAGTCCGCGCCACGAAACTCCGCCCAGGAGGCTGCCGTGGCCGACCATGACTCCGAACCGAAGCGAACGCGCTCCCCGCTGTCTTCCCAGGGGGTGATGGAACTCTTGGATCGCTGGGTCACCACCCTCGAGCAGGAGCCTCCCGCGTCCACGCCCAGGGCCGAGGCGCCTCGTCCTCGCAACCGCGCCGTTCGCTCCGAGCCACCATCCGCGCCCTTCACGGACACGCGGGCCGAAGAGGCGCCTCCCGCCGAGCCCCGCGCCACGGAGCCTCGTCCAGAGCGCCCGAGGCCCGAGGCCAGGCCCCGCGAGCCCAGCCAGGAGAAGGACCCCGCCGACACCGCCCGCGCCGCCCGGGAGGAGATCCGCCTCCAGGGCTCGGTGGCCCTCGTGCCTCCGGGAGAGGCGCAGGTGGTCCTCGGCCGAGAGAACGGCAAGCTCCTCCACCGAGGCACCGTGGGGGTGCGCGGTCCCTGCGCGCCGACGCAGGCGGAGCTGCTCCGCCTCGGCCTCACGGAGGCCCAGGCCCGCGCGCTGGAGTTCGTCCTCGCGTGGTTCGCGGCGCCGTTCGACCATGTCTCCTGGGACTCTCACGCGGGAGAGGGCCCGCGCTGGGGCACCTGGCCGCTGTCGGGCAACGGGCTCATCGAGGCGCTGGCGCGCTGGAAGCGCAAGGAGCCCTCGGCGTTCGCGGCGCGGTTGGGACGCCTGGGCATCGACGCCACCCTCGGCCAGCCCTCCACGCTGACCGTCATGGACGTGGAGCACGGCCACCCCGTCGAAGGCCGCAAGGCGCTGCCGCTCCTGGGAGAGGACGTGCGCCTGCTGGCGGCGCTGGCCCAAGCGGGCCGGGAGCGCGGCGCCCAGCTCGCGCAGCTCGAGTACATCACCGAGCAGCTGCTCCACCCCGCGCTGGCCCTGGCCTCCGAGGGCGAGGCGCCGCTGGACTCACCAGACGGCCCCTTCTCCACGCCACGCGCGCTGGCGCTCCTGTTCCACGCCGAGCTGCGGCTCGGCCGCCGGAGCGTCGCCCGACTCGTGGCGCACGCTCAGGAGCCGGCGAAGGGCTCGGGCGCCGGAGAGCACGCGGGCCAGCGTCTCGCGGCGAGCCTGCAGAGCGCCGGGCGCACCAAGGAGGCGGCCGAGGTTCGCCGCATCCTGTCCTCTCCCGAGCTCGCGGGAGCACCGGCGTAAGGCGCCAGGGAGGAGAACGCCACCATGGAGCGCCCGCTTCCCCCAGGCAGCCGTGTCCTGCTCGTCGCCCCCGAGGCTCGCGCCCCGGGCTCCGCCCCCGTGGGAGAGCTCATCATCGACGGCCAGCGCTACCACCTCGTGCCGGCGCCTTTCGAGGAGCCCACGCCCACGGCGGTCCCCTTGCCGGACGCGCGGGTGCTCACCGCGCGCGAGCTGCAAATCGTCGCGTGCGTGGCCGCCGGCCAGGTGAACAAGCAGATCGCCGCGGAGCTGAAGATCAGCACATGGACCGTGGCGGCCCACCTGCGGCGGATCTTCTCCAAGCTCGGCGTGGAGACCCGCGCAGCCATGGTGTCGCGCTGCTTCGGAGCCTCCTCCGTGCCGCGCGCCCCCTGAGGCGGCACGGCATCAGGGGCGAGCGGCCGGAGTCAGATTCCTGCGCAGCCCCAGCACGAGCGCGAGGTTGGCCGAGGGCGCACGGACGAGCCGCAGCCGGTCCCGAGGAGCGATCAACAGCGGCGTCACCCCGGGCCCATGGCCGGCGATCTGGCTGTCGGTATGCACCACCACGCCCACCGTAACGGTGCCCTGCCGCCTCGAGGGGCCGAAGCGGTAATCCAGCGGGCACAGCGCCACCAGGTCCCCCAGCCGCAATGAGCCGAGCCGGAAGCGCCGCACCAGCCCCTTGTCCGAGAGCTGGATGTCCAGGTCCCCCAGCACGCCCTCCGAGCGCCCCATGCCCGAGCCCATCAACTGCGAGGGGACGGTATGGGTGATGGGGATGCGCAGCCGCCCCCGCGAGGCGCGCACGCCCCAGCGCCGCAGCAGCCTCGGGGAGAGGTTCAGCAGGCTCACCTCGGGAAAGTCCGGCAGCGTGAACCCCTGGCCGTACGCGTTGATCTGCATCCGGTCGCCGATCAGCAGGCGCCGGGTCACCTGGGGCTCGAAGTCGACGATGACGTGGTTGATACCGCCGTGCTTGCCCACCACCGTGCCCACCGCACCCGAGGCGGGACCGGAGACGACCCGCACCCGGTTGCCCACGCAGGCGTAGAACATGAGCGCCCGGTTGGGACCGTCACGCGGACCCACCACCTCGCGACCGTTGTTGTGGAGAGAGACACCCGCCTCGACGTGGTCGCCCGCCACGCCCACGGCGGCGTCCCCCACGCGCCGGTTGAGGACGATTCCTCCACTGCCCGGGAGCAGCCGGAGCACCCCATCCCGGCCGATCCGATACGGCGAGGCGCGGATGATGGGGTGGGCCACCTGCCCTCCCACCGCCACCGCCACCATCCGCGCCTCATTGGTTCGAGGCGTCCCCGGTGCGTACGTGCCCGCCTCTCTGACTGGAGCTTGCTGGACATCCATGCCGTGCTCCGCGACTCACAGCGCGGCGGCGGCGCTCGGGATGCCGAGGGTCCGTCGCAGGGTGGGCGTGACGCCGCGAAAGGCGCGGCCCTCGGGAGTCATCCGGTACGCGGCGATCCACTCCTCGGCCACCGGGCCCAGCGGCGCCACCTCCGTCTGGAAGTCTCGGAAGTCGCGCGTCTTGAACGGGTTGTCCGCCACGAAGTTGAGCAGCAACCGCCCCGCGTCCGCCATCTTCGAGCGCTGCGAGATTTCGGCCGCCCCGCCCAGGTAGCGCCGCGACACCACCTCGATGACGTCCCACTTGGTGTTGGCGTCGAACGCCTTCTTGATGTCCGGAGACTCCAGCGCGTCGAGGATCGTCTTGAGGTACTCACCCACCTCCAGCGTGAGCGCCAGGATGTTGCCGTAGGTGGCCCGGTCCAACTGCCAGCGCATGTCCGTGCCCAGCCGTTGAATCGTGGCCTGGCTGGCGAAGGGCCGCTCGTTGAGCGTCTGCGAGCCGCGAATCACCTCGCCGATCAGCAAGTCCCGGAAGTACTGGGCGAGGGCGGCCACGAAGGCGACGAACTCGCGGTGGAAGTTGCGGAACACCACCGCGCCCGGAGGCGCCGCCAGCGCGCCGTAGTTGAACGCGCGCCGGTAGGCGAGCTGCCGGTCCCGCGGCTTGTAGCGCAGCGGGTGGTGCTTCTCCAGCAGGTACAGGGCGCGGGCGCCGGGGCCGCGCTGGATGCGCATGCGCCCATCGTGGAAGAGCCGCAGCAGGGCTCCCGCCACCTGGAACACCTTCATCCGCTCGTGCTGGTAGATGTAATAGAGCTCCGCGGCGGCGTGGAGCTGCGTCTGGATGACCGACTCGTCGAAGTCCTGGACGAGCACCGGCTTGCTGACGTCATCGAACGAGGGGGCTCCTCCCTTGCCCAACCCCATCAGGTCCGAGAACAGCGACCCGGTCGAGCCGTCCGAGGCGCGGGTGATCAGCTCGTCGGCTCGCGCTTCGATTTGTTTCTGCAGCTCCGCGCGCTGCTCGGGAGGAACGTTGGCGAGGACATCTCGCTTCCACTGGGACAAGAGTCGCTGAAGGGCTTCTGCCGTACCAAGGCTCATGGCGTGCCACCTACGTGAAGTGCGTTGACGAAATGGTTCCGAGAGCGGCGCGAACTAGTGCGTCTTCTCGGGAGCCTCCGGGGAGTGGGCGCGGGGCGCCTTGCGCGAGTCCGCCTTCCGGTTGCGCCGCGTCCTCCCCGCTCCAGGCGAGCGCGGCGTCGGCACGCGCAGCGACTCCTTGGCCACGCCGCTCGCCCCCGCCAGCTTCTGCTCCAGCTCCTGGCGGGCCTTGCGCTCCTGCTCGAGCTCCTGGGTGAGCCGGTCGATCTCCAGGTCCAGGCGGGGCAGCTCCTTGATTTGATACAGCGGCTTCAGCGCGTGGTTGGTCTCGCCCACCTTGCGGATCAACTCCTCGTGCCGCTTCACCAGCAGCTGCGCGGACACGCGCTCCGACGGCGTGAGCGACAGGTCGATCTTCTCCTGCGCGTCGAGCGAGCCCTTCACCCCCACGTAGAGCGTGCCCGCCAGGTCCACCAGCGTCTGGCGGCCGGTCGCCACCTGGGTGAGCTCCACCGCCAGCGCCCGCCACTCCGCCTCCAGCAGGCGCTGCTCCTGGAGGAACTGCTCCTGCTCGTCGGCCGGCGGCAGCTTCGGGGGCTTGCTCAGCTCGACCACCGCCGTCTGCACCAACGTGCGCAGCTCCAGGCGCAACTGCTGCCTCGCGCTGTTCTCCGGCTCGATCTGGTTCCAGTCATCGCCCGGCGCCGTCGCCTGCTTCTGGTCCAGCCACCGCTGCAGCATCACCGCGTACATGCGCGCGCGGCGCTCCTCGAAGCCATCCAGGTTGTTGCCCCCGCCCATCAGGTACAGGTCGATGGCCCGGTCCAAATCGTAGAGCACCCGGTCCAGCTTCACGATGAGCGGCCAGTCGAGGGGATCGACGTTCGGGTCGGCGTGGATGGCATCCAGCTCCACCTGCAGCCGCGTGCGGACATGGAACAGGGCGCGGACGATGTCACCACCCTTGTCGGCGCGCGCCAGCTGCAGCGAGGCGAAGGGCGCCGGCAGGGAGATGTTGAGCAGCCGCGAGCCCGTGCCCGGCTCGGCGAACGCGTCGATGAACAGCGTGAGCGCCTGGACGAAGGCGCTGAGCGGCGCGGAGGCCGCCTGGTTCCTACCACCCCGCCCCTTGAGCAGCTCGGTGGCCACCGCGCGCAGCCGCCGCAGCTGCACCATCTCCAGCGGCACCGTCGAGGCGATGCCCCGCAGGTAGTCCGGCTGCTGCTGGGGCACCGAGTCCAGCAACACATCCAAGAGCCGCGTCATCGTCTCTGGCCGGATGATGGCGCGCAGCTCCGAGTGGCCCTGCTCGCTCAGCACGCGCAGCAGCGCCCCGTAGGAGGCCTCGCCATCCCCCCAGTCCTCCTCCCCCTCGTGGGTGGCGGAGGTGAAGCGCTCCAGCGCGCCGATCAGCGTCTCGCGGCGCTGCCGCAGGTCCTCGAAGGCCACCTGGAAGACGGTGCCGCCCTCGTCGAAGCCCGCCCGGAACATCGTCTCCCCGGCGAGCACCCGGAGCACGATGGCGGCCTCGTCCATGGTGGAGGCCAGCCGGCGGAACTCGGCGTCCAGCACCGGGTTGAGCAACCCCGCCATGCGCGCCACCCGCGCGTAGTCCCCCAGCTTGCGCACGCTATAGAAGGTGCGGTCCCGCTGAGCGGGGTCCGCCGCCCGGTACGCCGCCGACTCTCCCTCGGACAGCTCGGCGAGCACCGCGTCCTTCCAGCCCGTCAGCGGCGCCTTGTAGTCGCGGTTGGAGGGGTGCTCCACCACATGGCCCAGGTCCGCCTCCAGCGCCTGGCGCACCAGCTGGTAGCGCAGCACGCCCGGCGAGCCCATGCCGCCGGTGGGCGCCACCGTCAGGCGCTCGGGCTCGCCCCCCTGGCGGATGGCCACGCCCCGGCTCTCATCGTCCAGCCGCGCGGCCGTGGACGGGTAGAGCTTGCGCAGCGCGCCCACCACCGAGGCCGGATCCTGCGCGTTGCTGATGCCCAGCTGCCGCCGCAGGAACTCGTCGAACTTCGTCTTCGCGCTCGCGGCCAGCTCCAGCGAGGCCGTGGCACTGCGTCCCTTCACATTCTCGTACATCGTCCCTCCCCCTGAAGTCGTGTCATGCGGCCATGGTGGCGCTCACGCCTGGCGCCCGCGCGCCCCGCGAGCCGAGCCTCGCCAGATGATTGAGCACCGTGCTCGAAATGCGCTCGGGCGAGGCAAGCCTCCGTTCGAGTGCCTCTCGGCTGGCCCCCACCACGAAGCGCGGCGGCAGCCCCTCGGGCAGGCTCCCCCGCCCCAGCGCCTCCGCGGCCCGAAGGATTCGCTCCTGATCCGTCGGCTGGAAGGGCACCACGTCCACCAGCGCGCTCTGCCCCATGTTCCGGCGGGGCTGGTAGGCAATCTCATCCACCACGTGGGGGATGACCTGGGAGGCCGTGCGCAGCAGCCGCTCGGGAATCCGCGCAGCCGGCAGGTACCCGCGATAGAGCTGGTTCCAGTTGTTGCGCACCCTTCGCGCCTGATCCGGAAAGCCCATCCGCCGCAGCATCTCCGCCTGGATGAGCACCCGCACGTACGGCGTGGGGTGGACGCTGAGCGGGTGGAACGTCAGCACGCGCGCGGGCGGGTAGGCCAGGAAGTCCTTCATCGAGTGGACCGAGGCGGGCCCGCCCAGCACGCAGGCGATGAGGTCCGCGAAGATCTCCTTGTGCCAGCGCCCCCACAGGCGCGTGAGCCACGGGTCTCCCGTGACGCCGAGCACCCGGCGCTGCAGCGCCGTCTCCGTCTCCTGCCAGACGCCCAGGTCCGCCTGCAGGCTGTGTCCAATCTCATGGAGGATGACGCCCATGCCCCAGGGCGCCTCCACGCGCTCGTAGGGCACGCGAATCAATGGGAACGGGTTGCGCTCGCCCAGCAGCCGGCGCAGCAACACGCCGCGCCGGAAGGTGGCCGGCGAGAAACCGTGCTCCAGGTACGTGAGCGGCTTGAGCAGCGGGCTGCCCAGCAGCCCGGGCGCGGTCCTCCGGACGATGCGGAAGCAGTCCGCGGCGATGACGTCACAGGCGGCCAGCGCGGGGGCGAACCGGGTGCCTCGCTGGCAGAAGACGTCGAAGAAGAGGCCGAAGGCGCGGCGGGCCCGGTCGATCTCCCGCTCCAGCAGCGCGGTGCGGCGCAGCACCTCTCCCGAGTCCTGGAGCGAGTCGCTCAGCGCTCCGGAGACGTTCGCCAGCGCCCGGCGCACGCCTTGATCAATCTCCTGCAGCCGCGCGTTGGCCGCGGCGAAGTGGGAGGCGGAGGGAGCGTAGGGCACATCCTGCGGACGGATGCCCACGTCCCGAGGGGTGAGGCGCGAGAGCCTCCCCGCCCGGAACGAGACGTTCAGGACCTTGGCCCGCAGGAACTGCTGAAGCGTGTCGGCCATGTGCTCCCCCCACCCCTCCCAAGGACTCTCACCTCACGACGATTCGTACCGGTCCGCGCAGGGTGACCGTGCGCAACCTGCGGCCCCCCATGCCCGGCCCCATGCCCGGCCCCATGCCCATGCCGCCGCCCATCGGAGGCCGCACGCCGCCCGTGCGGCGAATCCCCGCCCGCGCCCGGAGCTGCCGCGCGGCCTGGGTCGGCCGGGCCAGCCGGCGCACCGCCCGAGAGCTCGCGGCCACCCGGTTGCCGATGCGGCGGATCATCCTCGGCACCGCCTGGGGGCTGGCGCCCTGCTGGCGCACCATGCGCGTCACCTGGCGCACCACGCGCGTCACCGCCGGCAGCGCCCGCGTGCCGTGGCGCTGGGCGATGCGCTGGGCGATCTGCGTCGTCATCCGCCCCACGGCCCGGCCGAGCGCCCGCACCTGCTGCGGCTGCTGCTGGCGACGCTGCGGCGGGATGGTGGAGCGCACCACGTGGCGCGCCGCCAGCCCGCCGAGCACGGAGGTGAACCCGTCCAGGTCCTCATCCGCGTAGTCCGCCGCGACGTCCGCGAAGGCGTCCATGGCATCGGCGCGCAGCAGCCCGGCCACGGTGCGGCCGATCTCCTGGCCCGCGATGCCGCCCACCTGCGGAGCGGCCTGCCGTATCAGCCGGACGGCGATGGGCATGGCCCTGCGTCCGATGCGCCGCAGCGTCGGCCCGGCCACGCGCGCCGCCGTGCGGAACGCGCCCCTCAGGCGCCGCAGGAACTCGTCCTCGTCCTGCGCGTCCATGGCCGAGGCGAAGGCGTCCTCGAGCGCGTGCGCCTCCTCGCCCTCGAAGCCTTCACCCTCGAAGCCCTCCCCATCCATGCCCTCGGCCTCGAAGCCCTCACCCTCGAAGCCTTCACCCTCGAAGCCCTCCTCATCCATGCCCTCGGCCTCGAAGCCCTCACCCTCGAAGCCTTCACCCTCGAAGCCCTCCCCATCCATGCCCTCGGCCTCGAAGCCTTCGCCCTCGAAGCCCTCACCCTCGAAGCCTTCACCTTCGAAGCCCTCGGCCTCGAAGCCTTCGTCCATGCCTTCCTCCCCCTCGGCCATCAGGTCGGACATCTCATCGGCCTGCCCGGAAAACTCATCCTCGAAAGGCTGCTGCATCGCGACTCCTCCTTCGTGTCCTGGAAATGGTGTGAATGCGTGGGCGGCCGCTCCGGCCTAGGTGAGCGCCTGGCGGGCGCTGGCGGTGCTGACCGTGGCCACGGGAACGCGGCGCAACACCCGCTGCCGTGCGATCAACCGCTGCGCCGCCACCTGCGGGGGCACGGTGCCCGCCCGAGGCGACTGGTGGGCCCGCGCCAGCACCCGCCGCGCCGCCGCCTGCGTCACCTGGGGCAGGGCGTTGATGGCCGCCCCCGGACCCCGCCGGCGCAGGTTGCGCGCCGCGAGCTGGGCCAGCGTCCGCAGCACCCGGAGGCGCCGACCCGGAGAGCCCTGCACCTGCTGCGCCACCCGCATCAGGTACTGCTCCAGCCCCCGCGTGCGCGCGCGGATGACGCCCTGCGCGGCCGCGCCCATCGGCGTGCCCGGAGGCACCGCCTGCCGAGCCACCACACGCGCCGCGAGCCCCGCGCCCATCGGCAGCGCCACGGCGGCGGGCACCTGCCGCGCGTCCGCCATGTCCGCCAGCGCATCCAGCGAGGCGTCGTCATCCGCGCCATCCCCGCGCAGCAGCGAGCTGGCGATGCGCCCGCCCACCCCGGGAATCAGCCCGCCCACGGCGCCCGCCACCGCGCCGCGCAGCCCTCGGCCCTGGAGCAGCCCCTGCGCGGCGCCGATGCCCGCGGACACCACTCGCCCCCACGGCCCGGCGACACTCGCCACCCGTTGGATGATGGGCAGCGCGCGGCGCAGCAGGGGCGCGGCGCGACGGAGGATGGGCATGGCGACCCGGCCCACCCGCCGCACGCCCCGGGCGACGCCGCGCACGGCGCCCCGCACCCCGCGGGCGATGCGCCGGAAGAACGCCTCGGCGTCATCCGAGTCCATGGAGTCCAACACGAACGGGTTGAGGCTCCGGGCGAGCACCATGGCGGCGGGGCCGGTAACGAGGCGGGGCCGCGCCGAGGGCACATAGAGCCCGGTGGCCAGGTCCTGCTCGAAGCCGTCTCCCTCGTCGGAGAACAGCGCCTCGAAGCCGTCCTCCTCGAAACCGTCGAGCTCGCCGAACGCGTCCTCCTCCTCGAAGCCGTCCAAGTCCTCGAAGGCATCGGAGAACTCGGAGAACTCATCCATCCCGGCCTCGGCTTCGAAGTCCTCTCCCGAAAAGAGCTCGGCGCTGGTCATCGATTCCCCCCCTGCGGCTGGCGTGAGCCCAGCCATACGAGAGCTGCAAGTTGGGGAACGGCGGCGCGCGGGCCCAGTCGCTCATTCGAGCGAGTCAGGCGCTGCCCACCGGGGCCAGGGGCGCGCACGCTCTTGGACATCCCGGGCACCTGGGCTACGACTGCCGCAGCCCCCGATTGGAGCCCTCATGTCCGAACAGCGATTCCAGGCCGTGCTCTTCGACCCGGCGCAGCACTTCGAGCAGCTCAAGTCCTGGTACCAGGGTCGCAACGAGGTGCTCACCCTGGACCTGCTGCCGCAGACGGGCTGCGTCGTCCCCGGCAAGGCCGCCGCGTTCGTCTACCGCACCGACAGCTCCGTGGCGTGGCTCGAGGGCATCATCGCCGCGCCCGGCCTGGAGAAAGTGGAGCGCAGCCTCGCCGTGGACGCGGTGGTGATGGGCTGCGTCCACGAGGCGAAGCGGCTCGGCTTCAAGATGCTGGTGGGCTACACGACGCTGGAGGCGGTGGTGAAGCGCGGCGAGCGCCTGGGCTTCAACCTCGTGAGCGGCGGCTTCAGCCTCATGGCCTACCCGCTCGGCGGCGCGGAGAAATAAAGGAGTCTCGCGGCGGGCCCGGGAGGAGACGACTCACCGGACCCGTCGTGGCGCACGGCCCGCCCCAGGGCGCGAGCTAGCGGCGGCTGGCCTTGCGCGGGGCGGTCTTCGTCGACGTGGAGGACGCCTTCCCCTGCGCCTTGCGCTGCTCGGGCATCAGCCGCGTCACCGTGCCGGGCTTGCGCACCAGCGCCGCCTGCCGCGCGCGCTCGGCCTCTTCCCGCTCCGCGGCCGCCTTCGCCGCGCGCTTCTCGGCCAGCGTCGCCCAGCGCTTCTTGAGCGCCTCGCGAAGCCCCGGCGCCGTCAGGTCCACCTGCGCCTGGTGCAGCCGGTAGTGCAGGTCCTCGCGCAGCGTGCCGCGCTCCAGCGCGCCCTCCGCCGAGCCCGTCATCCCCAGCACCAGCTTGGGCCGCTCCTCCTGCATCTGCAGGCAGCGCAGAATCTGGCCTTGCGCCTCTCGCCCCAGCTTCGACACGTCGGAGATGAACACCACGCCCTTGGGACGCTTGAGCGCCTCGCCCAGCTCCGAAGCCTGGCGTACCTCCAGCAGCGCGCCCTCGTGCTCGAAGTGGAACGCAGTCTCCTGCGCCCACGAGCGCCGCTCTTCCTCCGTGCCTCCGTAGAGCAACAGGGACGCGCGGTTGGTGACGAGCTCCTCTTCGCGATATCCGCGGGGTATCACCACGTCAGACCATCCTTCCCTGAAAAACAGGTTGGGGAGAGTCTAACGCCCCCACGGGTTGGACGTCGAATCGCAGTGGCTCCTATCAGGCCGATTTTCGGGCCTCGCCACCGAGGGCTGAACGGGCTTTCACCTCCCGTGAAGGTCCGCTCCGCCCCACTCCGGGGGTTCTCTTCCCACTTGTTGAGAAGGAACGACCAGGACGGGGCGTTTGCAGCGCATCATCAGCACCCGCCCCAGGTTGCCGCCCCCGCCCCGGCGGTGGCCCTCCTCGGCGCCCACACACACCAGGTCCACCCCTTCTCGGTCGGCGGCCTGGCAGACGGCCTGGGCCACGTCGGTGCCGCTCACCCCCTCCACGCTCCAGCGCACCCGCTCGTCCTCGGCGGGCACCAGCGCCCAGAGCCGGCGCAGCACCTCGTCTCGCTCGGCCGGCGGCTCGGGCAGCACCCCATAGTGGTCCGTCCAGTCCGGGTCGCTCAGCCGGCGCGAGTGGACGTGCAGCAGGTGGACGCGGCCCCCCATGCCCACCAGGGTGCGGGCCTGGGCGATGGCGCGCACGCTCGACTCGGAGAAGTCCACCGGCACCAGCACGCTCCGGGGCGGCGAGGCCCGCTTCGGCTGGGCATAGGTGGGTGGCACGCACACCACGGGCTGCTCGGCCTGGCGCAGCACCTCGGCGGACACGGAGCCGTGCCACAACCGCTGCAGGCCCATGCGCTGGTGGGTGCCCACCACCATCAGGTCCACGCGGCGCTCGTGCGCCACGTGCAGCAGGTGGTCCGAGCGCTTGCTATAGCCGGGCTCCACGTGCAGCTCCACCGAGCCCTCGCCGGGCAGCGAGCCCACGCGCTCGCGCAGGTCTCTCAAGAGCACCCGGGACACCTCGGGGTCCACCGCCTCGATGCGGCGCACCACCGGATCCAACATCTCCACATGCACGGGCGAGTGGATGCCCAGCCGCTCACGCTCCTCGGCGGGCGAGCACACGTAGGTGGCGATGATGTCGCACGGCCCCACCTCGCGCAGCGCCTGGAGGAAGGCGCCCGGGCCGTTCTCCTCGCCGCCCGAGACATCCATCCCCGCCAGCACCAGCAGGCGCCGCCGTCCCCGGGCCCAGTCCACCAGGCCGAAGGAGCGCCGCACCACGAGCAGCGGAGCGCAGGCGCGGCGGGCCAGTCGCTCGGGCAGCGGCGCGCGGCGCCAGAGCGCGTGGGCGGGCCAGCCCTCCGCGGCCACCACCATCCACCGGGCGCGCTGGCACTCCTCGTCGGAGATGAGCGCCTCGTCCTTGCCTCCCTCGGGCATGACGATGCGCACGGTGATGCCCAGGGCGCGGAGGCGCACGGCCTCCCCCTCCAGCCGAGCGCTCAGGCCCGAGGCGTCCACGGGCGCCTCTTGAACCGAGCCCGCGTGCTCCGCCACGCCATAGAGGCACAGAGGCTGTTTGAGCCGAGCCGCCAAGGTCCCCGCGACGGTGGCGGCGTGCTGGGACTCCGGTGACAGGTTGGTGGCGCAGATGATGGACATGGCGAGCTCCTCCAGGCCTCCGAGACCGCGACGGCGACGCCGTACATGTCATCCTGCTTCCGACAGTGAGAAGAGACAGAAATGGGCGCAGGGCTCGCGCGTCGAGCATCCAGGCCGAGGAGCCCGAGCCCGCTCGCTCGCTTCATGCGATGTCTCCGACTCCTGAAGGGGTGCTCCATGAGGCCGTGGCAGCTGCTGTGGAAGACCGAAGCGCTGACTCTTGCCCTGCTGGTCGGGTGCATCGCGACCTCGCCAGGTGTCCGGGTGGTGCTGGAGGAGTTCGAGAAGGCGCTGGGCGAGAGGGTGAGCAGGCGGGCCGTCATGCAGGCAGCGATGGTGACAGCCGTGACGCTGCTCGCGATGCCCGAGCCCGTCACCAAGTTCATCGCCGACGACCGTGGGGCTCATTCTCTGGGTGGATGCCCAGACGCTCTACAGATGCAGGCTGCGAGCCGCGAAGGCATCCTGTTGTCAGAGGTGAGCGCGGCGGAGTCGGTGACAGTGTCGACCGAGGGCTTCAGCGTGGCGCTGGCACCGAGCGCGGTGGCGATGGCGGCGCGCGGCGCGCCAAACGGATCTCGACCCCCGGAACGGAGTTGAACCGACTCGTGACCCTGGGGCAATGACGCTAGAACTTCCCCATGTCCCCGCGCTTCTTCAGGCTCGCCGACGACGTCCATGTCCCCCACCGCTGGCATCTGGATACGCCCATCGACCCTCAGGGCCGCAAGCTGCGCGACTGGGACTTCAAGCGAGGAGCGCCCGTGCAGGTGACGGGCCGGCTGAAGATCCCCATCGAGGTTGAAGGCAGACCGCTGGACTTCTCAGAAGCAGGAATCAGGACTCCCGTCGTCCACGTCAAGGTGGCCGCCATGCTGGCGGAGCGGGCTCCCAGCGACGTGCAGTTGATCCCCGCGGACATCGAGGGCCAACCGGATCAGTACCTCGTCCTCGTGGCAACGCGCCTCATCCGCTGCATCGACGAAGAGGCGTCCGAGGTGAGCTTCTGGAAGCCAGAGCATGGGGTGCCCGAGAAGGTCGGGCAATACATGGGCGTGGATCGCTTGCGCATCGACAAGGCGAAGGTGGGCAACGCCAAGGTGTTCCGTCCTGACGGCTGGGAGGTCGTTCTGATCGTCTCCGAGGAGCTCAAGGACGCCCTGGAGCGCATGGGCGCCACGGGCACGAGATTCGAGGAGGTCTAAACGAACTCCTAATCCCCTTCAGGTAAGTGAGTGAAGACCCAGTTCCCGAGAGAGGACCGCCGCCTCTCGTGTGCATCGCCGCTCAGGCGCTTCCGCCAGGTGCTGAAGGCTGCGCAGTGGAAAGTTGGCTCCGGGTCTTGCATTAGGGGCTGCCCCGGCGGCGCTTCTGCCCAACCTGTCTGATGTCTGACAGGTTTGCTCAGCCCCCGCCCTGGGCAGGCGCTCAAGCCCTGATCGCTCTGCCTCCACGGAAACGATGGCCATCGCTCAGCACCTTCGGCAACTGTGCTGAAAGGGGTTAGGAATCATCTGAACGCGTCGATCCAGACCTGGACGAGCCCCGTTCTCTCCTTGTTGTTGTCTCCGGGAACGCTGACGTCGATGTTTCCCGAGATGCTCGTGTCGACGCAGTTCAACGTCATGGGGATCGACGCGACGCCGTAATCCGTGTCGCCCTGCAGCCCGTTTTCAATCTCCCAGACTTCGGCGGTGAGCGTGATGGTGACGGGAGCCTCGACAGAAGAGACGACGTCGGTGATGTAGCCAGGGCGGTTGTAGTGCTCCGGGTACGGGACCTTGTAATAGGAGACGCCCTCCGAGGGTTCCGGGTACCTGGGCAAGGTGACTCCGTTGGCGCTGTAGCGCACCGCGAGCTCCAGATCTCCCTCGTAGTTGATGAGGTTGGTCCGCTGATCCCGCAGAACCTTCATGCCCCAGCCCCAGAGGGAGTAGGTGCAGGTGCTGGCCACGCCGAGTTCGTGACGGGCCTCTCCCGGCTCCGTGGCCACAGCGTCCTGCGGGGGGGCGCCGCAGCCAACGCTGGCCACCGCACTCCCAAGGAACAGCCCTATCGACATCCACCTCAGTCCGCGTCTTGGCATCTCGGTGAGACTCCCTTCACTTGGAGTCCCAGTTTACACGAGGTGCTGCCTTCGAGGTTCCCCAGCTCAAGGCTGGTGGCCATCGTGAATGGTGTGGTCCTGGTCGGCCCCGGCGCCGCCGCGCAGCCCGTCCTGCCCGAGCGAGGCGAGGAACACCACCGTGCCATTGCTCGAGTAGACGTAGGGCCGGCCCCACGGGTCCACGGGGATGGCGGGCAGGTACTTGGGCACGAGGAAGTCCAGCGCGCCCTCCTCGGGCAAGGAGCCACCGTCGGCGCGGTACTTCTCCAGGGCGGCCTTCAGCGCATTGAAGTCCGTGTGGATGGCGCTCCAGGAGGGGTCCTTCGGGCCACGCAGCCCGCGCGCCGCCACGAGCACCACCACACAGAGCGCCACCACCGCCAGGATGACGCGGCCGATGGGGAAGGAACGAGTCGGGGGGTTGCTCATGTCACCAGCTTGAAGAGAGGGACCTTCTGCTGCTTACCGCGCAGGAGCACGGGAGGCAGCTCTTCGAAGGTGACCTCTTTACCCTGAACGAGCCAGTGCGTGCGCTCGCCCACGAGAATCTCTCCACCGCCGGCCAGGGCGCACAGGCGCGCGGCCACGTTCACCGCGTCGCCGATGCAGGTGTACTCGGTGCGCATGGAGCCGCCGATGTTGCCGGCCACCACCACGCCCGAGTTGATACCGATGCCCAGCTCCAGCACCAGGGGCTTGCCCTCGTAGCCGTTGGCGACCATCTCCGCCTCGGCCTCCTGGCGCAGTTCCATCATGGCCAGCATCATCATCTTGGCGGCCTGCAGCGCCCGCAGCGCGTCATCCGGCCGATGCACGGGCGCGCCCCACACGGCCATGAGCCCATCGCCGAGGAACTTGTCCAGCGTGCCGCCGCAGGTGAGCACCGCGTCCGACAGCCGCCCGAGCACCTGGTTGAGCACGCCCACCACCTGCTCGGGAGGCAGGCTCTCGGCGAGGCCAGTGAAGTTGCGGATGTCGGCGAAGAGCACCGTCACCTCGCGCTTCTCACCGGTGAGCACCACGGTGTCGGGGCTCTTGAGAATCTCCTCCACCACGGCGTCGGAGGTGTAGCGCGCGAACAGCTTGCGCATGCGCTCCGTCTCGCCGGTACGGCGCATGACGGACTCGATGCGCGCCGACAGCTCATCCATGGAGGCCGACTTGTTGACGTAGTCGTCGGCGCCGGCGCGCAGGCCCTGCACGCGCTCGGTCTCGCTGTCGTTGGCGGTGAGGATGATGACGGGCACTTGCCGCGCGGGCCCGTCCTTGAGCCGGCGGCACAGCTCGACGCCGTCCAACCCAGGCATGTCCAGGTCCGTGAGGACGATGGCCGGCTGCACCTTCGTCACTCGGTCCAGCGCGGCGTATGGGTCCTGGAAGGAAACCACTTCATAACCCAGGGCCTCGAGGCCCTCCTGCACGAAGGCGCAGGCCAGGGGGCTGTCATCCACCACCATGACGCGGTGCTTGCCCTCGGTGGAGGGCCGAGGCGCCTCCTGTCTGCCGGAGATGCGGCCCTGGAGGCTGAGCGCCTCGTAGATCTGCTTGTAGGTGCAGTGGCCCATCTCGACGAGGATCTCGCCGAGCTTGCGCCCGTCCTTGCGTTGGAAGGCGAGCGCCTCCTCGAGCTGACCGAGGGAGATGTACTTGAGCCCCACGAGCAGCTCGCCCAGGGGCGGGTGCGAGGGGGCCTTGTCACTGGTGAGGCCCAGGGCCTCGCCGAGCGCGTCCTGGATCTGCTCGCGGGTGACGTAGCCCAGTGAGATGAGGGCCTCGCCCACGCGCTGGCCGGTGAGGGCCTGTAGGGCGAGCGCCTCCTGGACCTGGCTGGGCGTGACGAGCCCGAGCTTGAGCAGGAGGTCACCGAAGAGGGGACTGGAGGCACTCATCAAGGCGGGACTCTGCCACCCAGAGGGGGGGTGGCGGGGAAACTCCCTTCATGGACTTCGGAGCCTACCGCACCGGGTCCGACACGGGCAGCCACAGAAGCACGGCGCGAAGCCTCCGGCCCCCTCGCCGACTCCTTTCCTCTCGCCCTGTCCTTTCGTCCAATTTCCGACGAATCCGACCTGACGGGTCGGTTCGGCATCCGAGAGCGCTCGACAGCACTGCGGGTGAAGCGACCGGCTCTGGAGCAGGGGTCCCCACCCTCTGAGTCGGGCCCCTGTCCTACATGCGAGGCCCCCGGCGGGTGTCACCGGGGCCCTGGAGCCAGCCCCCTCGCAGGGGAAGGGGCTGGCGTGGAGGCATCAGCGCTGGCGCCGACGGGCGAGCAGCGCGGAGAGCACCGCCATGCCCATCATCGCCAGGGACGACGGATCACCGCCGGTGGCCGCGCAGCCGATGCCATCGCCGAGGAAGTCGCGGTCGACGATGCGGCGATAGGTCCAGGTGCGGGTCTCGGGCGTCGGGTCCACGTTGCCGGCGCTGTCGCGCGCGCGGACCACGAGGGTGTGGTCACCCTCCTCGAGGTCCTCGAAGGTGACGGGGTCGGAACACGGGACGAAGTCGCCGCCATCGAGGCTGCACTCGTACGTCACGCCGGGCTCGGGGGAGCTGAAGTCGAACGTGGCGTCCGGGCTGTTCGTCTCGCCCGAGGGTCCGGAGACGATGGTGGTGTCCGGAGGCGTGGTGTCGACGACGAAGTCCACCGGCGCGGACTCGGTGGTCTCGTTAGTGTCGGGGTCGGTGGCGACGGCGGTTACGGTGTGCGGGCCATCGGGCAGCACCACGGTGGAGTCGTCGAGCGTCCAGTGGCCCGTCTCGTCCGCCGTGACGGTGCCCACCACATTGCCGTCCACGATGATGGTGACGATGCTGCCCGGGTCGGCGGTTCCGGCGTAGGGAGGCGTGGGGTCGTTCGTCACCAGGCCGGGGGTCGGGTAGGTCACCACGGGGATGCCCGGGGCGATGCTGCCGACAGTGAAGGCGTTGGTGTCGCTGGCGGTGTTGCCCACCGCATCGGTGGCCGTGGCGGTCACCGAGTGGGGACCGGCCGCCAGCGGCGTGGTCGGGATGAACGTCCAGGTGGTGCCCGTCACGGTGGCATTGCCCAGCACGGTGCCGTCCACGGTGATGACGACGGTGCTGTCCGCCTCTACCGTGCCGCTGTAGGTCGGCAGCGGGTCGATGCCGGTGGCGCCCTCGGAGGGCGTCGTCACGCTCACCGTGACGATGGTGTCGACGGTGAAGGTATTGGAGTCGCTGCCGGTGTTGCCCAGCGTGTCGGTGGCCGTGGCGGTCACCGTGTGGGCGCCATCCGCCAGCGGCGTGGTCGGCGTGAACGTCCAGGTGGTGCCCGTCACGGTGGCGCTGCCCAGCACGATGCCATCCACGGTGATGACGACGGTGCTGCCCGCCTCCACCGTACCGCTGTAGGTCGGCGTCGCGTTGTTGGTGACCGAGCCATTGGCCGGCTCCTGCACATCCACCGTGACGACGGTGTCGACAGTGAAGGTGTTGGAGTCGCTGCCGGTGTTGCCCAGCGTGTCGGTGGCGGTGGCCGTCACCGTGTGGATGCCATCGGGCAGCGGAGTCGTCGGCGTGAACGTCCAGGTGGTGCCCGTGACAGTGGCATTGCCCAGCACGACGCCGTCCACGCTGATGACGACGGTGCTGCCGGCGCCCACGGTGCCGCTGTACTCCGGCGTCGTGTCATTGATGACCGCGCCCTCGGCCGGCGTCACCACATCGACCACGACCAGGGTATTCACCGTGAAGGTGTTGGAGTCGCTGCCGGTGTTGCCCAGCGCGTCGGTGGCGGTAGCCGTCACCGTGTGCGGACCATCGGCCAGCGGGACGGTCGGAGTAAACGTCCACGTGGTGCCCGTCACCGTGGCATTGCCGATCACGGTGCCATCCACGGTGATGACGACGGTGCTGCCCGCCTCCACCGTACCGGTATAGGTCGGCGTCGAGTCGTTGGTGCTCGAGCCGTCCGCCGGAGACGTCACGCTCACCGTGACGGTGGTGTCGACAGTGAAGGTGTTGGAGTCGCTGCCGGTGTTGCCCAACGCGTCGGTGGCGGTAGCCGTCACCATGTGCGGACCATCAGCCAGCGGCGTGGTCGGTGTGAACGTCCAGGTGGTGCCCGTCACGGTGGCGTTGCCCACCACCGTGCCATCCACGGTGATGACGACCGTGCTACCGGCCTCCACCGTACCCGTGTAGGTCGGCGTCGAGTCATTGGTCGTCGAGCCCTCAGCGGGCGTGGTCACGCTCACCGTGACGACGGTGTCGACAGTGAAGGTATTGGAGTCGCTGCCCGTATTGCCCAGCGTGTCGGTAGCGGTGGCCGTCACCGTGTGCGGACCATCGGCCAGCGGAGTGGTCGGCGTGAACGTCCAGGTAGTGCCCGTCACCGTGGCATTACCCACCACCGTGCCGTCCACGGTGATGACCACGGTGCTACCGGCCTCCACCGTGCCGCTGTAGGTCGGCGTCGAGTCGTTGGTCGTCGAGCCCTCGGCCGGAGCCAGCACCTCCACCGCGACCAAGGTGTCGACAGTGAAGGTGTTGGAGTCGCTGCCGGTGTTGCCCAACGCGTCGGTGGCGGTAGCCGTCACCATGTGCGGACCATCAGCCAGCGGCGTGGTCGGTGTGAACGTCCAGGTGGTGCCCGTCACGGTGGCGTTGCCCACCACCGTGCCATCCACGGTGATGACGACCGTGCTACCGGCCTCCACCGTACCCGTGTAGGTCGGCGTCGAGTCATTGGTCGTCGAGCCCTCAGCGGGCGTGGTCACGCTCACCGTGACGACGGTGTCGACAGTGAAGGTATTGGAGTCGCTGCCCGTGTTGCCCAGCGTGTCGGTAGCGGTGGCCGTCACCGTGTGCGGACCATCAGCCAGCGGCGTGGTCGGCGTGAACGTCCAGGTAGTGCCCGTCACGGTGGCAGTGCCCACCACCGTGCCGTCCACGGAGATGGAGACCGTGCTGCCCGCCTCCACGGTACCGCTGTAGGTCGGCGTCGAATCGTTGGTCGTCGAGCCCTCGGCGGGCGTCGTCACACTCACCGTGACGACGGTGTCGACGGTGAAGGTATTGGAGTCGGTGCCCGTGTTGCCCAGCGTGTCGGTGGCCGTGGCGGTCACCGTGTGCGGGCCATCAGCCAGCGGCGTGGTCGGCGTGAACGTCCAGCTCGTGCCCGTCACCGTGGCAGTGCCCACCACCGTGCCGTCCACGGTGATGACGACGGTGCTGCCCGCCTCCACCGTACCGCTATAGGTCGGCGTCGAGTCGTTGGTCGTCGAGCCATTGGCCGGCGTCACCACATCGACCGCGACCAGGGTGTCGACGGTGAAGGTGTTGGAGTCGCTGCCGATGTTGCCCAGCGCGTCGGTGGCGGTAGCCGTCACCGTGTGCGGACCATCGGCCAGCGGGACCGTCGGCGTGAACGTCCAGCTCGTGCCCGTCACCGTGGCGTTGCCCACCACCGTGCCATCCACGGTGATGACCACGGTGCTGCCCGCTTCCACCGTACCGCTATAGGTCGGCGTGGTGTCGTTGGTGCTCGAGCCATCGGCCGGAGTCAGCACGTCCACCGCGACCAAGGTGTCCACGGTGAAGGAATTGCTGTCGGTGGCGGTGTTGCCCAGCGTATCGGTGGCCGTGGCGATCACCGTGTGCGGACCATCGACCAGCGGGACGACAGGCGTAAACGTCCACGTGGTACCCGTCACCGTGGCGTTGCCCACCACCGTGCCATCCACGGTGATAACCACGGTGCTACCGGCCTCCACCGTGCCGCTATAAGTCGGCGTCGAGTCGTTGGTGGCCGAGCCATCCGCCGGCACCAGCACGGCCACGGTCGCCACCGTATCCACCGTGAAGGCATTGCTGTCGGTGGCGGTGTTGCCCGCCGTGTCCGTGGCCGTAGCGGTCACCGTGTGCGGGCCATCGGCCAGAGGAACCGTCGGCGTGAACGTCCACGTGGTGCCCGTCACGATGGCATTGCCCAGCACCGTGCCATCCACGGTGATGGAGACGGTGCTGCCCGCCTCCACCGTACCGCTGTAGGTCGGCGTCGAGTCGTTGGTGCTCGAGCCCTCGGCCGGCGTCGTCACAGCCACCGTCGGAGCGGTGAGGTCCACCGTGAAGGTGTTGGTGTTGCTCAGGACGCTCTGCACCGACTGCCCCGGAACGGAGGCGACGGCGTTCACCGTGTGCGAACCCTGCGCCAGCGGCGCGGTCGGCGTGAACGACCAGTTGCCAGAGGCATCCACCGGCACGGTCCCCACCGGGGCTCCATCCACATAGATGATGATCTCGGTGCCCGCCGGGAAGGTGCCGGGCAGCGTGCCCGAGTACGTGGGCGTCGTGTCGTTGGTGGCGGAGCCGTTGGCCGGCGTCACCACCACGGGCGGCGACAGCAGGGGGTAGCCCTCTGTCAGCACGCGGGGAGTGCCGGGGTTGCCGCCAATCGCGCCATAGTACGAGTCCGACTGACCGGGGGGACGCGTGGCCGTCTGGCCCGCGTTGGCGCCATCGAGGCCGAGCGCGCACAGGCCCACGCCGGACTGCAGCAGCACGTAGCCGCCGCCGCCGCCGCCACCGGGCCCCACGAACCGCGAGCCCGCGTTGGTGCCGCCTCCGGGTCCACCCTGAGCGAGCACGAAGCAGTTGGCCAGCGAGGCGAAGCGCAGGTAGGCGGTGCCGCCACCGCCACCACCATTGCCCGCGGCGATGTTGGTCGCGCTGGTGCCCTGCACACCACTGACGTTGATGGTGCCACCGCCGTCCAGGTTCATGGCACGCATGAAGAGGATGCCACCGCCCGCGCCGCCGGTCCGGGTCCCGATGAAGTTGCCGTGGCCCGCGCCGCCACCACCGCCGAACGTCATGCGGTTGAACACGTCCGTATAGAGCAGCCGCGCACCGCCGATGCCGCCCACCGGCCGGCCCAGCGTCGGGTCGAACACCGAGTCGGTGTTACCACCCTGGCCGCCCGCGCCGGCGTTACCGCCGCCACCGCCACCGGAGCGGGAGCACACACCGCCACCGCCGCCGTTGAGCACCTGCCCGCGCCCGGTAACCGCGGCCCCATAGCGCGTGTTGGCGATGCCCTCGCCCTTCTGGCCACCCGCGGGCGCCGGCTCGTCGATGCCCGTGCAGCCCGTGCGGTTCACGTTGGAGTCTGCCACGTAGACGCCGCCGCGGAAGCCCTTGCCCTCCACCGAGAGGTCACCCTCGAGCAGCACGTCCCCCGTGGCCAGGAAGGCCAGGATGCCACCGGTGGTCCCGTTCCACGCCTGCGCGGTGAGGCTCGCGCCCGCGTCCACCGTGACGCTGGTGTACTCGCGCACCAGGACGAGCTGGGTCACGTTCGCGGTGTACGCGTTGAACAGCGGCGCCGTCAGGTTGAGCGTGTTTCCGCTCACGCTCGCGATGCGCGCCAGCTCCCAGCGCCCCACCGGATCGGCCGCGATGAGGTCATAGGAGTTGGAGCCACCCGAGGGCGGCACGGGCACGACGCCCGTCGACTGATGCACCATCACCAGCTTGCCCGCCGTGAAGCCCGCGGGGGCGCTCACGGTGAGCGAGGTGTCTCCCGGCGCCGCGGGCGCGGTGACCTGGGTGTAGGAGTTGACGACCACGTTGGTCGTGCTCACCGCGAGCGCGCCATCCTGACCGTTGCCGAGCGCGAAGTTGTCGGGTCCGGCAACGGCGGGCAACGCGCAGGCGAGCACCGCCACGAGCGCGGTGCGGAGGAGGTTCTTCACAGTCAAAGTCTTCATGTTCAGTCTTCCCCCGCGCTTACTGCTGCGCGCCCTCGCGTTGCGTGGTGAGGAACTCGACCCGGCGGTTGGCCGCCCGGCCCTTGGCGGTCTTGTTGTCGGCGATGGGGCGCTCCTGCCCGAAGCCCTTGGCCTCGAGGCGCTCGGCCGCCACGCCCTTCTTGATGAGGTAGCTGCGCACGGACTCGGCGCGCCGCTGCGAGAGCTTCAGGTTCTCGGCCGGCTTGCCCTGGCTGTCGGTGTGGCCTTCGATCGACACCTTCTCCAGCTCCGGGTGCTCGATGAGGATCTTCGCCACCTGATCCAGCAGCTTGAAGCTGCGGCGCTGGATGGTCGCCTTGGCGGTGTCGAAGTACACCGTGTCCTTGAGCTCGATGCGGCCCGTCTTGATGACCACCTGCTGCTTCTGCTGCGCCGGGCAGCCCTGGTTGTCCACCGGCCCCGCCTCGTTGGGGCAGTTGTCCAGGTGGTCGGCCACCGTGTCGTTGTCGGCGTCCTTCGCCGGGCAGCCCTTCAGCTCGGGGATGCCGGCCTCGTTCGGGCAGGCGTCCTGCTCATCCAGGATGCCGTCCTTGTCCGCGTCGCGCGGCGGGCAGCCCTGACGGTCGGCGGGACCGGCCTCCGTGGGGCACTTGTCCTGCGAGTCCTGCAACCCGTCCTTGTCCGTATCCGGGCAGCCCTGGAAGGCCGCCAGACCGAAGACGCTCGGGCACGTGTCGGCCGCGTCCTCGATGCCGTCCTTGTCCGTGTCCGGGCAGCCCTGGAGCACCGCGTCTCCGGCCACCGACGGGCACCGGTCGTCCGAGTCCAGCACGCCGTCGCCGTCCGCGTCCTGGATGGGGCAGCCCTGCGCATCCACCTTGCCGCCCTCCTTCGGGCAGGCGTCGGCGCGGTTCAGCACGCCGTCATTGTCGTCATCCAGGTCCGGGCACTCCTCGGGGGTGTGGTCACCACCGGCCACGCACTTGGGC
The DNA here is from genome assembly GCF_034259325.1 of Hyalangium ruber. Lineage (NCBI taxonomy): Bacteria > Pseudomonadati > Myxococcota > Myxococcia > Myxococcales > Archangiaceae > Hyalangium > Hyalangium rubrum. The sequence goes on along the minus strand of NZ_JAXIVS010000014.1, from coordinate 149,458 downwards.
GGCGTGTGGCCAAAGGCCACGCCCAGCAGGCCGCGGAAGGTCGGCGTGCCCGGAGCGTTGTCGAAGCCCACCCCGGCCAGCGCATAGGCCTCGAGCGACTCGGTCAGCGGCAGCCGCGCGCCCGCCAGCGCCTCCACCGAGTTGCCCTCGCGGCGGAACGGAATGTAGGCGATGACGTTCACCTCGCCGCGCAGCCCCTCGCCCGTGGTGGCCAGCGCCGCGCCCAGGCGCAGCTCGTCACCCACCTCGTCGCGCACGTTGGCGTCATTGCTGAAGATGGTGCGCGGACGCAGCGCCACGCCCGCGTCCAGCGCGGCGCGCAGCAGCCCGAAGCTGCGACCCACCATGATGCTCGGCACGGTGCGCAGCGAGCTCTCGCGCGCCAGCGCGTCGGCGTTGCCCACCGGCAGGCCCGCGTTCACGCCCACCGCCAGGTCCACCGCGTCCCCATCGTCCCGCTGGGACAGCAGCGCCAGCCGCAGCCCGACGTAGGGAGTGCCCAACGCCGGCCCTTCCGCGGGCCGACCCACCTGGCGCGCCGTGAGATCATCGCCCCGCTGCACCAGCACCAGGGGCACCTGCGCGGACAGCTCCAACCACCGGGTGAGGCCGTAGGCGCCGGACAGGTGGCCCGTCACGCGGTGCTTCACCACCGAGCCCACGCGCAGCCCGTCCTCGAAGAGCACGAGCGGATCATTCTCGTAGTGGCCGGTGAGCGAGAGGCGATAGCCACCCCGCTGCAGCAGCTCACCGGTGCCCAGCAGCAGCGAGCCGGAGGCGCTGGGGTTGAGCGTCAGACGCTCCAGTTCAATCTCTGGCAGGCCCTCGGGCTGCGCGAGCGCGGAGGCGCCCGACAGCAGCACGGAGAGCACCAGCAGTCGCTTCAAGACAGACGGGGAGCGCTTCAGGCCCGCGCGTCGGAGTCCTCCGACAGGCGTGCCTGCACGCGGTGTGGCTTCGTTCATGGCGTGGTCTCTCTGCGATGGAAGCAAGAATGAGCCGGGGCGGTCGTTTACCGTGCCTGGGCGCACCAGGCTCGGAGCTAAAGGTGGTACGCCCCCCCCCGGGGACATCCATCACTTCACCCCTAGTTAGCCGGACGCGCAAAAACTTTCCACTCCCTCCGGCGTCCCTGCTCCCCTGCCCCCCCAGGGAGTCGGCACCAAGGCGCATCACGCTCTCGAAGTGCCTGAAAAGAAGAGGCCGAGGCCCCATGCCCCTGTAGGGGGACACGGCACCTCGGCCTTCACCCGCGGACCCCGCTTCAGGGCAGGGCGGCCGCTCGGAGCCTACTGCTGCGGCGCCGGCTGCGGCTGCGCCGGCTGCGCACCCTCGGCATCGTAGCGGGTGAGGAAGTCGACGCGGCGGTTGGCGGCGCGGCCCTCGGCGGTGGTGTTGGGCTGCACCGGGCGGTCCGGACCGAAGCCCTTGGACTCCAGGCGCTCCTTGGCCACGCCCTTGCCGGAGAGGTAGGTGGCCACCGACTCCGCGCGCTGCTGCGACAGGGTGCGGTTGAGATCCACCGGGCCCCGGTCATCCGTGTGGCCCTCGATGATGATCTTCGAGATCTCCGGGTGCTCGTTGATGACCTTGGCGATCTGATCCAGCAGCCCGAAGGAGCGCGCCTGGATGGTGGCGGCGCTGGAGTCGAAGTAGACGTTCTCCTTGATCTCGATGCGGTTCTGCTTGATGGCGACCAACTGCTTCTGGGCCGCGGGGCAGCCCTGGTTGTCGGCGGGGCCGGCCTCGGTGGGGCAGTTGTCCAGGTGGTCAGCGACCGTGTCGTTGTCCTTGTCCTGGGCGGGGCAGCCCTTCAGCTCGGGAGCACCCGCCTCCTTGGGGCAGCTGTCCTCCTCATCCAGCAGGCCGTCATTGTCCGAGTCCTTCTGCGGGCAGCCCTTGCGGTCCACCGGGCCGGCCTCGCTCGGGCACTGATCGGCCGAGTCATCCAGGCCGTCGCCGTCCGTGTCGGGGCAGCCCTGACGGTCAGCCGAGCCGGCCAGCGCGGGGCACTTGTCCTCGGAGTCCTGCAGGCCGTCGCCGTCCTGATCCGGGCAGCCCTGGGCGGAGGCCACACCCGCGGCGGCGGGGCACTTGTCGGCGGCGTCCTCGACGCCATCCTTGTCCTGGTCCTGGAGGGGGCAACCCTTGACGTCCACCTTGCCGCCATCCTTGGGGCAGGCGTCGTCGCGGTTCTTCACGTTGTCGTTGTCGTCATCCAGGTCCGGGCACTGCTCGGGCTTGTGCTGGCCGCCGGCCACGCACTTGGTGGGCGCGCCGCCATAGGCCATGCCCAGCATGAGGCGGAAGTCGGGGTTGCCCAGCGTGTCGCCGAAGCCCAGGCCGCCCATGGCGAACACCTCGACGTCGCTGGACAGGGGGCCGCGCACACCGACCAGCGTCTCGGCGGTGAGGAACTCACGGCCGAAGGGAACCCACATCAGGACGTTGGCCTCGTAGCGCACGCCCTCGCCGGTGGAGGCCACCGAGGCGCCCAGGCGCAGGGTGTTGTAGGCCTCGCGGTTGTCGCCCTCGCCGATGGACACGCGCGGGCGCAGCGCGGCGCCGAGCTCGAAGCCGGCGCGCAGGCCCTCGGTCTCACGGCCGATCATGATGCGGGGGATGGCGCGCAGCGAGTTCTCGCGGGCCAGGGCATCGGGGCTGCCCAGGGGGAAGCCCACGCTGATGCCGGCGGCCACGTCCACGGGGATGTCCTGGGACTGGTTGAGCACGCCGATGTTGAACGAGGCGATGGGGGTGCCCAGCTTGAAGCCGCCCTCGGGGGCGCCGAAGGGCGAGTTGGTCAGATCGCCCTGCTCCTGGCTGAGGATGAGGGGCACCTGCAGGCCCACCTCGAGGTTGTCGGCCAGGCCGTAGGAGGCCATCAGGTGCGCGGTGGTGCGGTGGTTGACGAGCACCACCTCGCGCTCACCGGTCTCCGAGGTGATGTCGGTGAGGGCGGGCGACAGCGGCTTGCTCTCGAAGTGACCGATGAGGGCCAGGCGGGAGCGGCCCTCGGGCAGGAGCTGACCGGAGTTGATGATGAGAGAGCCCGCGCCGCCGGGGTTGAACTCCATGCGCTCCACTTCGAACTCGGGCAGGCCGCGGGGCTGTGCCAGCGCGGTGGTGCTGAGCACCAGCGCGGAGAGGAGGCTCAGGCGGGCCACGGGCGTGCCCTTTCGCGTCGAGGAAGAGGTGGGCAGTGTCATGCGATCATCCATCCGGGCAATGTCGATGGCTCGGGAGTGAGGGCAGGTGGGGCCGAGGAGGGGTATTCCCCCGGTCCATACCAGGGCGCGCACACAAGTCGAGGTTTCGACAAACGTCCAGAGAAAAACCGCCTTTGTTACCCCCCCGGGTATCGCCGCACCCCGCCACCCCGGGAGGTTGCGTCGGCTCAGTGCTCGAAGACGCGCAGGAAGGCGAAGGCGATCTCCAGGACGATGAGGGCGACGATGGTGGCCTCCAGCGTGAGGGAGCGCGCCGTGTCCACCTCGCCCTTGAGCAGCCCATACGTCTGGGCGAGGAGCTGGTGCTTGCGGGTGACGGAGGATTGCCACGCGGGGATGCGCAGCCGCTTCACCGCCGCCTCGTAGACCTTGGCCAGGTAGAAGTCGCCGATGATTTTCAGGCTGTTCTCCACCCGCTCGATGAACTCGTTGAGGTCCACCAGGGTGGTGAGCGTCTCGCGCACGAGGTTGCGATAGGGGCTGCGGAACAACGCCGTCCACCCATGTCGCCGGGTCTGCACCTGATCATGGATGCGGGAGATGTGCCCATCGAGCTGCTCGTCGTAGAAGCGGAACTCGAGCAACTGCGCGTTGGCGATCTCCAACAGGTCCGGAATGTCTCGCGAGCCGGAGGGCTCGTAGACGAAGGCGCTGTTCCAATCGAGGACGACGAGGTCATCCACGGTGTAGCTGAAGCGGTGCTGGGTGACGGCCTGGCTCTCGTTGCGAGACAGGGGCCGGGAGCCGACCTCGCCGAGCAGCAGGCGAGCCAGGTCGGCGCGCTGGAGCAGCTCCTCTGCGGAGGGGGTGCCACGGATGTGCTCGACGAAGAGGACGGTGTAGCTCTCGTTCTGTTCCCACATGCGCCGCTCCCGCACGGCGGGGGCGATGGTCTTGCGCACGCCCTCGATGAGCTCGCTGGCGAGGGCCTCCAGGGCCTGGCTGTCGTAGAGCTCATCGGCGATGGCGGTGAGCTGCTCGAGGGTAGCGCCCTCGGGGATGGGGACGGCGAGGACGATGGAGGCGGCGCCATGGTCGAACAGGCGCGCGGTGGTGTCGACGGTGACGGGCCCGCCGCGGAGGGCGAGCACGCGTCGGCCCAGCTCATAGGCCACGGGCGGGTTGGGGAGCTGGATGTATTGACTGTTCTCGCGGGAGAGCTTCAGGCGGCGTGCGTCCTGGGCGAGCACGCGGCGTGCCTTCTCCAGATCAATCTCGTCCGCGATGTCATAGATGCGGTAGCAGAGGGCGTGGGCCTTCTCGAAGATGAGGGGCTCGGCGGACATAGGGGTCCGGCAGCTTACCCTCAGTCCTCCCACAGCACGCGCAGAGACAGCGCGAGCGCCTCGAAAGGTTCGGCATGAACAGAGGCCTCGCCTTCATGGGTGGCGAGCAGCGTGTAGCGCGGACCCTCCAGCCGGAAGATCTCCAGGGTGCGCACATCCGGATCCACGAGCCAGACGTGGCGCACGCCCTCACGGGCGTAGATGGGAAACTTGGCCGAGCGATCGCGCGCCTCGGTGGAGGGAGAGAGCACCTCGCAGACCCAGTCCGGAGCGAGCTTGAGCGCGGGAACGCGCGGCAGCTTGGGCATGCGCTCGCGCCGCCAACCCGCCAGGTCCGGAACGAGCACGTCCGTTCCCAGGTGCAGCTCGGGTTCATGGAGGATGACCCATCCACCCGGGTTGTCCCCTCCAATGTCGAAGGGACCTCCGAGCTTGACGCCGAGCCGTGAAGCCGCGCGCGCATGGGGCGTCGCCGGGCGCGGACTGGCGTACAGCTCCCCGGCGATGATCTCCCCCACCTGGTGAGGCGGGAGCGCCTCCAGGTCCTCGTACGTTGCGGGGCGTCGTGGCTTCTCGGACATGACGACTCGGGCAAGCATCATGTGCGGCATCCTACCGCACAGGTTTGAACTCGGGAAGCAACCCTCCAGGTGGCCTACCCCTCGGAGGGGCGCCCCATGACCTCGCTCAGGTCCATCTGCGAGAAGAGGCTGGCGCGGAAGGAGTCAGCGCAGGTGGCGGGGGCCTTGGGCACCAGGGCGCACTGGCGCTCGGCCAGCGTCTTCGGCGCGCTGGCGGCGCGGTCCAGCCGGTCGTTGTAGTCCTTCCAGTCGCTCTTCGAGAGCTTCTGCATGGGCGTGTCGGACTGCTCGACCTGAGCCGGAGCGCGCTCGGCGGCGGCCTTGGCCTGCTCGGTGAACTTCGCGAGCAGCTCCTGATGCTTGGGCGCCACCTTCGCGTACTCGTCGAGCGCCTTCGTGATGGCCTGCCAGTCATTGCGCGCCCACGCATCCGCGTAGAACCCGCGCCAGGCGTACTGCCCCTGGCGGCACTGCATCTCCGCCGAGCCGTAACCCGTGCCCATGGAGCGCTCACCCGTGGCCGTATCCACCCAGTAGGCCTCCTCCACCGCGGCGCACGCATCGGCCACCCAGCGGTTGTAGTCAGCCTGCAACCCCATCCACGCCTTGTAGTTGGCCGCGTCCTTCTTCTTCAGCGGGACGATGACCTTGTCGAGCGCCTTGTTCATCGCCTTCTTCAGACACTCGGCGCGAGCCCCTTCCTGCGCCTTGTACTCGACGTTGGACTGCGGCTCCTTCTTCGGCAGCGGACAGGCCTTCTTGGCCCAGGACTCGACAGCCGGAGCAGGGGTGGCGGACAGCACGAGGGCAAGCGTGATGGAGAGCATGCTCAGGGTTTAGGCGCGAGGAGGCAGCCGACACAAGGCCACGCCTCAGCGGGGCTCACGGGGCGGGAAGACAATCGGCTTTCCAGGCCCCGGCGCGTCCTCCGGCACGTTGCCGATATGCCCAGGCGTGGGCACGGGCCGGTCTCCCGCCTGGCGCTTGTAGCGGTCTTCATCCTCCGGCAGCCGGGGTTGCGGCTTGGGGTCCTCGTGTTCGGCCATGGTGGGCTCCTTCGCGGCAGCGATGTCTGACTCTCCAAGGTAGGGCGCGGCACACAGGCTGGCCCGCATGCACGCCCCCTGCCCGGACGGTCGGAGGGCAACAGGGCCCGCGCCCCCTACTCCGTGAGCCCCAGCTCCCCTCGCAGGGCCAGGATGTCGGCCCGCTCCTCCTCGGGCAGCAGCGCCTCGCCGTGCTCGAACTCCTTGAGGATCAACTCCACCTCCCGACGCCCGGCCGCCGTGCGCACCGCCTCGCGCGGCGTCTTCCCCTTCAACGCCGGCAGCGGATTGTCGAGCCACGCCGCGTAGTGCTCCGCCTTGAACTCGCGCAGCGCCGCCAGCATCTCCGGCTCTGGCGCCTCGTATTCCGAGACCTCCTCGCCCTGGGCCTCCATCAGCGCCTCGGGGTCGCAGTGCTCCCGCTTGCGGTGCGTGAGCAGCCCCGCGCACGCGGCCTCCACCCGCGCCCTCAAGGCATCGGCACGCTCCACCGAGTTCGTCTCCAGCCGCAGCGAGGCCTCGGCCACCCGGGCGCTGCCTACCAGGGTGTTGTCCCACGAGGCGTGCATCGCATTGCCCGACTTCAGGAATGAAATGTCCGCGGGTACGCCCTCCTGGTTCAGCTCCGCGCCCTCCAGCGACAGCAGCGCCTCCAACACCCGAGTCCGGACCTTCGCCGAGAAGGTGAAATCATCAGCCGTGAGCAACAACAGCTCACCGTCTGTGTTTACCAACGTGGGCGGAGGCTGAAGCTCCAGCTCCAGCACCTCCGTCATCCACAGGTGGATGAGCCCCAGCGCCACCCCGTCGCCCGCGAGCTTGCGGTGCGGCACCCCGCCGCTCCGCACCCGTAGCGCCCGGCGGGCCGTGCGCTCCACCTCGTGCGCCGCCCTCGGAGGCAGCGTGTTCGGGTGCATCCCGCAAAACACCGACAGCCCCTCGTAGTCCACCACGCGCCCGAGCATGACGTCCCGGAGTTGCACCATGCGCGAGCCCCGCACCTCGTGGACGAAGCGCTCCTCGCCCCCCAGCAGGTCCTTCACCCCCACGCCCTCGCCCTCGCGCACCTGGCGCACCTCCCAGAGCGTCACCACGGCGGCGGCCTGCGCCTGCAGCCAGCCGCGCTCGACCTCCCTCAGCCGGTCCCCCCGCTCCTCCAGGAACCACTCGCGCATGGGCCGCCCCTCCACGCGCCAGTGGTTCACCACCCACGGCATGAAGAGCTGGAAGTCCTCGCGCTCGAACCGCCGCAGCGGGAAGTACGCCTCCGTGGGCTCGGTGAGCCATTCCCGCCCGAAGCGCTGGTGGCCAAAGGCCACCATCTCCCCCACCAGCCGCTCGTCCATGCCGTGCAGCCACGCCCCCGGCGCGTCCACCGACGGGTCGGCCCGTGAGCCACAGCAGTGCTTCGCCTTCTTCCCACTGCCACACGGGCAGGGCGCATTGCGCCAATGCGCGGACATAGAGCCTCCTCGACCCCAGGGTACTCATGAACCCCATGGGTAGGAAGCCCCTCGCACGACCTGGAGCGTTGTATCTGTCTCCCGGCGGGCTACCCGGGGCGGCGGACCGGCACGGGCGACAGCTCCGTGCGCACGTCCCACAGCTCGGGGAAGAAGCGCGTGTCCAGCGCCCGCCGCAGGAACGTCACCCCCGAGGAGCCGCCCGTGCCCTGCTTGAAGCCGATGATTCGCATCACCGTCATCATGTGTCGGTAGCGCCAGAGTTGGAACCGCTCCTCGGTGTCCACCAGCTTCTCGCACATCTCATACGCATCCCAGTGCTTCTCGGTGTTCTCGTAGATGCGGCGAAACACCTCCACCACGGCCTCGCTGCGCTCGTACGGCTGGCGCCAGTCGCGCTGCACCCGGTCCGCGGGCACCGGGTGCCCCATCCGAGACAGGTGGCGCAGGAACTCGTCATACAGGCTCGGCGACTCCAGCATCCGCTCCAGCTCCGCGTGCTGCGCCGGCACGTGCTTGAAGGGCCCCAGCACCTTGGCCTCCTTCATGCCCAGCAGCATCTCCACCACGTGGTACTGGAAGCTCTGGAAGCCCGAGGCGTGCCCCAGCGCCGCGCGGAACTCCAGGTACTCGTTGGGCGTGAGCGTCTCCAGCACGCTCCACTGCTCGAAGAGCATCCGCTGGATGTGGCCCACCCGCGCGAAGATCTTGAACGAGGGCTCCAGCTTGTCCGACTGCACGTAGCGGATGCACGCCGTCAGCTCGTGGATGAGCAGCTTCATCCACAGCTCGCTCGTCTGATGCTGGATGATGAAGAGCATCTCATCATGGTGCGGCGGCTGCGAACGCGGCACCTGCGTGGCCAGCAATCGGTCCAGCTGCAGGTACTCCCCGTACGTCGTGTGGCCGGCCAGCTCCGTGAGGATGCCAGGCTCCATGTCTCGCTTGTTCATGTGGAGGCCCTTCATGCCCCCACGCGCCACCGGGCGCAATGGTCCTCGCGCCGCACCGGTGAGACAACTCAGCGGCCCCCAGACACCGCTCCCCTTGAGAGGAGAGGGATTGTCAGGGGGCCGACTGTCTTAACGTTTCACGTGTTCAACCCAACCTGTCAGGTCGAGCTGCCACCGGAGGCGGCCGCGGCCAGCGCCTTGGAGGCGGCGCGACCACGGGGCAGCTTGATGTCCTCGACGCTGTTGGGCTCGGCGTAGTCCACCCACGCCGACGGACGGCGGTTGGTCTTGGTCAGCATGCGCAGCTTCTGGTAGTGCGCCGCGCAGTAGCCCTTGGTGCGGCTGGGCGAACCGCAGCCGATGATGGCGCAGTCGCGCCCGGCGTCGCCCGACGGCTTGCGGCCGCGGCGCTTGCCACCGCCCGAGGAAACCGGAGCCGCCACCTTCGCCGGACGGCCAGGGCCGCGCTTGGCCGGCTTCGCGACCTGCGCGCCGAACAGCGGGGCCATCGCCTGAGCCACCGGCGCCAGCCGCTCCGCCACGTCCCGCAGGGCATCCAGGTCCGAGGTGCCCGCCTCCAGGCGCGAAATCACCGCGCGCAGCGGCTTGAGCTGGACCTCGATTTCGTTGCGGATCATCTCTCGGAACGCTTTGTCGACAGACATGTGCTTGGGAACTCCGTATGCGGAAAGGTACGTGTGAGACAGATATTGAAGCGCTTCAGAACGCTTTCGCGCCCCTCAATACTTCTCACGACAGCGATTGTCGAATCTCTATTTCAAAAAGTTGTCTTGGCGCTCATACATCCCAGCGCGGCGCTGACACAGCCGTGTTGGCGGGCGGCCAGACCTGCGCGTGCGCGGAGAGCTCCTCACGCAGGGACTCGAAGGCTCGGCGCAGCTCGTCCTGCTCGCCCTCGTCCAGCACCGTGAGCAGGCGCGGGAAGGTCTGCGCCTCCTCCTCGCGAACGTGCGCGACGATGAGGTCCTCCAGCGCGGTGAAACAGGCCCACCACTCGGGCGAGCCAGGCGACTGGTCCTCCAACTCCTCCATCAGCTCGCGCATCGTCAGATGGTCCTCGGCCTCCTCGCGAGCGCGAGCGCGCCCCTCCACCCGAGCCATCAGCGGGTAGAGGTAGCGCTCCTCCAGGCTGGAATGCAGCCGCAGCAGGGCCAGCAGCTCCTCGGTCTGCTCTCGCCGCTCCTCGGCCTCGGAGGCGCTCTCCTCGGCCTCGAGCGCGTCGAAGCGCTCCTCCAGCTCGCGGTGCTGTTCGGTGAGCAGATCGAAAGGTCCCATGACCTCTCAACCATCGGCATGAAGAGGCCGAGGGACAACCGGCGGTAACCCTCTCAACCCGGCGCTACAGGTGTCTCATATTGAAGGCTCTCAGGCGGCGGCCGCGCGCTTCCCGCGAGTCAGGGGAGGAGGGCTCGTCCGGCCGCCTGCTACAAGGATGGAGCGGGCTGGCGGCGAGCGGGCGAATCCCCATCTTCCTTCCCCGTGGACACCCTTCTCACGAGCGCGCGTCGTGCCGTGTTCCGCCTGGCGGAGGCGGGCGCCGCCCTCTCCGCGTCCTACCACCGCGCCCGGTTGCTGGGCACCGAGCACCTGCCCGAGGGCCCGGTGCTGCTGGTGGGCAACCATGGGGTGTGGGGCTACGAGACGCCCGCCTTCTTCCACCTGCTGCACCAGGAGACAGGGCGCTATCCGCTGGGGCTGGCCGAGCGGGGATTCTTCCGCATTCCCCTGGTGCGCACGGTGCTGCCGTGGCTCGGCGGAGTGGAGGGCACGCGGGACAACGCGCTCGCGGCGCTCCAGGCCGGCAACCTCGTCGTCTGTTATCCGGGCGGGGCGCATGAGACGTTCAAGCGTCCGCACAACCGCTACACCCTGCGCTGGGAGCGGGCGCTGGGCTTCGTGCGGCTGGCGGCGCGGGCCGGGGTGCCCATCGTCCCCTTCGCGGGCTTCGGGGTGGATGACACCTTCCTGTACCCGCCGGGAGAGGAGCGGCTGTGCGTGCGACTCTCGGAGGGCGAGAAGTACCGCATGCCGCTGGTGGTGGGGCTGGGGCCGCTGCCGTTGCCGGTGCGGCTCACCTTCGCGGTGGGCGAGCCACACGAGCCGCCTCCGGAGGATGCGCCCGAGTCGCGCCTGCGGGCCTTCCGGGACCGGGTGGCCGCCAGCGTGCGGCGCCTGCTCTTGAGGGCGTGCCATGCTTGAGGCCACCGCGCACGCGCCCCGGCTCGTCCCCGAGCCGGAGGACATTCAGCAAGGCTACGAGCTGCCACTCGAGGAGCGGCTGGTGCGCGGCGCGCCGGTGCGCCTGTTCACCTTCCCCGAGGGCACGCGGGATGTTTCGCGCACCGTGGTGTGCCTGCCGGGGCTGGGGGCCTCGGGACGCTCCTTCGCGCCCATGGCGCCGCTGGCCCCGCACCTGCGGCTGCTGTTGTGGACGCCCACGCTGCGCACGCCGCTCACGCACTCGCCGCTGCAGTGGAACGTGGAGGCGCTGGAGCACCCCTCCGCGCAGCTCCCCAAGCGCTTCTCGCTGGTGGGCTCCTCCTTCGGCAGCCTCGTGGCGCTGGCCTTCTCCCTGGCCCATCCGGAGCGGGTGCGCTCGCTGGTGCTGGTGTCCCCGGTGGCCAGCGTCCACCGCGTGCGGCGCTGGGCCTTGAGCCTCTCCACGCTGGTGCGCATGCCCAAGCCGTTCGCCTATGTGTTCGCCCCCACCGTGGCGCGGGTGCTCGGCGGGCGGCGGCTTCCGCCCGAGGGGCGCGCGGAGATTGTCCGCGAGGCGCGCCGGCTCTCGCCCATGGAGCTGCTGCGCCGGCTGCGCGACGTGCTGGAAGCCGACTACCTGGGCGCGCTGGAGCGCCTGCGCGTCCCCACGCTGGTGATTCACGGCGCGCGAGACCACCTGGTGCCGCTCAGCTACGCGCGGGACGTGGCTTCTCGCATTCCGGGTGGCCGGCTCGAGGTGCTCCGCGAGGCCAGCCACCTGCCGTACATGAGCCATACCGAGGCCTTCAACGCCTTCGTCGGCGACTTCCTGTTGCAACACCTGTCCTGAGCTTTTTTCTCCTGAAACATTTTCAAACCTAGGTATTCCCAGACACATGCTCGCCACCGCCCACCTGTCCCGCTCCGCTCTGTTGTTCCTCTCGCGCCGCGAGGGGTTGAAGGATGTCGCCACGCGCCTGGGTCCGCTGCGGGAGTTGGCGGGGCGCTTCATCGCCGGCGAGACGCTGGAGGAGGCAGTGCAGGCGGTGAAGGCGCTGAACGCGCAGGGGCTGATGGCGAGCTTCGACCACCTGAACGAGGCGGTGCGGACGGTGGAGGAGACGCGCGCGGAGGTGGGGGAGTACCGCCGGTTGATGACGCGCATCGACCAGGTGGGGGTGCGGGCCAATGTCTCGTTGAAGCTGACGCAGTGTGGGTTGCTGTTCGACAAGGCGTTGGCGCTGGAGAACGCGCGCGCGGTGGTGTCGGAGGCGGCCTCGCGGGGCTCGTTCGTGCGAGTGGACATGGAGCAGAGCGCGGTGACGCAGGACACGCTGGACACGGTGCGCGCGCTGCACGCGGAGTTCGGCGAGGCGCACGTGGGCGCGGTGTTGCAGAGCTACCTGCGGCGCACGGAGGCGGACGCGCGCGCGCTGTGTGCCGAGCGGGTGCGCATCCGGCTGTGCAAGGGGGCGTACCTGGAGGAGCCGCGGGTGGCGTTCCCGGACAAGCGAGACGTGGATGCGAACTTCATCCGGGTGATGAAGGTGTTGTTGGACAGCGGCGTGTATCACGGCATCGCCACGCACGATGAGCGGATGATCGACGCGACGCTGGACTACGCGGAGCGGCAGCGGCTGCCCAAGGGAGCCTTCGAGTTCCAGATGCTCTATGGCATCCGGCGGGACTTGCAGGTGCAGCTGGCGAAGACAGGGTTTCCGGTGCGCATCTACGTTCCATACGGGAAATATTGGTATCCGTACTTCATGCGCCGGCTCGCCGAGCGCCCCGCCAACCTGTGGTTCGTGGTGAAGAACATGGTGAAGGGCTAGCGCACAGGCAGAGCGTTTGAGAGGCCCATGGCCTCCCACTTGCGGCCGGGGGCTTCACGCGGTAACGCTCTCGGTGACTCCATGCGCCGCCTCCCGCATATGCTGCTCGTGCTGGTGCTCGCCTTCGCCCTCTCCGGGGCCGAGGCGCTCGCCGCCGATTGCTGTTCCCAGGGTTGCGGTGAGGACACGGAGCATTCGGATGCGGCCGGGGCTCCTTGGGAGCAGGAGCGGGATGCTTGCCCGGCCTCCTGTCTTGCCTGCCCGTTTGCCCGGCTGATCATCCCTGTGCCGGAGCTGACTCCTGTGCTCCCGGAGCCCGCGCCTCCCGTGCGCCTGGGTTGGTGGGAGGTTCCGAGCAAACCCTCGAGTCCACATGCTCGCGGCGTCTTTCAGCCTCCCCGGGTGAGTTGAGACTGTCGTTGTGTCTTCGCGGTCCATCCTCACTCTGTGCCGTGCCCTTCTTCGGGCAGGCGGTGTGTTCTTCTCATGCGTATTCTCAAAACCTTGCTCCTCGGTGGCGCTCTGCTCGCCATCTCTGGCTGTGCCTCCTCCTCCACTCCTGCCCATGGCCAGCTCAGCTCCTTGAGCGTTGCTTCCGGCCCGGGGGTCACCTTCTGTGAACACCGCGTTCCACAGGAGACCTGTACCCGCTGCAATCCCCACCTCGTCTCCCGCTTCAAGGCCGCCAAGGATTGGTGCGGCGAGCACGATGTCCCTGAATCCCAGTGCTTCATCTGCCATCCGGATCTCTCCTTCGAGCCGCTCCCCGTCCTCGCCGCTGACGCGGACCTGAAGCGGCTCTCCGCACAGGGGGAGGATGTGCCGGACCTCACCGCCCACCTCGCTCCTGGCAAGGTCACCGTCTTCGACTTCTACGCCGACTGGTGCGCGCCCTGCCGCAAGGTGGATGCGCATGTGTTTGGCCTGCTCAACCAGCGCTCGGACATCGCCTACCGCAAGCTCAACGTCGTCTCCTGGGAGTCGCCTCTCGCCAAGCGCTACCTCGGTGGCGTGCCCAACCTCCCCTACCTCGTCGTCTATGGAAAGGATGGTCAGCCCGTGCGCAGTGTGACGGGGTTTGATCTCTCCGCCCTCGACGCCGCTATCTCCGAGGGGGCCTCGCGATGAGGTGGATCGCCATCGCCGTGGGTTTGCTCGGGCTCGCCATTCCCAGCCGTGCCGCTGCCTGCGCGGGTTGAAGCAATCCCAACCTCCCGGTCGGGAGGACCACTGAAACAGGATTGAAGTCCGGGCAGACGGCCGTGCAGCTCTCCTTGCTGACCACCTCCGTGCGCGTCATGCACGAGTCGGCCTGCCCGGACATCGGCCCCATCTGCAACGAGCGCGACGAGCCGCCGCAGATCCATGATCAACGCTTCGCCATTGGCGAGCTGCGCGTCGGCGTGGAGCATGGCTTCACGGATGCGCTCGGCCTGGAGCTGCAACTGCCGCTGCGCCTCAACCGCAGCACCATTCAGTTCCGGCGGTTGGATGGCACTCCCGTCGAGCTCGATTACGAGAACATCCACCACCGCAACGAGACGCTCTTCGGCCTGGGAGACCCCTGGGTGCTGGGGCGCTATGCCTTCTCGCTGGGCGAGGTGCGGCTGGCCACGCGCGCGGGCTTCACCGTGCCCCTCGGCAACACGGTGGAGGATCCCTTCGCGCTCGGCGACGCGGGCCTGTCACACCAACACGTCCAGTTCGGCACTGGCACCGTGCAGCCCTTGCTGGGGCTGGAGGCCGAACGCACCTGGGACGCCTGGAGTGTGCGCGGGTGGGGCCAGGCACAGGTGTCCCTGGCGGAGAACTCCCATGGCTTCCGTGCCGGTCACCGCTTCGGCCTGGGGCTGTCCGGCGGGCTGAAGGTGGTCGACACGCTGCACCTCTCGGCGGGCGTGAACCTGGCTCATGAGCAGCCCGAGCGCTGGGGCGGTGTCGTCCAGCAGGACGGCAACCTCGGGCGCACGGATGTGCTCGTCGGCGGCACGCTGTCCTGGAGCGTGAAGGACGTACGGCTGGGGTTCAACCTCCAGGTGCCCGTCTACAGCCACATCATCGGCCACCACGGGCAGCTCGACTATCCGGGGCTGCTCGGCCTCACCGCGGGCACCACGTTCGGCGACGGAGGGCCTTAGCCTCCTCCGAGGAACTCCTTCAGTCGCGCAACGGAGCGGGCCAACCCCTGGTGGCGGAGGAGTTCCAGCACCTCCGCCACCGTCCTCGGAGGGTTCTTCAACGCGGCCGACTGCTCGCGGATGACCCGGGCCACCTCCGCCGCATCGAGATCGATCAGGCTCAGCACGAAGTCATCCGGGTGCTGCGCCTCCATCGCGTACCGCGCCAGCTGCTCTCCCGGAAAGTCCTTCAAGTTGAAGGTCACGATGACCTGCGCGCCACAGCGAATGGCCGCGGCGACGACGTGTCGATCATCCGCGTCCGGCAGACCGGAGAGGCCTCCCACGAGCGCCTCATGGCCCGTCACCATGCAGTCCGGAATGGCTTCGCTCAGGAGCCTCCGGCTGCGCTCCAGTTGCCGAGGCGCCAGCTCCGGCCGCTGCCGCGCGATGCTTCGAAAGCACTCGTCCAGGATCTGCTCCGTCCACTTCGCCTGGACCAACCCCGAGAGGCCCAACCGAACGAGCAGGTCCCTGAGCGGCGCCGGGTAGAGAACACAGGCGTCGTACAGCACGACGAAGGACATAGGCCTTCATCCTACCAACCTACCACGTTGGATGTTGCGGATATTTCGAATGCTGCGGATATTGCGGTTGACCCACTGGATGGCCAGTGTCACCTTGGGTCAGGAGCCAACCATGGGAAACGCTCTGCACCTCGAGGACATCGCCACTCCCAGCAAGGAGGACACTCAGCAGGCGGCCCAGGCCGCACGCGCGCTGCTGCCCCTCCTCAAGGCCTCCCGGAAGCGGGCGCCTCGCGTCACCATCCGCTCCGAGGGGCAACGGCAAGCCGAGGCCGTCACCGTCCCTCGCGAGGCGTTCGAGCTGTTCGTGAAGATCCTCGAGCAGATGGCGCAGGGAAATGCCGTGACCATCGTCCCCATTCACGCCGAGCTGACGACGCAGCAGGCCGCCAACCTGCTCAACGTCTCCCGCCCCTACCTCATCCAACTGTTGGAGCAGGGCAAGCTCCCCTTCCACAAGGTCGGCACCCACCGGCGCATCCGCTTCGAGGATCTGCTCGCCTTCAAGCGCCAGGACGATGCGCACCGCCAGGATGTGCTGCGCGAGCTGGCCGAAGAGGCCCAGAAGCTCGGGCTCGGTTATTGAGCCCTGAGGAGTCGCGCGCTCGCTCCTCCGCACTCACAGCGGGGGGGCGGGCGAGCGTGTGCGCTTGGGGGCTCGCTACCTTCCTCCCATGGCGCTGCCCCTCGAAGCCTACGCTCTCATCGGCGACACCTACAGCGCTGCCCTCGTCGGCAAGGACGGCTCCATCGATTGGCTGTGCTGGCCTCGCTTCGACTCCGATGCCTGCTTCGCCGCCCTCCTGGGCACCGAGGAGCATGGACGCTGGCGCATCGCCCCCTCCGTCCCCGTTCGCTCCGTGCGCCGCCGCTACCGCCCCGGCACCCTCGTCCTCGAGACCGATTTCGAGACCGCTGACGGTCGCGTGCGCCTCATCGACTTCATGCCCGTGCGCAACAGCGCGCCCGACATCGTCCGCATCGTCCAGGGCCTCGAGGGCCACGTCCCCCTCCACATGGAGCTCGCCCCTCGCTTCGGCTATGGCGACCGCACCCCCTGGCTGCGCTCCTCCCCCTCCTGCGTCTCCGCCAAGGCCGGCCCCGACGCCACCCTGCTGCGCGCCCACCTCCCCCTGCGCGTCGAGGCCGGCCGCGTCCACTCCGACTTCACCGTGGCCGCCGGGGAGCAGCTCCCCACCGTCCTCACCTGGTTCCCCTCTCATGAGCACCCCCCGCACTCCGTGGAGGCCTTCGCCGCCCTCGACGAGACGTGCTCCTGGTGGCGCCAGTGGTCCGAGCGCTGCGTCCACGTCGGCCCCTGGCGCGAGCACGTCGTGCGCTCCCTCATCACCCTCAAGGCCCTTACCTACTCGCCCACCGGGGGCATCGTCGCCGCTCCCACCACCTCCGTGCCCGAGCTCCTCGGCGGCGTGCGCAACTGGGACTACCGCTACTGCTGGCTCCGAGACGCCACC
Source organism: Hyalangium ruber (assembly GCF_034259325.1). Taxonomy (NCBI): domain Bacteria; kingdom Pseudomonadati; phylum Myxococcota; class Myxococcia; order Myxococcales; family Archangiaceae; genus Hyalangium; species Hyalangium rubrum. The sequence goes on along the minus strand of NZ_JAXIVS010000014.1, from coordinate 132,668 downwards.
CTCGCCCTCCTCACCCTCCTCGATGCCGGCTACACCGAGGAGGCTCGCGCCTGGCGCGACTGGCTGCTGCGCGCCGTGGCCGGTGAGCCCTCCGAAATCCAGATCATGTACGGCGTGGCCGGCGAGCGTCGCCTCACCGAGATGCAGCTGACCTGGCTGCCCGGCTACGAGGGCTCTGGCCCCGTGCGCATCGGCAACGCCGCCGTCTGCCAGCACCAGCTCGATGTCTTCGGCGAGGTGATGGACTGTCTCCACCAGGCCCGCCGCGCCGGCGTGCCCGCGGACACCGAAGCGTGGGACCTGCAACGCCACCTGCTCCGCTTCATCGAGCGCGCCTGGGAGTTTCCCGACGAGGGCATCTGGGAGGTACGCGGCGGCAGGCAGCACTTCACCCACTCCAAGGTCATGGCCTGGGTGGCCGTGGACCGGGCCGTGAAGAGCGCCGAGCAGTTCAACCTCGAAGGCCCCCTGGACGCCTGGCGCGCCCTGCGCGCGCGCATCCACGCCCAGGTGTGCGAGCGCGGCTTCGACTCCCAGCGCAACGCCTTCGTCCAGGCCTACGGCTCCAAGGCGCTCGATGCCAGCCTGCTCATGATTCCCCTGGTGGGCTTCCTGCCGCCGGAAGACCCGCGCGTCCACGGCACGCTGGAGGCCATCCAACGCGAGCTGTGCCACGACGGCCTGGTCCACCGTTACGACACCCGCGAGGTGGCCGATGGCCTCCCCCCCGGCGAGGGCGTCTTCCTCGCGTGTACCTTCTGGCTCGCCGACAACCTGTCGCTGCTCGGCCGCAAGGACGAGGCCCGGGAAATCTTCGAGCGGCTGCTCGGCCTGTGCAACGACGTGGGGCTCCTGTCCGAGGAGTACGACGTGACGCGCCGCCGGCTGGTGGGCAACTTCCCCCAGGCCTTCAGCCACCTGGCCCTCATCACCACCGCGCAGAACCTCTCCCAGCACATGGAGGGCCCCGGAGAGCAGCGCGGCCGGCATTGACGCACCACGTCGTCCCTCAGGCCAGCGCACCCCGGGAGTCGAGGATTCGCGGGCCCAAATCGCATCCACTCCAGGACAAACCCCGGGGGGATGTATGCGAAATCAGGCCCTGGAGTAGTCTGCTCCGCCCTGATGAGTCATGACGAGTGGCTTGACCTGTTGAGTATGGATCCGCGGGCGTATCGGGCGCGGGTGCTGCACTCGGCCCGCGCCGATTTCCACGCCCTCCGCGAGCACCGCACCCGCCTCACCGAGGTCCAGTTCCTCCAACACCTGGAGGCGCTCTTTCCGCCCGGCGAGTCCGGGCCGGGCGATCGCTTCGAGCTGAGCTGGTGGTGGGCCGCCGAGCGCCCCCAGTACACCCTGCACCTGCGCGGCAGCGACGGCATGCGCCACCCTCAAGCGGTGGACCACGTGGGCGCCCTCCACGAGCGCGCCGTGCTCGCCTGGGTGCGGCGCACCACCCACGAGCGCCGCATGGACCCCTGGGGCATGCACATCGGCACGCCTCCGCCCCACCCTCCCGCGCCCGACTTCCTCGACATGTGTCTGGCCGAGTTTCCCTGCGCCCGCCTCACCTCGCTCGACCTCGAGCACCAGGAGGGCTACATCGATCCTCCCGGCAGCTTCGTGGAGGCCAACATCCGCGTGGAGGCCTCCCTGCAGGCCTCCGACGGCGGCATCGTGATGATCTACCTCGGCGCCTGGCCCGAGGAGCAGTACGAGCGGCTCGCCGAGTGGGCCCGGGAGATGCTCAGCCAGCCCATGTGAATCCCAGCGAGGGCTGGCTGGGCGGGGAGCAGGCGGCCCTCGGAGCCTCCCGGCCCCGCGTCACAACCGCTGCTAGTCATAGGGGGATATGGCTCGCGTACGCGCGCCCGCGGTGGCGGGCTCCTTCTACTCCGCTGATCCCTCGCTCCTCGTCCAGCAGGTGGACGGCTGGCTGGAGCGCTCGCCCACGCCCGAGCAGGCCCGGCCCGCCGCCCTCATCGTCCCCCATGCCGGCTACATCTACTCGGGGCCCATCGCGGCCAGCGCCTATGCCCACCTGCGCGGCTGGAAGGGGCGCTCTCCCCGCGTGCTGCTCCTGGGGCCGTGTCACTTCGTCCCCCTGCGCGGCCTGGCCCACCCCGACGTGGACGTGCTCCAGACGCCCCTGGGCTCCGTGAACGTGGACGCCGAATTGCGTGAGCGCGCAGAGGCTACCGGGCTGGTGGTGCCCTCGGCCGAGGCCCACCGGCGCGAGCACTCCCTCGAGGTGCAGCTGCCCTTCCTGCAGCGCGCCCTGGGCTCCTTCACCGTCCTGCCCCTCGTGGTGGGCCGCGCCGCGCCCGAGCAGGTGGCCTCCGTGCTGGAGGCGCTGTGGACGGACGACGTGCTGCCGGTGATCAGCTCGGATCTCTCCCACTACCTCTCTTATGCGCAGGCCCGACAGGTGGATCAGGAGACCGCCGAGCAGGTGGTGTCCCTGGAGGGCCCGCTGGAGGGGGAGCGCGCATGCGGCGCCGGCGCCATCAACGGGCTGCTGCTGGCCGCGCGGCGGCGGAAGCTTCGCGCCGAGCTGTTGGACCTGCGCTCCTCGGGAGACACCGCGGGCGACAAGAGCCGGGTGGTGGGCTACGGCGCCTTCGCCTTCCGGCCGGAGGCGCGGACATGAGCCGCGAGTACCCGGGGCGATGGTGGCACGCGCTCGAGGACGGGCGCATCCAGTGCGACCTGTGCCCGCGCGACTGCAAGCTCAACGAGGGCCAGCGCGGCTTCTGCTTCGTGCGCCAGCGCGTGGGAGACCAGATGGTGCTCACCACCTATGGGCGCTCCTCCGGCTTCTGCGTGGACCCCATCGAGAAGAAGCCCCTCAACCACTTCTACCCCGGCAGCAGCGTGCTCTCCTTCGGCACCGCCGGCTGCAACCTGGGCTGCCGCTTCTGCCAGAACTGGGACATCTCCAAGTCCCGCGAGTTCGACCGGCTGCAGGATCAGGCCTCTCCGGAGGCCATCGCCCAGCGCGCCCAGGAGCTCGGCTGCAAGAGCGTCGCCTTCACCTACAACGACCCCGTCATCTTCGCCGAGTACGCCATGGACGTGGCCGATGCCTGCCACGCGCGCGGCATCCAGACCGTGGCGGTGACGGCCGGCTACATGCACGCGGCGCCGCGCCGCGCCTTCTACGCGAAGATGGACGCGGCCAACGTGGACTTGAAGGCCTTCACCGAGGACTTCTACCACCGCGTCACCTTCTCCAAGCTGCAGCCCGTGCTGGAGACACTCGAGTACCTGCACCACGAGACGCGCGTGTGGCTCGAGATCACCACCCTGCTCATCCCCGGGCAGAACGACTCGGAGGCCGAAGTCACGAAGCTCTCCGAGTGGGTCCACGAGAAGCTCGGCCCGGACGTGCCGGTCCACTTCTCCGCCTTCCACCCCGACTTCAAGATGCGGGACATCCCCGCCACGCCCCCCGCCACGCTGCGCCGAGCACGCGAGCTTGCCCGCAAGGCGGGGCTGCGCCACGTCTACACCGGCAACGTCCACGACACCGAGGGCGACACCACCTTCTGCGGCGGGTGCGGCGAGGCGCTCATCGTCCGCGACTGGTACCAGTTGTTGAAGTACCGGGTGTCGGCCGAGGGCTCCTGCCCGAGCTGCCACGCTCCGGTGCCGGGCCGCTTCGATACCCGTCCGGGTAGCTTCGGCCGCCGCCGCGTCCCCGTGCGACTCAACGCCCCAGGTATGTAGGGACGCTGCACCGCGTCACGTCCCCCTGCAAGCGCGCCCTGCATCGGCTATGACTCGCCTCTAACGATGTCTCCTGAACACGAGGCGGAGCTGCGCATGGCCCTGGCCGAGGGCCTCGTCTCCCGAGAGGAGGCCGCCATCCTGCGCGAAGAGTCGCGCCGCACAGGCCAGAGCCCCCTCCAGCTCCTCCAGGCGCGTGGCCAGGTGTCCGAGCAGTCCCTGGCCCTGCTGCGCCAGGCCGACGTCGAGCCCACGCTGGTGCCCCGCGCCACCGCGGATGGCGCCGCCACCCTCGGGCCTGCACTCACCCTCTCCGAGCGCCACAAGGTCGACCCGCAGTTCCCCGTGCCCGGCTGGGACCGCTACCAGGGCCTGCGCTTCCTGGGCCAGGGCGGCATGGGCCAGGTGTTCCTCGCCTATGACTTGCGCCTGCGCCGCAACGTCGCCCTGAAGTTCGTCCGGGGCGATGACGCCGAGCTCGTGCGCCGCCTGCTCTCCGAGGCCCGCGCCCAGGCCCGCGTCGAGCACGACCGCGTCTGCCAGGTGTACGAAGTCGGCGAAGTCCAGGGCCGCCCGTACATCGCCATGCAGTACGTGGACGGCCAGCCCCTGAGCCAGCTGTCCGACGAGCTCACCGTGGAGCAGAAGGTGCTCGCGCTGCGCGACGCCTGCGAGGGTGTCCACGCCGCTCACAAAGCGGGCCTCATCCACCGCGACCTCAAGCCCTCCAACATCCTCGTGGAGCGCACCGACGATGGGCGCTTCAAGCCCTACGTCATGGACTTCGGCCTCGCCCACGACTGGGGCGAGAAGGGCGCCACCGCCACCGGCTCGGTGCTGGGCACGCCCCACTACATGGCCCCCGAGCAGGCCCGGGGCGAGGTGGGCCAGCTCGACCGCCGCGCCGACGTCTACAGCCTGGGCGCCACGCTCTACTTCATGCTCACCGGCAGGCCCCCCATCCCCGGGGACAACGGCCTGGAGATCCTCAGCAACATCGCCTCGCTGGAGCCGCCCCACCCGCGCGCCCTCAACCCCAACATCCCCCCGGACCTGGAGGCCATCGTCCTCAAGTGTCTGGAGAAGGACCGCTCGGCCCGCTACGACTCGGCGCGCGCCCTCATCGAGGACCTGGACCGCTTCCTCGCCGGCGAGCCCGTGCTGGCCCGCCCCACCGGCCTCTGGTACCGGCTGCGCAAGAAGGCCCGCAAGCACCGCGTGGTGGTGGGCATCGCCGCCGTGGCCCTGCTCGCCGTGGCCCTGGCGCTCGGCTCCGCGCTCTACACCCACCGCCAGGCCAGCCTGCGCGAGGAGCTGGCGCGCCGCTTCACCGAGAAGGTCGAAACCATCGAGGCCCTGGCCCGCTACTCCGCCCTCTCGCCCCTGCACGACACGCGCGAGGACCGCCAGAACCTGCGCGCCCACATGGCCGAGCTGGAGGCCGAGATCCGCGACGCCGGAGGCCCACTCGCCGCCGGCCCCGGCAACTACGCCCTGGCCCGTGGCTACCTCGCGCTCGGCGAGGAGGCCCGCGCCCACGAGCTGCTCGAGGCCGCCTGGAAGAGCGGCTTCCAGGACCCCCGCGTCGCCTACTCCCTGGCCCTCGTCATGGGGCACCAGTACCAGGAGCAGCTGCTGGAGGCCGAGAACCCGCGCGACACCACGCCCAAGCAGCGCGAGGAGCGCAAGCAGGAGCTCCAGCGCCGCTACCGCGACCCGGCCCTGGTCTGGCTGCGCCGCAGCAAGGGCGCCGACGTCCACTCCACCGAGTATGTGGAGGCGCTCATCGCCTACTACGAGGACCACTTCGAGGAGGCCCTGCTGCGGCTGGACGCGCTGGGCAATCGCTTCCCGTGGTTCTACGAGGCGCCCCAGCTGCGCGGCGACATCCTCCGCACCCGCGCCGCCCGGCGCTGGAGCCAGGGCGAGCTGCCCGGCGCCCTGGAGGACCTCGAGGCCGGAAGGCTCGCCTACCAGGCCGCCGCCGCCATCGGTGAGAGCGTCCACGCCACCCACCAGTCCCTGGCCAAGCTCGAGTACACCACCATCGTCCTGGGCCTCTACAGCCAGGGCGAGGTGATGCCTCCCTTCACCCGCGGCAAGGAGGCCCTGGCGCGCGCCCTCAAGGCCTCGCCCGAGGAGCGCTCCTCGCTGCTGCTGGAGGCGCGCCTGCACCGCCGGCTCGCCGAGTACCAGATGGGCCGCGGCGAGGACCCCCAGCCCGCCATCCAGACGGCCCTGGACGCCGTCGGCAAGGCGCTCCAGAACGGGAACACCTCGCGCGAGGTCTACCTGGAGCAGAGCTCCATCTTCTTCTGGTGGGCACGCCACCACCTCAACCAGAGCCAGGATCCGCGCGAGCAGCTCCTGCGGGCCGAGCAGTCCCTGGAGCACGTCGCCGCGCCGCAGCGCGACTACGAGTTCTACGTCACGCTCGGCCTCATCCTCTCCAGCTGGGCCCAGTACGAGGATGAGCTGGGCCTGAGCTCCGCCGAGCACCGCCAGCGCGCCATCGACGCGTTCAAGGCGGCCACCGAGAGCAGCCCCTACAACCACGAGGCGTGGATCAACCTCGGCCGCACCTTGCTGCACCGCAGCGCCTACCCGCTGGCGGCCACCGTCCGCGAGCGCCGCGCCCAGCAGGAGGAGGACTTGAAGCAGGCCTGGGCGGCGCTCCAGGAGGTGCTGCGCGCCAACCCCAAGCACGTGGTGGCCAACCTCTACGGAGGCCGTGTGCTCGCGCAGCAGGCCCGGCTGCACTGGTGCGATGGCAAGGCCTCGCCCCTGCTGAGCCAGGCCGTGCAGCTCCTGAACGCCGGGCTCGAGACCAAGCCCCTCCACGCGCCCTTGCGCAACGAGCTGGGCAAGGCCGTGCTCGCCCAGGCCCAGCAGGCCTGGGAGGAGGGCAGGCCCCCCTACCTCCTGCTCGATCAGGCCCAGGGCACCTTCGAGGAGATCATCCGCAACACGCCGCAGGTGTCCTATGCCTACAACAACCTGGGCACGGTCCAGCTCTGGCGCGCCACCTACCAGCAGGCCGCCGGACAGGAGCCGCGCGCCAGCACCGCCGCCGCGCTGATCGCCTTCGAGCAGGCCGTGCGGCGCACACCCGATGACGCGTTCCTGCTCACGGATCAGGCCGAGCTCTTCTCACGGCTCGCCGACTTCGAGCTGGAGCGCGGAAGGGACCCCCGGGCCCACCTGGAGCGCGCCGAGCAAGTGCTTCAACAGTCGCTGAAGCGCAGCCCTCGGCAGGCCCGCGCGTGGCTGCTGCTGGGCCGCGCGCGCGCCACCCTGGCCCAGTGGAAGGCGCAGCGGGGACAGGCGAAGGAAGAGGACTTCGAGAAGGCGGCGCAGGCCTTCGAGAAGGCGCTGGAGCTGGAGCCCGAGTCCTTCGAGGCGCGCCTGGACGGCGGCGCCCTGCAGCAGGCGTGGGCGGGGTGGAGAAAAGAAATGGGCCGCGCCCCAGCCCCCCAGCTGGAGCGCGGCCTCGCATGGGCCGAAGAGGTTCTCCTGGACTGTCCCGACTGGCCCCGCGCCCTGCTCCTTCGGGCGAAGCTGCGGACGACTCGCGCGGACCTCGAAGCCCGCGAAGAAGCACGACAGGCGTGGCGACAGCAGGCGACCGATGACCTCACTCGGGCCCTCGAGAAGAACCCCCACCTGAAGAAGCCCTAGTCCACAGGGCGGTTCGGGTGGGGAGGCTCGGTGACCCGGCTCTGTCTGGGGTGGCGCCGCGCTACCCCCCCGGTGGCGGCGCCAATCCGTACCCGAACAGAGCCTCGGGAAGCCGGACCTAGTTGGGGCTCACCGGCACCTCAGGATCCTTTCCGTTCGTCGTCGGCACGTCCCCCTTGCCGGTCGTCTGGGTGGTGTCCTTCTTGGTGGTGCTGGTGTCGGTGGCCATCTTCGTTCTCCTGTGAGTGGGCGGAGCAGGCGCCCTTTTTTGAGTCCGATCCTCATCGGGTCGGGCCTCCCCCTGCGCCTCTCCGTTCCGCAGCGCCTCCAAAGCAACTGCGATACCAACGGCAAGACGTAGAGGGTGGGTGGAATTTTCCTCCATTTCACGTCCGTCGGGTAGCCCACGTGGCTGGTTGTGTCGGTTCGACGCGTCGGACGGCGATTCCGACGCGTCGGACGGCGGTTTCGACACGACGGACGCCTTCCCGTTGGATCAGGGTGCGTCGGGCTCCAGGCCCAGCTCCTTGATGCGGCGCCCCAAGGCCCGGCGGGACACCTCCAGGCGCTGGGCCATGGCCTCCAGGTCTCCGCCGCACTCGCGGTGACAGCGCGTAATCTCCTCCACGCTCAGGTCCCCGGCGGTGCGGATGGTGGGCATCTTCTCGATCAAGTCGTAGATGGAGGAGCGGGGGATGCCCAGCCGGTCCGCGGCGGCCTTGAGGTCCCACTCGCTCTGGCGCATGGCCTCGCGCAGCTCCGCCTCGGAGATCTCTGACGCCTTGCGTCGTGGCGTGGCGGCCTTGGGCGCCGGGGTGGGTGTGGTCTCCACGGAGGGCTTCGGCTCCAGCACGGCCTTCACCGGGGGGAGCGCCACGGGCCGGCCGGGCCGGGGGGCCATGGCGGCCGACAGCTCCTTCTCCAGCCGGGGGTCCAACCGCAGCCGGCTCTGCCCTCGGCTGCCGATGATGAGCTGACGTGTGAGGTTGCGCAGCTGGCGGATGTTGCCTGGCCAGGTGAAGCGCACCAGCCGCGCCGCCAGCGAGGTGGGCAGCCAGGGTTCAATCGATGGGTCCTCCGGCTTGAGCCGCCAGGACTCTCCGAGCGAGGCCAGCTCCTCGCGGGCGAAGTGGTGGAAGAGCAGGCCGATGTCCTCGCGGCGCTCGCGCAGCGGCGGCACGCTGATTTCATAACCGGCCAGCCGGTGCAGCAGCGGCGCCTTGAAGCGCCCCGCCTCGATTTGCTGCTCCAGGTGCGCGTCCGTGGCGGCCACCAGCCGCACGTCCACCTCCACCGGAGAGCGCTCGCCCACCGGGTACATCTCCCCCGTCTCCAGCACCCGCAGCAGCATGACCTGCACCTCGGGAGGCGCCTCGCCCACCTCGTCCAGGAACAGGGTGCCGCCGTGCGCGGCGCGGAAGAAGCCCTCGCGGTCCTTCACCGCGCCGCTGTAGGAGCCCTTGCTGGCGCCGAACAGCTCCGCGGCCGCCAGCTCCTTGGGGATGGCGCCCAGGTTCACGCTCAGGAACACCTTGTTGCGCCGCGCCCCGCACTGGTGGATGGCCCGCGCGATCAGCTCCTTGCCCGAGCCCGTCTCGCCGCGGATCAGCACCGGCACGTTCAGGTCCGCCACCTGCTCGATGTGGCGGCGCACGTGCATCAGCCCCACGCTGGTGCCCACCATGCCCAGCGCGTCCACCGCGTCACTGGCCGTGGGCGCCGCCCAGTGCAGCAGCACCACCACCCGCTCGGCCAGCTCCAGCGGAATGCCCACCGCCAGGTCCTCGGGGGAGAACTCCCAGGGCTCCAGCAGCGGCTCGCCCGCCAGCGTCACCCGGCCGCTCTCTCCGGGCACCAGCCGTACGCCTCCGCCCGCACCGGAGGAGAACACCAGCGGCTTGCGGCTCACGAAGGGGTCGGCCAGCGGCGAGCCCAGCACCGCGTCCGGGCGCATGAAGTCCGGTTCGATTCGCGAGACGGCCACCTCGCGGCCCGCGAACACCGCCTCCAACAGCAGCCGCTCCCCCACCCGCTGAGACATGGGGTGCGAGACGATGGTCAGCGCCGGGACGAGGCGAGCCACCGGCTCGCTGCTCTTCTGCTTCTTCACGCCGATCGTCGATTCGTCGGCAACCCATCCCTCGCGCATGAAGTCTTCCGCTCCGGCTGCCCGCTGCCCGCTGCTTGGGCCAATGGCACTGTATGCCACGCCTCGTGCCTCGGTGGGAGCCAGCGTCGGCTTGTCGACACGGTGAAACACCCGTGGGGCGGTTGGAATCCGACAGAGCACGCGCGCACGCACTCCCGATCCCCGAGAGGCTGCCTACAATTCTCGTGTGAGCACTGGCACCCCCCTCAAAGGCAGCGTCCTCATCGTCGAAGACGACGAAGACATCCGCGCGGCCATGGCCGAGCTCCTCGAAGGCGAGGGCTTCGAGGTGGCCGTCGCCTCCAATGGGCTGGAGGGGCTGGAGGTGCTCGAGCAGATCCACCCGCCGTGTCTGGTGCTGCTGGATTTGATGATGCCGGTGATGAGCGGGGAAGACTTCCTGCGCCACCTGCGGCAACACCCGGCCTTCAACCCCGTGCCCGTCATCATCGTCACCGCCAGTGGGCGTCAGCCGCTCCCGGGCGCGCAGGGCATCCTCAAGAAGCCCTTCGAGATTGGCGACCTGTTCGCCACCGTCGCCGCGCACTGCACCACCTGATCAGGGCAGCGCCAGGCCGTGGCGCTCGAGGTCCTCGGGGGTGTTCACGTTGACCAGGGAGCGCAGGTGCGGGTCCACCGCGCGCAGGGCCTCCTCGGGCAGGAGCCTGGCGCGGCACTGGGAGAGCAGCGCTCGCAGCGAGGGGTTCGCCTCGCGCAGGGCTTCGCCCCATGGGACCGACAGTGCGGCGCGGTACACCGCGAGCAGGGGTTCCACCCGGCCGGCCACCGTGAAGCAGACGGCGTCGAGCTGAGGGCCTCGGGCCTCCAGCAGGACCTGAAGCGCCTCCGGGGTGATGAAGGGCATGTCGCAGGCCACGGCCAGCACCCACTCGGTGCGGGCGGCCTGTAACGCCGCGTGGACGCCTCCGGGCGCGCCCTTGCCCGGCACGGCGTCGGCGACGGTGCGCAGGTGGAAGCGCGCGTAGGGCTCGGGCGCGTTGGAGACCAGCACCACCTCCGCGAACAGCGGGGAGAGCTGGAGCAGCCGCTCCAGCACCGTGCGCCCCTCGAGCGTCAGCAACCCCTTGGGGACTCCGGACAGCCGGCGGCCCTGCCCTCCCGCCACCACCGCCAGTGTGACGTCCGTCGCAGGGTGCATGCCGCATCGTCTCCAGCCGGCATGTGCTCTGTCCAGCACCCGCCGCTCCCTCCTTGCGGTAGCTTCGCGGCCCCTCCCGTTTGGTGGAGGCTTGGCACTCCAGTTCATGTCGCTCACTTCGCTCTCCTCCGCGCGGCTGGCCGCGCTCGACGCCGTCCGCGCCCTGGCTCCCGTGCCGGTGGAGTTGCTTCGCGCCCATGGCCGCTTCCTTGCCGCTCCGGTGAGCGCCGCTCGCTCCCTGCCCGGCTGCGACAACTCCGCCATGGATGGGTGGGCCGTACGCTCCGAGGAGACCCAGGGCGCGACCCGCGACAGGCCCGTGCGCCTGCGCGTGGTGGAGACGGTCTATGCCGGCGCGCTGCCCTCGCGCTCGCTCCAGCCCGGGGAGGCCGCGCGGGTGTTCACCGGCGCTCCGCTTCCTCCCGGCGCCGATGCCGTCGTTCGTCAGGAGGCCGCTCGCGCCGAGGCGGATGGCCATGTCCTCCTGTTCATCCACGTCCCTGCCGGCCATGACATCCGCCGCGCGGGCGAGGAGGTGCGCGAGGGCACCTTCCTCTTCCCCGCCGGACAGCGCGTGGACTCCGCCGTGCTGGGAGTGCTCGCGTCCCAGGGGGCGCTCACCGCGCTCGTGCGGCCCGCGCCTCGGGTGGCCGTGCTCGCCACCGGGGATGAGCTGGTCTCCGCGGGCACTCCCGCGCTGCCCCACCAGGTACACGAGAGCAACCTCGTGCTCGTGGCCGCCCTGGCTCAGGAGGCGGGCGCCACGGTGGCGTTCCTGGAGCGCGCTCGGGACGAGGACTCGGAGCTGCGGGCCGCGTTCTCCCGGCTCGCTCCGCACGTGGAGGTGCTCTTCACCACGGGCGGCGCCTCCGTGGGGGACAAGGACCGCGTGAAGCGGGTGCTCTCGGAGCTGGGGGCTCGCTTCTTCGTGGATGGCGTGGCCCTCAAGCCCGGCAAGCCCGTGGCCGTGGCCCGCTTGGGCGACACGGCGGTGGTGGTGCTCCCGGGCAATCCGGGCGCTGCCACGGTGGCCTTTGATCAGCTCGGCCGGCCGCTGCTGCTCGGGCTCCAGGGCGTGCGGGAGGAGCGGCGCCGGGTGCGGGCGCGCCTCTCGGAGGAGCGGCACAAGCAGGCGGGGCTCACCTATCTCATCACCACCACCTTGGAGCACCGCGACGACGGCGGGCTGCCTTGGGCCCGCTTGCGTCCACAGGGCGCGGGGCAGATCCTCCAGAACGTGGGCGCCGAGGGCCATGCCGTGCTCCCTCCCGGCCGCGCGGACTTCGCCGCCGGGGACGAGGTGGAGGTGGAGCTGTTCGACCGGCCCCGTTACGTGGCGGTGGAGGAATGAAGGCTCCTCCCGCGCTGAGCGTCGTCGGCTGGTCGGGCGTCGGGAAGACGACGCTGGTGGAGCGGCTCGTGCCCGAGCTTCGCGCCCGCGGCCTTCGCGTGGGCGTGGTGAAGCACTCGTCGGATCCGCACCCGCTGCACCGCTCGGGCAGTGACACGGCCCGCTTCGAGCGCGCGGGCGCCGCGCTGGTTGCGTTCGCCACTCCAGCCGGCGTGCAGCTCACCGTGAAGGAGGCCCCCGACTCCGCGCTGCTGCCGCTGCTCGCGCGCTTCGCGGACTCCGTGGACCTGGTGCTCGTGGAGGGGTGGAAGGAGGGACCCTTGCCCAAGCTGGAGGTGTGGCGCGAGGGCCATGGCCCGCTGCTGGCCGCCTCTCGCCCGGAGGTGCTCGCCGTGGTGAGCGACGCGCCCGCGCTGCCGGAGGGGGCTCCCGAGGGACTGCGGCGGTTTCGCACGGCCGAGGTGCAGGGGCTCGCGGTGTTCATCGCCCAGTTGGCGCGGGAGCAGGCCCATGAGCCGTGAGGACAAGGGCGTCACGCGACGCCAGGTTCGGCGCTTCTCGGAAGGAGCCGCCGCCGCGCCCGAGGAGGACTCCGTCGCAGTGGAGGAGCCACTGGAGATCCGCGTGAGCGGGGACACGGTGGCCATCACCATGCGCACTCCGGGACAGGACCGTGAGCTGGCCGTGGGGTTCCTGTTCTCCGAGGGCATCATCCGCTCGGTGGAGGACCTGGGCGGCGTGGCGTACTGCGGCCGGCCCGGCGAGGAGGGCTGGGGCAACATCCTCGAGGTGACGCCCGCGCCGGGGCTGGTGCTGGAGGTGGAGCGCGTGAGCGCGGCGCGGCGCGGGACGCTGACCACGGCCGCCTGTGGCGTGTGCGGGCGGCGCAGCGTGGAGGACTTGATGGCGGTGTGTTCTCCGGTGGCGATGGGGCTCGTGCTGGCTCCCGAGGTGGTGGCCCGCGCCACCGAGCGGCTTCGGGAGGTGCAGCGGAACTTCGCTCGCACGGGAGGAGTCCACGCGGCGGTGGCGCTGGATGCGCGCGGGGAGATGCTCTCTTCCGCCGAGGATGTGGGCCGGCACAACGCGGTGGACAAGGTGGTGGGCGCGCTGGTGCTGGGTGGGACGGTGCGCTCCTCGCGGGCCTCGGTGAGCGGCACGGTGGCTCGGACGGAACGCCCGCCCGCGGTGCTGGTGGTGAGCGGGCGTGCCAGCTTCGAGATCGTCCAGAAGGCGGCCGTGGCGCGCATCCCCGTGGTGGCCAGTGTTTCGGCGGCCAGCTCCCTGGCGATTGATCTCGCCGAGCGCTCCGGGGTGACGCTGGCCACGTTCGTGCGCGGCGGACGGTTCAACGTCTACACACATCCAGCGCGCCTGGGCCTTCCCTGAGCCCTTGGCGACTCACTTCAGGGGCAGCTCGCGGAAGACGAGGTCCTTCTCGTAGCCCAGGCGCCGCGCGGCCTCCACGAAGCGCTCGGTTCCGATGATCAACGACAGAAAGCCCGCCAGTCGGAAGAGATCCGGGGCTCGGGACAACGAAGCCGCATCCAGGATGGGCGCTTCCGGGAGGGAGAAGCCGCTCCGGCCGCACTTCGAACATGGCCCAGGCCACCCCTCCGGCAGACAGTCCGGGTGCAGTTGGCCCAGAGGGCTCAACTCCAGTTCCAGCAACTCCGGTGGGTTCTTCTTTCGGAAGCGCAGCTCCGTTCGGCAACCCTTGAGGCCCGCCAGCCCCTCTGCCTGCAAGCGCTCCACCGCCTCGCGCTTCATCAACAGCGTCCACGGGTAGCACAGCACCAGCGGGCTGAACTCCCCCTTCGCGGCTCCCTCCAGGGGCCCGAACTCGGTCCCTGGCCAGAGCGGGACTCCTTCTGGAACTAGCGGGCGCACCTGCTCGCGCAAGCGCTCGAACTCAGCATAGTCCTCTTCCAACCTCGCTGCGTACTTCTCCGGGTTGGGTAGCACGGACAGGTCAACCGAGGGATAGGCATCCACATGGGTGGACCAGATGGCGTCACACTTCGGGCAATGCGCGCCTGGCAAGCTCCACTTGTGCGTGGCCTCGTACCAGCCCGAGAAGTGTCGGCTCGCCACGTCGCACAGCCAGTAGAACTTCATGGGATCAGCTTCTTCCGGTACGGAATGACGGGACCCCACAGCTCGAACTCGTAGATAAGCTGTCCTGCATACCGCAGGATCTCCTGCTTCGATGCTCCGAAGTTGGCTTGCTGGTACTTCCTCCACCTCTCATTCCACGGTCCGCCCTGGGGAGGTGCCTGATGGATGCGACGATGCACCTCCAACTCCAACAGCAGCGTGTACTCGTGGATGTCGATTCCTTTGGAGATGAACCACGCCTTGAGCCCTTTCTCCTGAGGGAAGACATGGTGCCTCTCGTAAGGCTTGCGCCGCTTCGCCTCCAGCTCTTCCAGCAGCCGCGCCTGGCTGGGCAACTCCCGTGACGGTGCTCTCGGTCCCAAGGGGATGATGAACACCGGCTGTGAATTCTTCGGCGGTGATTGCGCACTCCCCCAGTACCTCAGCGCTGAACTTCCAGGACCCGGCAGCCCTGTTGCTCCCGTGCGCGCCAGGACCACCTGGCCCGCCGTGAGCTGCTTCATCACCTCACGGCATGCGTGGAACTCGCATTGGGTCTCATCGCAAAGCGCCAGAAGCGTCGAGTCCCGCGCGCATGTCTCGTCGAAGGAGACGCGTTCCTCCCTCTCCTCATGCTCCACCAGCAGCGTGGGCTGGGTTGCCGCGCATCCCGTCAGCAGAATGCACAGCAGCAGCCACCCTCTCCTCGCGATCTTCATGAAGCGAGCGTAACGCTGAAGCCCGCACCCGAGGCGTCTTGGAGGCGGCATTTCCCCCATGCCCGTGTTCATTGCCGACCGTGGACGCGACGTGGCTTCAGACTTTCGCAAGGCGCTCCGGGTCAAATCTCTCCCTGCATCGCCTTCGGCGAACGAAAGAGAGAGCTCGCATGCACGACGAACATGAGGATGGCGGTCTTGCCCAGGATTTGAAGCTGTTCCGTGCTTCCCTCGAGCGCAGAGACCTGCTTCGCCTCGCCCTCGGCGCCAGTCTCCTGCCCTTGATCAACTGCGACGGCGATTCCTCCGAGCCCGGGGACGGTTCGTGCTCCCGGATTCCCGAGGAGACCGCCGGCCCCTACCCCGGTGACGGCTCCAACGGCCCCAACGTCCTCTCCCAGAGCGGCGTCGTTCGCAGCGACATCCGCTCCAGCGTCGGCTCTGCTACCGGGACCGCCGAGGGTGTCCCGCTGACCGTCACCCTGACGCTCGTTGACAGCTCGAACGGCTGCACGCCCCTCTCGGGCCATGCCGTCTACCTGTGGCACTGCGACCGCGAGGGCCGCTACTCGCTCTACTCCTCCGGCGTCACCAACCAGAACTACCTGCGCGGCGTCCAGGCCACCGACAGCAATGGCCAGGTGACCTTCACCACCATCTTCCCCGCCTGCTACTCGGGCCGTTGGCCGCACATCCACTTCGAGGTCTACCCCAACCTCGCCTCCGCCACCTCCGCCGGTAACAAGCTGGCCACCTCCCAGCTCGCCCTCCCCGAGGATGCCTGCGACGCCGTGTACGCCACCACCGGCTACCAGAGCAGCGTCACCAACCTGCAGCGGGTCACCCTGTCCAACGACAACGTGTTCAGCGATGGCTCGGACTCGCAGCTGGCCACCGTCACGGGCAGCGTCAGCGGTGGCTATGTGGCGACCCTTACCGTCGCCATCAACGCGTAGGGCCCGGCGCGCGGCCACTGCCCTCCCGGCGACCCGCGTCAGGCACCGGTCAGGGGCCTCGAGCGGTGCCGCCCCATGGCGCTCCCGCCGAACCTGTCTGGTTGTCAGACAGGTTTTATCGGGCACCGGTCAGGGGCCTCGAGCGGTGCCGCCCCATGGCGCTCCCGCCAAACCTGTCTGGTTGTCAGACAGGTTTTATCGGGCGTCAGTCGTGGGCCTTGAGCGGTGCCGCCCCATGGCACTCCCGCCGAACCTGTCTGGTTGTCAGACAGGTTTTGTTTGCCCGACCGCCCCGCGTGGGCATCCCGGTGGGACCTCCCTTCCCGATAGTTCAGGCCATCGCTCAACGTTCGCCTGGGCTTTCGGGAAGGTCCGAGGTCGCGGGTTTCTGGGGGCCTCGAATGGGCCAGTAGCAGCGGTTCTTCCAGGCGTAGGCATCGTCACTACACGGCGGGGACTGTTCCTCTATCGCGACCCAACACCCACCGTAGATCTCGACCGCAGGCTTCCGACAGGGCGGCCCGCGCTGGCCGGGAAGCGGCTTCATCGGCATGTCGAGGCCCATGCCGCTTCGCTCTGACTCGGACGACACCGCCCGCGAGGGAGCAGGAAGTGGCGTGTCACCCAGGCCCACCGTCCCCGCATCCCTCTTGTCGTCGGCTGGCGCTGGCGACGGCACCTCCGATGACCACCACACACCGAGGGCGAGGACGACGAGCCCCACCGCCGCGAGCCACGACTGCTGCGCACGGGCACGGCGAGACCGCGCCTTGCGCTCCTTGGGGTGTGGGGGCGACAGTGACTCGGGCTCGGAGGGTGGCGGTGCTTCCCGCTCCGCCTGGGCTCGCTCGATTTCAGCGGCCACCCGTGCCTGGTTCTCCTCCGCCCGCGCTCGCACCAGCAACAGCTCGTACTCCATCCGGGAAGCCAGCCGCCGCCCCGGGCCCAACCGCTCGGGGTCCGTCTCCCAGGCGAAGAGCGGCTGCTCCGGGGTGTTCTCCTGTGCCTTCGACAATGCTTCCGCTACCTGCCACATGGATGGGCGTTCCTCGGGGCGCGCCGCCAGCAGTCGCATCACCCATGCGCTCAGCTCCACTGGCACTCCCGGGTTCACCTCGTGCGGTGCTCGTGGCAGCCGACCCCGTAGCCGCTCCTGCGTCCGTTGCTCCTCTTCCAGCTCCGTGAAGGGGTAGGTGTCCGTCAGCAGCCGGAAGGCCGTTACTCCCAGGCCATACACGTCATCGGCCGGTCCGGCGCCACTGGGTGCTCCCGGGGGGAGCAGGTTCAGGTGCGCGCGCAGCCGCTCCGGGCTGTAGTACAGCGGCGTCCCCGGAGGGCCGTTCACCGTCAGCGGGGCGGCTCCCTCCCAGGTGCCTGCTCCGAAGTCCGTCAGCATCGGCTCGCCGTCTTCCAGGCGCACCAACACGTTCTCGCTCTTGATGTCCCGGTGCGCTCCGCCCACCGCGTGTACCGCCGCCAGCGCTCCCGCGAGCTTCGCCAGCAGCCGCGTCACCTGCCGTCCCGAGGGGTTGCACAGCCGCGTCCACCTCGACAGGGACACCCCTTCCACCCATTCCGTGACCACGTACGGAAAGCCGTACCACTCGCCGTGTCCCTGGAGCCGAGGCACGTTCGGATGCCGTACCCGCCCCAGCAGCCCCACCTCCCGGCTCAGTCGCGCGTCTCCCCGGGCTCGGGCCAGCTTCAGCGCGCAGGGACCGGCTGCCTCCGCGCCCACCCGCACCGCCAGGTACACCACCCCGAAGCTGCCTGCCTCGTGCCTTCCCAGCAGCCGCCAGTCCTCCACCTGCGTGCCCGCCTCCAGGCCCGTCGGATGCATCCTGCCCGGCACCTCCTCACCCTGGTGTTGCCTGCGGTGCATGCGGTGGCTGCCTCCTCGCTTCGGAGCGGGATAGCATCCCCGGACTGGCCGGTCATGGTGACTCCGGTCCACGTCTCGCAACTGCCCACCCGAGGACCGGAGATGACGCTCCAGAAGTTCGTGGCGGCGACCGTGAGCGCACTGCTCGCCTCGTGTAGCGCCACCCGCCATGTCTCCCTGTCCTCAACGAGCCTCGACAGCCCTTCCCGATTCGTGCTCATCCTCCAAGAGCACCCGGACGGCCAGCTCACCCACGTGTGGCACCCCGTCGAAAGCTTTGAACTCTCCGCCTACCAGCTCCACCCCGACAGCCAGGTAGGTCAGTTCGTGCCTGTAACAGCTCGGCCGAGGGATTGTGACCAGGAGAACCAGGACTGTTACCGCAAATGCATGGATCGCCCGCTTCCTCCTGGGTACGGGGGTTTCACCTCTCCACGCAAGCGGGGCGGGAAATCCGAGTTCTGCCGAGGAGAGTGCCAACAGGCCTATGACGACTGTCTGGAGTTGGAGCGGCTCCGCCCTCAGGAGTTCACGGCGACGGACGGGGCCATCGACTGGTTGAAGCGCCACCGGGCGGGCCTTCTGGTGGGAAGTGTCATCATCATCGCAGGGGTGACCTTCGTGGTCGTCTCCGCAGGCGCGGGGCTCGTTGTCCTGGCGCCGGTAATCCTGATGACATCCCCGGAACTCCAGCATGGTGTTCCTGTCGCGGAGGGCCCGCGATGAACTCTCGCAAGCTCACCTCCAAGGCCAAGGAGTTGCTCGCGGAGCTGCGGGCGAAGGCTCCCTCCGAGGAGCAACAAGAGCTTCTGGATGTCCTCTTCGATGCCCTCTTGTTCATCGACTCCACGGGCCAGCTCTACGCCTTCGAGGACTATCGCCAGCACCTCGCCTCCAACGACCCTCCGCGCGTGGTGGCTTCGTTCGACACGCGCGAGGAGGCGGAAGCCTGGTTGCAGGCACTCCCTGAGCCACCCTCGTCGGCCTACGTCCTGATTGCGGACCGATACCACCTGCTCTCCTACAACCGAGAGCTGAAGCACCGCCGCCTCTTCCCCCACCCCGTTCTCGAGTACTTCCTTGGCGCTCGGATTCGAGACGGGCTGCCCCCGCCCGTGGCGTCCTTCGCCACGAAGCAGGAGGCCGAGGCTTGGTTCGAAAACGAGGCCGCGCCCCCCCAACAGGCCGTCATCACCATCTCAGGGGAACCCCACCTCGCCGTGTATCACCCCAATATCCACCACCGAGCGCTCTACCCCTTCTCCATGGCCGCCGCGGGGGAGGAGCCGCAAGCGCCTCTCGAAGAGCCCTCCGAGTAAAGCCGTCACACGGAGGGGCGCCCGCTCACATCATCGCCAGCCGCTGGCGCCAGTCCGCCACGTCCTCCGGCGAGGCGCTCACCCGCACCGAGCCATCCTCCGGCTCTCGCGAGAACACTCGCACCTCCTCCGGGGACACGTGCTCCAGCAGCTCCGGTGACGACGTCGCCAGCACCACCTGCACCGGCTCGCCTCCCAGCTTCCCCGTCGTCATGCCCCGCAGCCACGCCATCACATCCCCCAACAACCACGGCGGCAGCCCCCGCTCCGGCATGTCCACCGTCAGCACGTCCGGCGGCGGCCGCTGGTACGGCAGCACCAGGTACGCCAGCAGCACCAGCACCGTGTCCCCCACCCGGTCCGGCGAAATCCACAGGTCCTCCCGCCACGCGTCCCGAAACCGCAGCCGCTGCGTGCGCCCCTTCCCCTCCCGCAGCTCCACCCCGCCCACCGTCGGCACCAGCCGGCACAGCTCCTCCACCACCCGCTGCCGCGCCTCCGGCGGCAATGCCGCGAACACCTCCGACAGGTTGTCCCCCGTCCGGTTCAACACCGGCGAGCGCCCCCCGCGCCCCTCCTCCCGCATCGCCGCCAGGTCCAACGCCAACGCTTGCAGCGTGTGCCCCTGCATCGGCGTGGAGTCCAGCGCCCGCAGCGGGTACTCCACCCGCATGCGCCGCCCGTTCTCGTAGCGCCACTCCACCACCGGCCGGCCCGTCTCCTCCTGCCGCCAGTAGTCCTTCACGTCGCAGCCCGGTTGGAAGTCCAGCCCGTCCAGCACCGCCGTCTTCCCCGAGGCCTGCGGCCCGACCAGCACCGTCAACGGCTCCAAGGGCAGCTCCACCTCCCTCAGGCACCGGAAGTTCTCGAAGCGGACCGAGCGAATCATCCCCCCAGTCTACCCAACCCCCCACGTGGCCCCAGGCACACCGTTGGGACTGCAAAAAAGCGTCGGCCCGCGGCGCCTTCCGGTTCTCGCCGGAGCGCTCGCGGGCCGCGTAGCGGGGCTCCCTCGCCGGAGCCCCCGTGTCTCTGTACGCCACGTGGACGTGGTCGCCGTGTTCGCTGATCCCTCCCCCCAGGTTCGGAGGCGAAAATCTCGGTACAAAAGAGGTATCCGCCCGGCGGAGAACAAGTTGCGTGGGAACGTGCGCATGCCGGCGGCTTTACGCGCCATGCACCCACATCCTCCCTGCCTCCGGAGACCTCCCGCATCATTATATGCGGGAGGTGCATTTCCCCCGCCCGGCTCAGCCCGGGTGGGTGAGCTGGCGCACCAGCTCGGCGTGCTCCGGGTGGCGGGCCAGCAGCTCCTCGCGCGGGGGCATCCGCCAGTCCGCGAAGTCGAAGCCCGGCGCCACCGTGCAGCCCACCAGCGTGTAGTCCCCCTTCGGTAGCGCCGCCTGCAGCACCCCGGCGGGGATGACCACTTGAGGCCGCTCGCCGCGCGCCACGTCCCGGCCGAGCACCACCGTCTCCAGCCCTCGCTCACTCAACAGGTAGAGCGTCAGCGGCGCCCCGTCGTAGAAGTGCCACACCTCGTCCGAGGCCACCTCGTGCCACGCGGCGAAGGCCCCGCGCGGCAGCAGGTAGTAGATGGCCGTGCCCGCCGAGCGCGGCCCTCGCGGCGTCTCCACCCGCAGCGGCGCTCGGTATGTCTCCTGGTAGTAACCGCCCTCCGGGTGAGGCCGGAGTCCCAGCGTTCGCACCAGCTCGTCGACCATGCGCCGACTCTAGCGGCTCGCACGCCTCGTGGACACGTCACGCACCCTTGGCTCAACCCAATGGGTCATCTTTCTTGAACCAACCCTCCCTACGGGTCATACTGATTCAGACCCTCCTGCTGGGTCACATGGCCCCTCACGAAGGCGGGCCGGTGGAGACGCGACGGGTGAGCCGGCGGTCGGCTCTGCTCGAAGCGTCTCTGGAGCGCGTTTGATGCAGCACCCCCGCCACCTGCTGCCGGACATGATGGTGGGCCCCTGGCGCATCAAGGGCCCCTTGGGCACGGGAGGCTTCGGCGCGGTGTTCCGCGTGGAGTCCGCCGGCACCGAGTATGCCCTCAAGTTCGCCGTCCACGGGCCCGACAGCGAGGACCTCAATCGCACGGACGCGCGCGCGCGGCGCGAGCTGGCCTGCCTGCTGCTCATCTCCCACCCCAACGTGGTGCGCGTCTGGGGACACGGGCGCTGGCCCGACCCACGCAGCGGCTTCCACTACGTCGTCATGGACTACGTGGAGGGCCTCACCCTCGTGGACTGGGTGAAGCAGGCGCGCCCCACGCCGCGCCAGGTGGTGCGCCTGTTCGACACGCTGGCGCTCACGCTGGCCGCGCTGCACGCCCAGGGCGTCCACCACCGCGACTTGAAGGGGACCAACATCCTGGTGCGCGCCGCCGACGGGCAGCCGGTGCTGGTGGACTTCGGCGCCGCCGAGCACTCCGCCGTCTCCTCGCCGCTCACCGAGGGGCCGCTGCCGCCGGGCACCCCGCACCTGCGCACCCCCGAGGCGCTGCGCTTCCACCGCGAGCAGTACACCGACCCCGAGGCGCGCTACCCCTTCCAGCCCACCGATGAGCTCTACGCGCTGGGCGCCACGCTCTACGAGGTGCTCACCGGCGCGCCGCCCTTCCCGCCGCACCTGCCCCGAGATGTCCTCATCGGGCTCATTGAAACGAAGATGCCCGCCTCGCCGGACACGCTCAACCCCAGCGTGCCGCCCGCGCTGGCGGAGCTGGTGCTGCGGCTGCTCGCGAAGCGCCCCGAGGAGCGCCCCGCCAGCGGCCGGGTGCTGCATGAGCAGTTCCAGGCGCTGCTGCGCGACGAGGCGCCCGCGTGGGACGCGCCCCTGCTGCCCGGCGCGGACACCGCGACGACCGAGGGCATGGGCGCCGCACCCGTCGCCGCGCCCATCGCCGTGCCCGTGCCGAGCCTGGAGCGGCTGCCCCCGCCCCCCGTGAGCGAGGCGAGCGCGCCCACCGTGGCGCCGGCGCGGCAGGCGCCGAGGCGGTGGCGCTGGGCGCTCGCGACCCTCACGGCCGGGGTGCTGCTCGCGGTGGCCCTGGCGGCGCTGCGCGGCGGAGGAGACAGCTCGCCGGGCCTGCCCCCGCCCCCGCCCACCGCCATGGAGGCCCCTTCACCGCTGGAGGCGCTCCCCCCGCTCACGGCGAGCGACTCGGGCACCGAGGACACCCTTCCCTTCGCCCTCCCCTCTACCGATGCCGGGACCTGGCCCCTTGTCCAGGCGCCCCTTTCCCTCCCACCACAGAAAGGTCCATCCCTCATGAGGCCCAAAGCACCCGCGAAGCACTCCGAGCCCCCGCAGGCGCCGGAGCCGGAGCAGCCCCGCGGCTCCGGCGCCAGCCCGCCCAGCAAGTTCGCCGGCGCGCTCGCCGCCTGCATCCTCACGGGGAGCTGTGCTTCCACCGACCCCGTCGTGCGCCCCGACGGCGCGCTCTCGCAGCTCTGTCCCCCGGGCGCCGCGGAGGCCATGCGCAGGGACCTGGGCATCTCCGAGCCGGTGCTCCACGAAGTCGCCATGCCCGGCAACCACAAGGGCGAGTTCTGGGAGGAGGGCGAATTCTGGCTGGTGCGCGAGGGGCGCCACGAAGTCACCACCTTCGAGCAGCTGCGCTGGAAGAAGATGCCGGTGGGCACCGCCATCATCGGCGACTTCTTCATCGGCGACAGGCTGTATGCGCGCTTCACCGAGGTGCGCTTCCCGGACGGCCGGCGCTTCCCCTTCTGCGGGCACCTGGTCGGCCGAGACGACGGGGAGACCGGACAGCCCTTCCTGAAGGGCTCCAAGGACGGGGCGATGAAGGTGCTGCCCGTGTCCTACGTGTCCCCTGACTTCTACAAGCATTGAGCCGTTCCGCCAGGGGGGCGTACCAGCGGCCGTGCGCCTCCCTGGCTCCAGAGGCATGATAGAGGCGGTGCCTGCGCGCCATCCCCCCCTGGAGGTTCCGCCGCTTGCGCTCCTCATGCCTCGTCCGCCTCCTGGTGCTCCTGCCGCTGGCGGGTGCCCCCCTCGCGCGGGCGCAGCCTGCCCCTTGCCAACCGGAGGGCCGACGCCTCGAGCTGGCGGATGGCACGGCCTCTCCCCCCGAGGTCTGCATCGCCCCGGGCCTGTCCACCACGCTGCTCTTCGACGCGCCCCTCCTCGAGGGCGAGGTGGTGCTGGAGGGACGTGAGCACTTCGAGCGGGTGGAGGCGGCCGGCCGCACGCTGGTGCTGGTTCCCACGGAGAAGCTCCCCGCCACCGCGCGGCTTCGGTTGGAGGTGCGCTTCGCCCCGGGCACCGCCCCCACGCGCGCGGCGTTCAGCCTCGTGGCCCGCTCCGCCCAGGCCGAGCGACTGGTGGAGGTGTCCCGCCCCCCGTCGCCCACGGACTCCTGCCCCGCGCGGGCCGAGCAGCTGGAGGCGGCGCTCCAGCAGTGCCAGGCCGAGCGCGCGCGCACTTCCGAGCCCTTCGGCGACCCACCGAGCCTGGCGGCCATGTTGATCGGCGGCATGTTCGACGAAAGGGACATTCGCGCGCTGCGGCTCGACAAGTCGGAGCTCACCGCCGCCCCGGGGGAGGTGGTGCAGGTGGAGCGCCTCTCCCTGCATGGCACGCGCTCGCGGCTGGCGGTGAAGGTGCTGCTGCGCAACCGGGACGCCCGTCCCTGGGTGCTCGCGGGCGCCTCGCTGACGGACGCGTCCGGACAGGTAAAGCAGGCGCTGTGGATTCAGCGAAGGGAGCCGCTCGCCCCGGGGGCCTCGGACTTCGTGTGGCTGGAGCTGGAGATGCCGGGCCCGGGAATCTCTCCGCGCACCTTCACCTTGCAGCTGTGGGACGAGGGCCGGCAGCGCACCGCCACCGTGCGGGGGGCTCGGCTGCCGTAGCCCGGCTCACGGACGCGGGGTTCCCTTCTTGCCCTTGGCGGGCTTGCCCTTGTGAACCATCGCTCCGGCGATGAGGCTCAACAGCTTCACCTGCGCGGCGCTGAGCTTGCGCATGCGGCGCAGCAGTCGCCGCATGTCCGCGGTCTCATCGGCGCGGCCCTTGGCCTCCTCCCACGGGAAGCCCGCATCGCCCGTCATCGCCTCCAGGCCGAGCAGCTCGTGCGGCGGCACGTTGAGCACCAGGCACAACCGCCGCAGGTTCTCCACGCGCGGCAGCATCTGCCCGCGCTCCATGCGCCCGTACACTTCCGAGGCCATGCCGATGCGCTCGGCCACGTCTTCCTGGGTCAATCCCGCCCGCATGCGTGCGGTGCGCGCCACGGCTCCGAGAATGCTCGCAAGGGGTTTTTCCATGGGTTCGCCATTCCGTTTCGGGGGTCCGACGCGCCCCAGGCGGCGCATCGGAGTAACCCTGAGGGTCATGTCGATCCATCATACCCTAAGCGTTTAGTGAAGAGGTCTTTGGATGTGGACTTCGTGCCTCAGATGACGGGCGCGCGACGGGCGCGCGACAGGTGCTCCTCACCGTTGCGCGCGAAGCGGCGGGCCAGTTCGGCGCGGCCCTTGGCACCGTTCTGTCGCACGTACTCGAGCTCCTCGGCGAGCAGCAGCTTCACGGTGACCAGGTGTACGTCTCCGGCGGGAGTCTGGATGAGGGTGGGCAGGGTGCTGGAGCCCATGCCGAGCAACACGCCCACCGAGTCATCGGCGGTGACGAGCGAATCGGGCATGCCTTCGCCGGACAGCTCCACCGACACGAGCTTCATCTCATCGAGCAGCTGGCGCAGGCCGCCGTGGCCCGCGGCCGTCTGGCACACCTGCACGAGCGCCTGGAAGGGCCAGCTGTCCTGCACGCGCGGCAGCGGCTCGTCCGTCTCGAGGATGCATTCGATGCCGAAGCCCATGGAGGGCCCGTCCTGGTCATCGAACGGATCCGACAGCCCGTCGCTGGCGAGCAGCATGCCGCCCGGGCGGTGGATGACCCGCCAGGCCTGACGCAGGCTGGGCCAGCGCGGACCGCCGTTGAAGGTGGGGTTGAGGATGAAGGTGAGGACGTCGGCCTCCATCCTCCCCAGCGTGCCGTAGGCGGCATCCCGGGCACGGGCCATCTTCTGCAGGAGCTCCTCGTGCATCCCCCCACCTTACGACGAGCCGTGCCCGGGGAGGACTCCCCCCCGGCCGCTCAGCGCTGGGGACGCTCGGGCTCGGCGCGCACCACCCGCGCCACGGACGCTCCGTCCTTCAGCACGTAGGAGGCGCGTACCTCGGTGCCCTCCTGCAGCGACTCGATGGAGCGCACACGACGGGCCTGCACCGCGCACGTACCCTCGTCGGCGAGCAGCTTCATCGGCCCCTGCCCCGGCACGTCGATGGAGAGCACGTTGCCCGAGGCGAAGCTCAGCGTGCCGGACACCAGCGTGACGTGCTCCTGGGAGGAGAGCGCCTCGGCGCATGCGTATTCCTCGCCTCCCGCCTTGCCTCCGCCGCCCAGGGCCTCTCCCCGCCGTAGGGGCGCGCCGGAGCGGTCTCGGTCCAGGCCCAGCTCGTGGGACACCTGGCCATAGAGTCGCTGGCGCACGTCTCCGGGCTGGGGCGACTTGTCCACGTGGGCCCAGGGGCCGGGCTCCACATCCGCGGCGCCGCCCGCGCCGGCGCTCACGCCCACCGTCGCGTCATCCGCCGCTGGCACTGGACACTCGCCGCGCTTGCCCTCGCCCGCCACCGCGCTCATGCCTAGCGCCAGCGCTCCCGCCAGAATCCACCGTCTCATCGGCCCTCTCCTCATGGCTCGGGTGTCATGCCTCGCTTCACGGAGGCGATTGCTCCTCCAGCGTGCGCTCCTCGAAGGCGGCGATGGCCACCCGGCGACGCTCGGCCGCGGCGAACAGCAGCCCCAGCGGCAGGCCGAAGCAGAACGCGTGCATCAACATCTGGAAGAACTGCGGCGTCTCCAGGAACCATGGGAAGTAGCCGCGCCCCATGAACTGGAACGTCACCACCCAGACGCCGATGGCGAAGAGCATGCCCACCGCCGTCTGGTGCGTGACTCGCGAGCGCAGCTCGGGCGACAGGCGCGCGTCGATGAGCGAGTAGGCCACGCCGAGGAACGCCGAGAACATGAAGTGGACGCCCACGCCCACCACGACGGTGAGCGCCAGCGGCGTCACCCCCAGGGCGCGGTCTCCCAGCACCACGCTGGCGGCATAGCGCGCGGGTGTGAGCAGCCCGCTGCCTCCCATCCAGGAGGCCAGGGACTCGGCCACGGCGAAGACGACACCGGCCAGCATTCCGAAACCCAGCCCGTTCTTCGCCGACCAGGGAGTGGTGGACCACGCCATGCCGTGCCTCCTCGAGGGGTGCCGCGCAACGGGCGCGGGGGAGGCCTGATCCGGCCCCGCCTCTCCAGAGGGTTGTCATCCAGTGGACGCGAGGCAGACAGGATGAGCGGATCGCCCGGGCTCTCGCCCGCTCGGCGGGAAGGCAGGCACGCGCCGTGTACCCCTGTCCTGCGCCGAACGCGGAGTGGGACGGCCGGGAGCTTGTCGGCTGGGCATGCGGCCTTCACCTTCGGCGGGCTTCGCGGGATTCGCCCGCGCGCAGGGGCTGCCACCACCCCTCGGAGGCCTTCCGCCATGCCGTCTCTTCCGCGCCGTATCGCTGTCGCCGTGGGAGCTCTCGCCGCGCTCGTGCTGGGAAGCTGCGGCGGAGACTCCGAGCCCACTCCCGAGCCCGTCAGTGACTGCCCCACGGGAGGCACCACGCTCACCGCGCAGAACTTCGGGCTGGCGTTCTTCCAGAGCTACTGCACGCGCTGCCACAGCTCGACGCGCACCGGCGCCGCGCGCAACGGAGCTCCGCCCGACTTCAACTACGACACGATCGAGGGCATCCGCGCGCACCTGCGGGACATCGACGCGGAGGCGGGCGCGGACGGCAGCGCGGTGAACACGGAGATGCCGCCGGGAGACCCTCGGCCCACGGACGCGGAGCGGCGCCAGCTGAGCGAGTGGATCGGCTGCGGGGCGAACTAGCGGGGCTCAGCGCTCGCGGCTGAGGAGCTGCTGGAGGAAGTCGAGGAACACGCGCACCCGGGGCGTGTTCTGGCGGCGAGGCAGACACAGCGCGCGGATGGGAGGCCCCTCGGCGGCGTAGGGGGCCAGCACCTCCACCAGGCGCCCGGCGCGCAGGTGCTCGGTGACCACGAAGTCGAACGCCTGGCAGATGCCGAGCCCCGCCACGGAGGCCTCCACCATCAGCTCGCCGTTATCGATGCGGAAGCTGTCCGGCGTGCGCACGGTGACGGGGCGGGCCTCGCGCCGGTCTCGGAAGCTCCACTCGCGGGTGACGCCCGAGGGGGTGACGAACTTCAGGCACTGGTGGCGCTCCAGCTCCTTGGCCTGGCGCGGGGTGCCATGGCGCCCGAGGTACGCGGGCGAGGCCACCGTCACCCACTGAGGGACGCGAAGGGTGCGGGAGACGAGGCTGGAGTCCTCCAGCTCGCCGATGCGCACGGCCACGTCCACGCCCTCCTCGGCCATGCGGGTGAAGCGGTCGGTGAGCGAGAGGTTGAAGGACAGGCGCGGGTGACGCGCGCCCAGGCGCCCCAGCTCCGGCACCACGAGCCGCCCGAGGATGAGCGGCATGGACACCTTGAGCACGCCCTCGGCGACCTTCTGCGACTGGGCCAGCAGCTCGCGCCCGGCCTGCATGCGGGTGACGGCCTCGCGGCAGTGCTCGAGGAAGGTGGTGCCCTCGGGGGTGAGGGACACGTGGCGCGAGGTGCGGTTGAGCAGGGTGACGCCCAGCTCGGCTTCGAGCCGGGCCACGGCCTTGCTGACGGCGGCGGTCGTCACGCCGAGGTGGGCGGCGGCCTTGCGGAAGCTGCGCTCCTCCGCGGTGTGGAGAAAGGGGAGCACGCCGGAGAACAGGTCCATGGGTGCATTGTTAACCCAAAGTTGACGGAGGGTTGAGAGAGCCGGTGATTCTCAACCGGCGCGGCAGCGGGGTACTTTGACGGCCACACAGCGCAAGGAGCAGAGCGACATGAAGATCGGCATTTTCGGAACCGGCGTGGTGGGAGCGACCCTGGGCAGCAAGCTCGTGTCCCTGGGGCACGAGGTGAAGATGGGCTCGCGCACGGCGAACAACGAGAAGGCGGTGGCGTGGGCGAAGGGCGCGGGGGCGAAGGCGTCGCAGGGCACGTTCGCGGACGCGGCCTCGTTCGGAGAGCTGATCTTCCACTGCACGCTGGGGTTCGGCGCGGTGGAGGCGCTGCAGGCGGCGGGAGCGGGGCCGCTCAAGGGGAAGGTCGTCATCGACACGACGAACCCGTTGGACTTCTCGAAGGGGTTTCCGCCGACGCTGTTCGCGGGGAACACGGACTCGCTGGGTGAGCAGCTCCAAGCGGCGTTCCCGGAGACGAAAATCGTGAAGGCGCTGAACACGGTGTCGGCGGAGGTGATGGTGAACCCGGGGAAGGTGAACGGCGGGGACCACGACCTGTTCGTCTGCGGCAACGACGCGGCGGCGAAGGCGACGGTAGGCGAGTTCCTCAAGACGCAGTTCGGCTGGAAGACGATCCACGACCTGGGAGACATCAGCATGGCGCGGGGCACGGAGACGTACCTGGCGCTGTGGGTGCGGCTCTACGGAGCGCAGAAGACGCCGCTGTTCAACATCAAGGTCGTCCGATAGCTGGGCAACGGGTGCATCGAGCCGCTCGGCGTGTCAGTGGACGGGCGGCCCGAGCGGAGGGCGCCGCGTGGGCTTCACGTGGCGCTCGTGGTCGTAGAAGCACTCCGGGCCGAGCACCGAGATGAGCTGGCGCTCACGAGCGTCGCCCTCGGGAGTACCGGCCTGGGAGGGGAGTTCGTAGGGCTGCACCAGAACGAGCTCGTCTCCGAGCTCCTGCCGACATTCAGCGGGGAGCGCGTCGAGACGCTCGGAGAAGAGCCGGACGAAGGGGGCACCGAGGAAGTTGCGCCAGTACAGGCCCGCGAGCCCCTCGCTGTAGTCGCGCACGGTGAAAACCTGTTGCTGACCGAACCCATCGGCGTTGGGAACGAGCCGGTTCGTCTTGCGGTCGAAGTCCTCGTCGATGCCAGCCTGTGCCAGAGGCGATCCCACGAGCGACATGAGTTCCTGGACCTGACGCAGGTGCGCGGCACGCCACCGGGGCTTTGCGGCCTCCTTCGCGGAGGTGGTCCAGAGGATCTTCCCTGTATACGGAAACTCAGGCTCGGGCCGCGAGGCGTCCCCCTTCGCGGGAAAGATCGAGATGTAGTCGCGATCCGTGCGCGCCGCTACGCGCAGCACCTTGCGCTCCTCGTAGAAAGCCCCCAGGGCGTCGTAGTCCACGTGCTCCGGGTCGAGCTTCCCATCCATGAAGGCGAACCCGTACCGCGTGGGCCGGAACCATCGGTATTCCTCGAAGACGAGACGAAGGAACCTGCAGACGCGCTCGGTCGACGGAATCTCGGGAGGAAGCCAGATCTTTGTATCGAAGTACTGCATCAGAGGTGGGGCTTCCTAAGGGTGATACAGGATGACTGCTTTGCCAGCGGACCTCAGTTCTTCCAAGGAAATCTGCAGCGGCTTGGAGAGTCGCGTTGCGCCCTCGGGATGCCTGGCGGAGCGCACCCATAGCTCGACCTGGCCTCCGTACTCTTTCACGTACTCCAGCATGGCCTTGAGGTTGCCTCCCAGGTCCAGCTTTCCACGCGCCTTTACCTCCACGAAGCGGTACGCCCTGCCCCACACCAGCTCGCCCGGCGCACCTTGCACCGCGTCCGGGATGAAGCCCCGCACCGTGCTCTCCAGCGGCGGCATCATCAGCGCCCGGTTCTTCTCGTAGCCTCGCGCGCTCAGCACGCCCTGCTCGAAAGCCGTGCCCGCCTCCTTGTTCTGCAGAATCGTTCGGTAGAGCCGCTTCCACTCCTCGGCCGGCGCGTACGCGAAGCGCGGATACCGGCTCGGATGGCGGAACTGGTAGTCCACCCAGCACTGCGCCATGTGCGCTGGCTCGCCCGGCACCAGTCGCCCACCGCCCTCCCCCGTCCGCACGCCCAGGAAGGGCACTCGGCCCCCCTGCCGTAGCGTCTCGGCCGCCTCGCTCAAGGGCTGCTCCAGTTTCCGAGCGATTCGCCGAAGGAACTCCACCTCCGCCTCCGCGAGCGGCTCTCCCTTCGAGGCCGCGCGCAGCATCCGCTCCACCTCCGCCGCCTCTTGCGGACTCAGGTGCGAGGCCACCCGCTGCAGCACCCGCACCTCCTCCAGTCCTCGCCCCGTCAGCAGCGCCGCGCGCCCCACCTCCTCCGCTCCCGACAGCACTCCGCCCGAGACGAACGGCACCAGCACCGCCACCGCCGCCAGCAATTGCTCTCCCGGGCTCAGCTTCCTCCCGGTGACGCTGTACCCCACCAGCGCGCCCTGGATGTCCGCCGCCTCTCCCACGGCAGGGATGAAGCCCACCAACACCTCCACCACCAGCTCCTCGGCCGTGGCCTCCGGCTCCTCCGACCGTGGCGTGTAGTCCAGGTGCGGCCGAGCCTGCTGTCCCAGCTCGATGGCCGTGGCCAGCTCGCTGCGCCTGGCCAGCAGGTACACGGCCACCTCGTTCGGGCTCTTGCGCGGAAAGTCCGGGTCCTGCGTGTGCGTGAAGGCCCAGTCCAGCACCGCCGCCGTCAGCGCATCCTCGCTCTGCCTCCTCAGCGGGTGCTCCGTCAGCAGGTACTCGCGCCCCACCTTGCGAAAGCGCACCGAGCTCCGCGCCCAGCGCCGGTTCCCCCACTCCAGGAACTCCTCCAGCTTCGCTTCCACGGCGGCAATGCGCGCCTCCTCCTCCGCGTCGCGTTCAGCCTGGGCCGCCTCCAGTTGCCGGTAGAGCACCTCCGGCTCGGTCCGCGACAGCGCCGCCTCGTCCTTCCCGTGCTGCCACACCATCATCTCCGCCACGACCCGGAAGCCTCGCCTCCGCTCCTCCACCGACAGCCCGGGCCGCCGCAGCTCTCCCTCCTTGCGGACGATGAAGGCCATGTACCGGCCCAGCGCGCTCGGCTCCGCGCTCCCCCACACCACCGGCAGCCCGCCTCCCCCTCCGCTGCCTTCCCACGCTGACACCGGCCGAGGCGCGCTCGCGCAACCACTCAGCAGCAATGCCACGCCCAACACGGCCCACGGCAGCCGCCACGTCACCTCGCGCCCTCTTCGCGCCACAGACTCACCGCTCCGCCGAGGGCCCTCGCGGCAGCCGCACCCGGAACGTCGTGCCCTCCGCCGCGCTCGAGCGCACCTCCACCTCGCCCCCGTGTGCCCGCGCGATGGCCCGCGTGCTGAACAGTCCCAGCCCCTCGTGCTCGTGGCCCGCGTCGTCCGCGATAGGAGGACGGAACGCATCGAACAACCGAGGCAGCACCTCGGGCGGAATCGGCGCCCCGGCGCGATGCACCTCCAGCAGCACCTCCTCGCCCTCCGCCCGCAGCCTCACATCCACCGCCTTCTCCACGGGGCTGGCCAGCAGCGCGTGCCGCACCAGCGTGGACAACAGCTCCGACAGCCGCTCGCGGTCCCACAGCCCGCGCGAGTCGCCCCGCTTCGCGTAGCGCACCAACCGGTCCGGGTGCTCCAGCTCCGCCGCCGCCACCACGTCCTGCGCCACCACGTCCAGGTCCACCCGCGTGCGCAGCAGCACCAGCCCCGCGCCCAGGTACGCCCGCGTGAAGTCCAGCACCTGCCCCACCAGCCGTCCCATCCGCTCCGCGCTCTGGGCGATGCGCACCGCCGCCTTCGTATCCACCTCCGACAGCGCCCCGCGCCGCAGCAACGTCGAGGCCCCCACCGCGATCGCCGACAGCGGCGTGCGCAAGTCATTGCCGATGATGTCCATCAGCCGCTCGCGCACCTCCTCCTCGCGCTGGGACTCGCGCAGGTCCCGAATCACCGAGCCCAGCGCCACCGGCCGTCCCGTCTCCTTGGCCACCAGCGTGAAGAGCTGGTGCCAGACCGGAATCGCCGCGCCCGTGCGCGGCTCGCGCAGCCGCAGCTTGCCCTCCCAGTGGCCCTGCTCGCGGACCTCGGTGAAGGCCAGGCGCGCCGCCTCCCGGTCCTCCGGCAGGTACATGTCCAGCACGGGGCTGGCGCGGAACGCCTCCTGGCTCTCGAAGCCCAGCAGCGCCCGCCCCGCAGGGTTGAGGTACACCGGCCGCCCCGTGAAGCTCGTCATCGCCATGCACTCGGAGGAGCGCTCCACCAGCGCCAGGAACTGCTCGGCCTGAGCCCCCGTCTGGCGCCGCGCCTCCACGTCCGTCTGCACCACCACCGCGCCTACCACCGCCCCATCCACCCGCACCGGCAGGGCCGCGCTGCGCACCAGCACATCCGTCCCGTGGCGCACGTGGCGCACCACCAGCTCGCGTGTGCTCGGCTGTCCCCGGAGCGCCTGCGCCAGCGGATCCTCCTCCAGCCCCACCCGCGCCTGCGTCTCCGGAAGCCTCGGCAGCAGCCGCTCGGCCAGCGCCGCCGGGTGCCCCTTGAGCGCCAGCGCGCTGTTCTCCCCCAGCAGCTCCAGCGCGCTCCGGTTGGCCCGCACCGTGCCGCCCTCGGCCACCACGTACGCCGCCGCGTCCATGGCCTGGAGCGCCACCTCCAGCTCCGCGTCCCGCCGCCGCAGCATCTCCTTGATGACGCGCAGCTCCTGCTCTCGCCCGAGCGCCGAGCGCGCCGACTCCGCGTGCGCCAGCGGCGGCCCCGCCACGCGCGCCAGCAGGGCCACCCGCCGCTCCTCCGCCTCGCCGAACGCGCTGGGCCGAGGCGACAGCACGAACAGCACCGCGCACAGCCGCTCCCCGCACAGCAGCGGCGCCACCAGCAGCGAGCGTGCGCCCAGCTTCCGGCACATGGCGCGGTCCACCCGAGCGTCCAGCTCCGTGTCATCGCTGCGCAGGATTTGACGCGCCTGGGCCATCTGGCCGCCCATGCTCGAAGCCGAGGCCATCCGCGGCCGCTCCCCCACCGCGCGCAAAAGGCTGCCCGTGCTCGCGCGGAAGAGAATCTCCCCGTCCTCGAGGACGCCCAACGCCGCCCCCGCCGCGCCCGACAACTCCTGGCCACGCGTGGCGATGAGGCGCATCACCTCCTCCACCTCGCCCTTGTCGGCGAGCGCGGCGAGCTCCGCCTGCGCCTCCAGCAGCCGCGACAGCAGCGCCCCCTCCTCCGACCGCATCCCCGTCTGAGCCGGCCGCGCCGGCTCGCCCGAGCGCACCGAAGGCAACCCCGT
Source organism: Hyalangium ruber (assembly GCF_034259325.1). Taxonomy (NCBI): domain Bacteria; kingdom Pseudomonadati; phylum Myxococcota; class Myxococcia; order Myxococcales; family Archangiaceae; genus Hyalangium; species Hyalangium rubrum. The sequence goes on along the minus strand of NZ_JAXIVS010000014.1, from coordinate 99,409 downwards.
CTGAGACGACCGCGCCGGCTCACCCGAGCGCACCGAAGGCAGCCCCGTCTGAGACGGCCGCGCCGGCTCGCCCGAGCGCACCGAAGGCAGCCCCGTCTGAGACGGCCGCGCCGGCTCGCCCAAACGCACCGAAGGCAGCCCTGCCTGAGAAGGCCGCATCGGCTCACCCGGCGGACGCACCGACGGAAGTCCTGTTTGAGACGGCCGCGCCGGCTCGCCCGAGGGCACGGAGGTTTGTGAGGGCCGCGTCGGCTCGCCCGGGCGCACCGGGGGCAGCGAAGTCTGGGATTTGCGCGTGGACATGGGGGTGAGCCTCAGTATGGCGCCGGACGGTATGCGGAGAAGCCGCGTCCGGCGATCCACGGTCCGCCCGTGGACCCCACCTGCACAGTTGGGGTCCCAACAATCTACCTGGAAGATCCGCCTCGGGGAGCGGCTACCGGGTGGATTCCTGGCGGTGAGTCCTCATCCTTTGGGGCGAGGTGGCGGTGGGCGCCGAACGAGAGCCCCACCCATGAGGGAGGGAGGCATCCCCCGGGGGGAGGCACCACCCTGGCGTGCGCGGACTTGTGAGGGTTCATGGCGGGCATCGGCGGGGCACAGGCAGCACAGGTCTCCCAGGCGCTGTGGAAGGCGCGAGCGTGGCGGGAGCTGGAGGCGGCGCGCGCGCGCACCCTGGGCATGCTGGCCGGGCTGCCGGAGACAGAGCTGGTGCGCCAGCACTCACCGCTCATGTCGCCCCTCGTCTGGGACGTGGCGCACGTGGCCAACTACGAGGAGCAGTGGCTGCTGCGAGCCCTGGGAGGCCCGGCGCTCACGGACGCGCGCTTCGACACGCTCTACGACGCCTTCCGCCACCCGCGCCGCACCCGCGCCCAGCTCTCACTCCTGTCGCCTGATCAAGCCTTCGCCTACGCGGCCCGTGTACGTCAGGCGGTGCAAGAACACCTGCACGCGCTGCCCGAGGACTCGCCCGAGCCACTGCTCAACAACGGCTACGTCTTCGGCATGGTGGCCCAGCACGAGCAGCAGCACGCGGAGACACTGGCCGCCACGCTGCAGCTGATGACGACGTGGGAGTACCGCCCGGTGGCCACCGAGCGCCCGCGCCCCGGCGCCGTGCCCCAGCACGAAGTCTTCCTGCCCGGAGGCCCGGTGCGCGTGGGCAGCGCCCACCCCTGGGCCTACGACAACGAGCGCCCGGAGCACACGGTGGACGTGGGGCCCTTCCTGCTCGACGCGCACCCGGTGACGAACGGGGACTACCTGGTCTTCGTGGAGGCGGGCGCCTACGAGGAGCCGCGCTGGTGGCACCCGAAGGGCTGGGAGTTCATCCAGTCCGAGCGCGTGCGCCACCCGCTCTTCTGGCTGCCGCAGGGCCAGCACGTGTGGCTGCGCCGGCGCTTCGGGTCCGTGGAGCCGCTGCCCAAGGACGAGCCGGTGCAGCACGTGAGCTGGTACGAGGCGGACGCGTACGCACGCTGGGCGGGCAAGCGCCTGCCCACGGAGGCCGAGTGGGAGAAGGCCGCGGCCGGCAGCGACGGCACTCCACGCGAGTACCCCTGGGGCGACACGCCGCCCACGCACCACCAGGCCAACCTGGGAGGTTCCACGTGGGGCCCGGCACCAGTGGGTTCCTATCGCGGTGGACGGAGCGTGGACGGAGTGTGGAGCCTGCTGGGGGACGTGTGGGAATGGACTTCGAGCGACTTCGGTGGCTACGCGGGCTTCCGCGCCTTCCCCTACCGCGAATACTCCGAGGTCTTCTTCGGCGCCGAGCACAAGGTGCTGCGCGGTGGCGCGTGGGCGAGCGCCCCGGTGGCCGCGCGCAACAGCTTCCGCAATTGGGACTACCCCATCCGCCGGCAGATCTTCGCCGGCTTCCGCTGCGCGAGGGACGCGACATGAGGCAGATGCGCTGGAAGGCCGAGGCCGCGCTGGCGGCGCGAGGGCAGCCCGTCACGGTGGAGGTGCATACCCGGCCCGAGGAGGTACGGGCCGCGCTGCGCGAGGAGGCGCTGGCGGGCCTGTGCGGCTCACCCAAGGAGCTGTCACCCAAGTGGCTCTACGACGAGCGGGGCAGCCAGCTCTTCGACGACATCACCCGGCTGCCCGAGTACTACCCCACGCGCTGCGAGCGAGAAATCCTCGAGGCCCACGCGGCGGACATCGCCCGGCTGAGCGGCGCCGACACGCTGATAGAGCTGGGCAGCGGCACCAGCGAGAAGACGCGCCTGCTGCTCGAGGCCTTCGGGACGCGCGGGCAGCTCCAGCGCTTCGTGCCCTTCGACGTGAGCGAGACCTTCCTGCGGCGCTCGGCGCGAGAGCTGGCGCGCGAGTACCCGGGCCTGCACGTGCATGCGGTGGTGGGCGACTTCGAGCGCCACCTGCGCCACCTGCCGCGAGGCGGGCGAAGGCTGGTGGCCTTCCTCGGCGGCACCATCGGCAACTTCAAGCCGGCGCCGCGCGCGCGCTTCTTCCAGGAGCTCGCCGCGGGGCTGGAGCCGGGAGACGGGCTGCTGCTAGGCACGGATCTGATCAAGAGCCGCACGCGCCTGTTCGCGGCCTACAACGACCGGGCGGGAGTCACGGCGGCCTTCAACCGCAACGTGCTGAGCGTGCTCAACCGCGAGCTGGACGCGGACTTCGACCTGAAGGCCTTCGAGCACCAGGCGCCCTTCAACGAGAAGCACGGGTGGATCGAAATGCGGCTCATCTCCCTGCGTACCCAGGTGGTGCGCCTGGGAGCGCTCAAGCGCTTCGCCCAGTTCGAGGAGGGCGAGGTGCTGCGCACGGAGGTGAGCTGCAAGTTCCGCTCGGCCCAGGTGGAGGCGGAGCTGGCCGCGGCGGGACTGAGCCTGGCGGCGTGGTGGACGGATGCGGGAGGAGACTTCGCGCTCTCGCTGGCCTTCAAGCGCTGAGCGCGCGCGCCGCGCTTAGCGACGGCGGGGCGGACTGCGCCGCACGGGCACGGGCTGGGGCCGAGGACGGGCTCCGGCGAGTCCGGCGGCCGTCAGGGCTCCGAGGACGATGACCCCGACGACTGTCACAACGGAGGGGAGCAGCTCGGGGAGAGACATTGCCTTCACTCCTTATAGAGCTCGGGCACGGGGTGGGTGCCCAGGGCGGTCCAGCAATTGGACGTAAGGTATAGGTTATGAATTCGTTTCGAAAACGTGAAGCCCCACTGCGTGCGGATGCCCTCTGCTGAGCGTTTTGGCCCTCCGGGGCGGTGGGACAGTCTCCGACGATGTACGGCGTGAGCCGTCAGCGTGGGGCGGCCTGAACCTGGATGTCGCGGCAGGCCTCGGTGGCGAGCCGCACTTCCTCGGTGTCGGCGCCGGGCAACGTGGCGCACAGGAACAAGTCCTCGCCAATGCGCTTGGCGCCCAGCAGGGCCGGGGCATGCGGGCCGATGACGCCCCCATCGAGCCGGGGCGCGAGGGTGATCCGAACCAGGGCGAGGTTCTCGTCTCCCTCCTCCTGGTCGAGCGACACCTCGAAGCCGGAGAACTGCTCGCGGGTGGAGTCGGCCAGGGCCTCGACCGAGGGCATCTTCGCCCCCTCGCCTCGCTGCACATCCACCCGGAGCACGGGCTTGCCCGGCGGCCCGGCCTGGAAGCTGTCATCCGCGGCGACGGAGGCCGACCAGCCCTGGGGCAGCGGCACCTTCACGCCCGCCCGCTGAGGAGACATGCGTTCAGGGGTAGTCTCTGCGGCCCCGCCCCCAGGCGAGGGAGCGGGCGCCTTCTTCTTCTCCGGGCAGCCAGTGGCCAGCGCGGTGAGCGCCAGCACGGCTGCCAGCAGAGCCCTGTGCGGGAGACGCGGCACGGGGTGAAGCTACTTCCTCTCGCCGCCCGGTGCAGGGGGCTTGGCGGCGGGCGAGCCGTCCATCTTGCAGGAGCCCTCGAAGAAGGAGCCCGGCTCCACGGAGAGGGTGGGGGCTTCGATGTTGCCCTTCACGCGGCCGTTCTTCTTCAGCTCGATGGCGCGGTTGGCCTTCACGTTGCCTTCCACGGTGCCGTAGATGATGACGGTGCCCACGTTGAGCTCGGCCTGGATGCGGGCCGTCTCACCAATCACCAGGGAGTCGTCCGGGCTCCGGGTGAAGATCTGGCCACTGAACTTGCCATCGATACGCACCTGGCCCTGGAAGGTGAGCTTGCCCTCGAACTCACTCTCCTTGGCGAGCAGCGTGTGCATATCACCTGAACGCGTCGACACAGAATCCTCCTCCCGCTTGAACAGTGGCTTGCTGATGATGGAGCTGCTGCTGGGTGCTTCTTCCTTTTTCCCGCCGAGGAGCGCCACGCGCTACTCCTTCCTGAGAAGCTTCAAGAGACGGTCGAGGTCATCGTACGAGAAGAAGTCCACCTCCAGGGTACCTTTTCCCTGGCCCTTCTCCGTGAGTCGCACTTTGGTGCCCAGGAGCCGCTGCAGCTCCTCGACCAGGGCACGGGCTTGGGCGCTCTGCTTGGCAGGACGCCCGCCCTCCTTCTTCTGGGTTCGCTTCTGCTGCACCAGCTTCTCGGTGTCGCGCACCGAGAGCTTCTGTTCGGCGACCTGAACGGCCAGTCGCTGCAACTCGGGCAGACGGGGCACGCCGAGCAGGGCGCGCGCATGGCCCATGCTCAGGGTGCCGTCGGCCACCAGGTTCTTCACGTCCTCCGGCAGGGCCAGCAGGCGCAGGGCGTTGGCGACGGTGGAGCGCTCCTTGCCCACGCGCTGGCTGATCTGCTCCTGGGTGAGGCCGAACTCGTTGGCGAGGCGGTGGTAGCCCTCGGCCTCTTCGATGGGGTTGAGGTCCGAGCGCTGGAGGTTCTCCACCAGGGCCAGCTCGAAGGACTGCGCCTCGGTGACTTCCTTCACCAGGGCGGGCACTTCCTTGAGGCCGGCGAGCTGGGCGGCGCGCCAGCGGCGCTCACCGGCAATCAGCTTGTAGCCGTCGCCATCCTTGCGGACGAGCACCGGCTGGAGGATGCCCTGGGCCTTGATGGACTCGGCGAGCTCCGCGAGCTTCGTCTCATCGAAGAAGCGGCGGGGCTGAGCGTTGTCTCGGTGGATGGCCTCGATGGGGAGCTTGAGCACGCCGGCGCGCGGCGGGGGCTCGGCGGCGACGGTGTTGGCCACGGGCGCGGGGCCCGCCTGGGGGATGAGGGCGGAGAGGCCTCGGCCCAGGGCTCGCTTCTGTTTGTCGGCTGCGTTGTTCAGCACGTCGGGTCTCCCGGTCCCCTCTCCTTATGAAGGAGAGGGCGGAGGGTGGGGATTGGAGGCTCGCGGTTTCGGGCCAGGAGAATCAAGCAACCCGGCGCGCGGGCGGCTTCCTGCCCTCGCGGTTCATGATTTCGCGGCCGAGGGCGAGGTAGCTCTCGCAGCCCTTGGACTTGATGTCATAGAGGAGGATGGGCTTGCCGAAGGAGGGGCACTCGGCGAGGCGCACGTTGCGGGGGACAACCACGCCGAAGACCTGGTCCTTGAAGTAGCCGCGGACCTCGTCCACCACCTGGTTGGCGATGTTGGCGCGCGAGTCGAACATGGTGAGCAGGATGCCCTCCATCTTCAGGTCCTTGTTGAGCCCCTGGCGCACGAGGTCGACGGTGTGCGTGAGCTGCGAGAGACCCTCGAGCGCGTAGTACTCGCACTGCAGGGGGATGAGGACGGAGTCGGCGGCCACCAACGAGTTCAACGTGAGCAGGCCGAGCGACGGGGGGCAGTCGATGAGGACGTAGTCGTACTCGGCGGCCAGGGGGCGCAGCGCGTCGCGGAGGCGGAACTCGCGGCGCTCCTGGTTGACGAGCTCCACCTCGGCGCCGGTGAGGTCGGGGGTGGCGGGGACGACTTGGAGGTAGCGCAGCTCGGTGGAGTGAACGAGTTCCTTCATGGGGCGGCCATTGAGGAGCGCCTCATAGACGGTGCCCTGGAGCATGTCGCGCTTGAGCCCCAGGCCGCTGCCGGCGTTGCCCTGGGGGTCCATGTCGACCAGGAGCGTGCGGCGCTCGGCGGAGGCGAGGCTGGCCGCCAGGTTGATGGCGGTGGTGGTCTTGCCGACGCCGCCCTTCTGGTTGGAGATGCAGATGATTCGACCCACGTACCCATCCTCTTCAGCCCCGGTGTCCGGGGCGTGTGGTGCGCGGGCATCAAGCCACCAAACTCCGGATGGATCCAGTGCCATGTTTTGGCCGCTCCCTCCCCCACCGGGAGAGGGCCCGGAGGCGGGTTCCGGCCCCCCAAATGGGCCCACCCTGTTCCACGTGGAACAGCCCTGGCCCATGAAGCGGGCCGCGCCGGGAGGGGCCGAAACCGGTCCCGGGGAGAGGCCCTCCACGCGCCCATGCGCCACCCCATCCGGGCGGTCGTTCCACGTGGAACAGGTCCGGCCCAGGGAGAGCGAACATCCCCTGGCGCCCATCCGCGAGTCCTCCACGGACGGACGTTCCACGTGGAACAGGGCGCGGCCCTTGAGCGGGGACGTTCCACGTGGAACACGCCCACGCCCAAAGCCAGCGCCTCACGACGAGCACGCCCGACACGTGGCAGCGAGCACCTCGCGCGGCCTATCCTCCAGCTCTCCCGCGCGCGGACGTTCCACGTGGAACAGGGCCGCCCCGGAGCCCTCTTGATGAGCACGCTCGACACGTGGCAGAGCACACCTCGCGGCCCATGCTCCAACCCTCGCGCGCGCGGACGTTCCACGTGGAACATGCCCGCCCCCTGAGCCCTCACGCCGAGCACGCCCGACCCGTGGCAGCGAGCACCTCGCAAGCACCATCCTCCCGCCCTCCCACGCGCGGACGTTCCACGTGGAACATACCCGCCCCCTGAGCCCTCAAGACGAGCACGCCCGACCCGTGGCAGAGGACACCTCGCGCTGCCCATCCTCCCGCCCTCTCACGCGCGCGGACGTTCCACGTGGAACACGCCCGCCCCTCAAAGCCAGCGCCTCACGCCGAGCACGCCCGACCCGTGGCAGCGAGCACCTCGCGAGCCCCATCCTCCCGCCCGCCCACGCGCGGACGTTCCACGTGGAACAGGGCAGTCTCCGCGCGCGCCAACACCCGCCGGAGTCCATCGCCGTCCACACCTATATAAGGACCGCCGCCCCGCGCCCCACGCACCAGGCCGCCCCGTGACGTTCCACGTGGAACAAAGCGCCCCCTGCCCTCCTCCATCGGCGCCGCGCCCCTTGTTCCCAACCCACGCGCCGACGGACAATGCGCGCCCGCATACGGAGGGAAGACGTTCATGTCGGCACGACCGGGAAGCACCTCGAGGGAGGGTCCCCCTCCCCCTCCAGGCCTCTGCCCCTACTGCGGCCAGCAGCCCAGCGGCGAGCGCTGCGTCCACTGCGGCACGCCGGTGCGCGTGGGGCCGTATCAGGTGCGTCAGTTGCTCGGGCAGCGAGGCCCGGCCCGCACCTATCTGGCGGAGGACACGGACGGACTGGTGGTGCTCAAGGAGCTGTCCTTCTCTTCCGAGCCCGACGCCGCCACGCTCGCGGCCTTCCACCAGGAGGCCCGCCAGCTCCAGGCCCTCACCCACCCGCGCATCCCCCGCTACCTGGACATGCTCCAGTTCGGCCTGGGGCTCGACATGCGGCTGTACCTGTCGCAGGAGTTCATGGAGGGCACCTCCCTGGAGGCCGTGCTGTCCAGCCGCCGCCCCACGGAAAGCGAAGCGCGGGAGCTAGCGCGCCAGGTGCTCGACATCCTCCAGTACCTGCAGGGGCGCACCCCGCCGGTGTTCCATGGAGACCTCAAGCCAGCCAACCTCATCCGCCGTCCGGACGAGGCGCTCTTCCTGGTGGACTTCGGCGCGGCGTGGGTGCCGGACGGCGCGGGCGAACAGCCCTCCCGGTACATGCCGCCTGATCAACCGGTGGGCGCGCTGGATGCGACCACGGACCTGTACTCGCTGGGCGTCACGCTGGTGGACGCGCTGAACGGGGAGCCCTCGGGCAAGCAGCGCTCGGCCCGACTCGAACCGCTGGCGGCGACCGTGAACGTCTCCCCCGCGTTCCGAGCGTTCCTCGGCAGGCTGACGGCGGCGGACAAGCGCCAGCGCTTCACCTCGGCCGCCGAGGCACTCCGGGAGCTCGAGCAGCCCGAGCGGGCCCCGGTGGCGCGCTCTCGCCGCAGCCGGATATGGCCCGTGATGGCGGGGACGAGCGCGGCCCTGGTGCTCTTTGGCGCCGGAGTCCTCACGGGCCGCTCCACGCAGCCTCCGCCGAGGGTGGTGAATCAGGACTGCTCGACGGTCTCGCAGATACACCCGTCCCCGCTGCCGCCGAAGTCCAGAGGCTCGAAACGCCAGGTAATGCACGCTCCCGGGCTGACCAGCGTGCTGGCCCACGAGGCCGGCCGCGCCAGCCGGGAGATCAGCGAGGCGCGAGTCCCCAACCATCAGCCCCGGCTCTGTGAGTTCGCGAAGGAAGGCACCGCGAGCGCCACGGGGCACTGGGGGACCGGAACACCGGGGAGCGCGTTCGACCATGATGCGGGCACGGTCTGGCGCAGCAACGCATCGACGGGAGCGTGGCTTGAGGTGGACCTGGGGAGCCCGCGACTGCTCGACACCGTGGTGGTGGACTGGGCGTGGGACACGAACTACGGCCCGAGCGCCGAGAGCCTGCTGCAGACGAGCCTCGACGGCACGCACTGGACCTACCTGCACAGGGTGCGCAACGAGCCGCAGGACAACAACGTGGCGCGGCGGGTGTCGTTCCCGCAGCGGTCGGCGCGGTACGTGCGCTTCCAGGGCACCCAGTGGAACGGCGGCTGGGCACACGTGCGCTCGCTCGAGGTGTACGGCCCTGCTTGTCCAAGCGAGACGACGAATCTGCGCAAGGTCCGCGCGGATGAGAGCGACATGACGAACAGCCCGGGTAACGCTACGAACATCGAGTAACTCGGGATTTCCGAGGCGCCAAAAACTGGCCCTCGCGACCACGGCCCCTACACTGTGCGCCTCGCCCGTACCGACCTGGGAGGGCGGGAGGGGCGCCCCATGCACGCGAAGCAGATCAGGAAGGGCCGAGGGTTGGCGGTAGCGGCGCTGGGGCTGGTGGCGAGTGCCTGCGTGCAGCAGCGCGCGGAGCCGGTGACGCGCCGAGAGGAGCCCCGGCGAGCGGCATCGGAGGCACACGCCGCGCCCCGAATCACGAGCACGTTCCAGTCGGAGCTGAGCCTGGTCGCGGGCCGGGCGGTGACGCTCCGAGTGGTGGCGAGCGACCCGCAGGCGCGGGGGCTCTCCATCCGCTGGGCGGCGAGCACAGGCACATTGGGAGAGCCAGCGCGAGAGGCGACACAGAGCGAGGTGGAGTGGACGCCACCGCCCTGCGTGCTGACGGGCACCACGCCATCCATCACCGCGACGGTGACGAACGCGCTCGGGCTGTCGGCGGAGACGACCTTCACGGTGACGGGAGGAACGACGTGCCTGGCCGGAGGCGGAGGCGCGCGGATCCTCTCGCTGCACTCCGAGTCGGTGGCGTGGAACGCCCGCTGAGCCGCCACGACCGGACATAGGCCACCCAAGAGGCAGTACCGCCCGAGGCCAGGCGAGTCAGGCAAACCTGTCTGACAACCAGACAGGTTCATGGGAAGCGCGCCCCGGACCGGGCCTCCAGGCAAACCTGTCTGACAACCAGACAGGTTCGTGGGAACCGCGCCCCAGGGCCAGGCCTCCAGGCAAACCTGTCTGACAACCAGACAGGTTCACGAAAGCGCACCCCAGGCCGGGCTTCCGGGCAAACCTGTCTGACAACCAGACAGGTTCGCGGCAAGCGCGCCCCGAGGCGGGCCTCCGGGCTCAAACCTTCGTGAAAACGGCCACCTGGCGCTCGGCGCCGGAGAACGGCAGCCGGTACTGGCGCGCGGACACGAGGCGCAGGTTCCGCTCGGCGGCGCGAGCGTGGAGCTCCGAGTCGGGCTGGGCCTTGCCGAGCATGGCGACCACGCGCCCACCGGGCAGCACGTACGCGGGCGCGAGGTCGAGCCAGTCGGGCAGATCCATGAACGCGCGGGCGATGAGCAGCTCGGCGCGGGGAATGCCCTCCACCTCGGGCTGACCCTCGGCGCGAGCGTGAAGTCCGCGGGACTCCTTCAACCCGAGCGCGGCAACGGCGGCCTTGATGAAACCAACCTTCTTGCTCACCGCATCGACCAGGGTGATGGCGAGCGAAGGCCGCGCCAGCTTGAGCGGCAAACCGGGGAAACCGGCGCCGGCGCCGAGGTCCAGGAGGGAGGCCGCGCCCTCCACTTCGGGCAGCACGGCGAGCGAGTCGAGGAAGTGCTTTTCGAGCACCTCTTCGGGCGCGGTGATGGCGGTAAGATTTACCTTCGCGTTCCACTTCAGCAGCTCATTCATGAGCTGGTGGAGGCGAGGAGGGACGTCCTCGGCGACACTCACACCGAGCGTGAGACACCCCTGTTGGAGCTGATCGGAGAAGCGTACTTTATCCACAGATCCTCCACAGCCCCCCGGTCCGCAAGCGCCTGATATTGCTCATGCCTTCAGAACATCCCGGGTTATCCACACGTTTCCCACAGGGGCTTGGGTGATCATGTCAACAACCAAACAACACAGGGAAAGCGGGGAGCGCGACGCAGGGAGCCGAAACCTGGGGGGTCGTCAGGAACGGGACGACGGGCCAGGTAGCCCTGTGGAGACGCCGGAGCGCTCCTTTTTGAGGGCCACCAGCAGCAGTGAAAGAGCCGCTGGAGTCATCCCCGGAATGCGGCGGGCTTGTCCCACAGTGGCTGGGCTGTGGGCTACCAATTTTTCGGCGGCCTCGGCGGAAAGTCCCCGCACCTCGGCGAAGCGGAAGCCGGGGGGGATGATCCACCCATCCCATGCCTCGGCCTCGCGGGCGGCGGCGCGCTCGGCCTGGGCGATGTAGCCCTCGTACTTCACCTCCACCTCCACCTCTTCGACGACGTCGGGGGGCAGGGTGGGCCACTCGCGGCGGGACTCGGCGGCGAGGGCGGCGTAGCTCACCTCGGGGCGCTTGAGGCGGGCGGCGAGACCGGAGCGCTTGAGCCGAGCCACCTCAGCGGCGACGGCGAGGGCGCGGGCCTCGACGCGCTCGAGGGCCTCGCGCGGCACCAGCCCCACGCGGTGGCCGTGGCGGGCGAGGCGGAGCTCGGCGTTGCCCTCGCGCAGCTTGAGGCGGTGCTCGGAGCGGCTGGTGAACATGCGGAAGGGCTCATCGACGCCCTTGGTGACGAGCTCGTCCACGAGCACGGCGCCGTGGGCCTCGTCGCGGCCGAGCAGCAGGGGCGGCTCGCCCTTCACCTGAAGGGCGGCGTTGATGCCGGCATAGAGGCCCTGGAAGGCGGCCTCCTCATAACCGGAGGTGCCATTGAGCTGGCCGGCGAAGAACAGGCCGCGCACGGCCTTGGTCTCGAGGGTGGAGGTGAGCTGGGTGGGCGGGGCGTAGTCGTACTCGACGGCGTAGCCGAAGCGGACCACCTCGACGTGGGCCAGGCCAGGGATGGAGCACAGGAAGCGCAGCTGCACATCGGCGGGCATGCTGGTGGAGAGGCCCGCGGGGTAGACGAGGGGGGAGGAGGGCCCCTCGGGCTCGAGGAACACCTGGTGTCGCTCGCGGGCGGAGAAGCGGACCACCTTGTCCTCGAGGGAGGGGCAGTAGCGAGGCCCGCGGCCGACGATGTCGCCCTGGAAGAGGGGCGAGCGGTGGAGGTTGTCGCGCAGGAGCTGGTGGGTGTCGGGGGTTGTGTAGGTGATGCCGCAGGTGACGGGAGGCTGGAGCGGCAGGGCGTGGCCCGAGGGGAGCTGCTGGCGGGTGCGCCACGAGAAGAAGCGGGGGGGCAAATCACCGGGCTGAGGCTCGACGGCGTCCCAGTCGATGGAGTCGCGCTGGAGGCGGGCGGGAGTGCCGGTCTTGAAGCGACCGAGGGAGAAACCCAGGGAGCGCAGCGAGTCGGACAGCCCGCGAGCGGCCTCATCGCCGAGCCGACCGCCGACCTCCTTCTTCTCGCCCACGTGCATGAGGGCCTGGAGGAAGGTGCCGGTGGTGAGGAGCACGGCGCGGGCCTGCACCTGGGAGCCATCGCCGAGCACGACGCCGCGCACCTGGCCGCCCTCGACGACGAGGGAGGAGACCTCAGCTTCGTGGACGGTGAGGCCGGGCTGGGAGAAGAGAACGGACTGAACGGTGCGGGCGTAGGCGTCGCGGTCACAGAGGACGCGGGTGGCCTGGACAGCGGGGCCCTTGGAGGCGTTGAGGGTCTTGAAGTGGGTGCCGGCGCGGTCGGCGGCGTGGCCCATCTCGCCGCCGAGGGCATCGAGCTCGCGCACGAGGTGGCCCTTGGCGGTGCCACCGACGGCGGGGTTGCAGCTCATGACGGCGGCGCGGTCGCGCTTGAGGGTGAGGCCGAGGGTGGCCAGGCCCATGCGGGCACAGGCAAGCGCGGCCTCGGAGCCGGCATGGCCCAGGCCCACCACGATGACGTCATACGAGAGCTTCATCGGCGGAACGGATCCGAGCCGTACCACGAGAAGCGCGGGGCTGCCGCATCCACGAGAAGGGGTGCGGCGGTGTCTCTCATCCCTTGAGAATGCAAACCTCCCGCCAAACGACGACCGGCACAGAACACGGACCCTTGCCTGTGGGCCAGGGGGGATCCATCTCCCATGTGGGCGAGTGGGAGGCGTGAGTGGCGGACAGCATTGGGACAGGGAGCGAGGAAGCAAGCGCCTCCCTGGAAGAGCGGGAGGAAGCAGAGCGTCAGGGACTGGTGGTGGTGAAACCAGAGCCCTTCAACGCGGAGACGCCGACGCAGGCGTTGGCGCTGGGGCGGACACCGACGCCGGTCTTCTACGTGCGCAGCAACCACGCGGAGCCAGAACTCTCACCGGACACGCACCGCATCAGCGTGGAGGGAGCGGTAGAGGATGCCTTCATGTTGGAGGTGGCGGAACTGTCTCAGCAGAAGAGACGCTCGCTGACGGTGACGCTGGAGTGCGCGGGCAACGGGCGAACGAGCATGGCCCCGCTTCCGGAGGGTGAGCCCTGGGGACAGGGGGCCCTGGGCACGGCCATCTGGACGGGAGTGCCGCTGGCGGAGGTGCTCTCGCGCGCTCGGCTGCGAAAGGAAGCGGTGGAGGTGCTGATCGAGGGAGCGGACGGGAAGGGGAGCAAGCGCTTCGCCAGAGCGCTGCCGCTGAGCAAGGCGCTGCACCCGGACACGCTGCTGGCGCTGGAGATGAACGGAGCGCCGCTGACCCGCGCGCACGGAGCTCCAGTCCGACTGGTGGTGCCGGGCTGGTACGGCATGGCGAGCGTGAAGTGGGTGAGCCGCATCGAAGCGCTGACGAGACCGTTCGAAGGCTACTACCAGCGCGATCGCTACATCTACGACACGGCGGACGGGCGAAAGCCGGAGCCGGTGACGCGGATGCGGGTGAAGTCGCTGATCACCTCCCCGGAGGAGGGAGCCCGCCTGACGGAAGGCCCGGTGGTGGTGCAGGGCATGGCCTGGAGCGGGGAGCGCCGGGTGGTGCAGGTCGAGGTAGCGGTGGACGGAGGAGACAACTGGAAGTCCGCCACGCTGCTGGAGGTGCCAAGGCCCTCGGCATGGGTGCGCTGGGCCTTCACGTGGGAGAACCCGAAGCCCGGTCGTCACACCTTGAGAGCACGAGCGACGGACGAGGCGGGCGAGACGCAGCCGGAGTCAGCGCAGTGGAACCGCTTGGGCTACGGCAACAACGCGGTGCAGGTGCGCGTGGTGTACGTGGGCTGATCCGCGAGCGCTACAGCAGACACTCCAGGACGTCGACGAAGCTACGAGGAGTTCGGGAGCAACGCGAGGCGGGAATGAGGAGGGGTTGGACCTTCCCGCCTCGCGTGCACCGGCCATCCGACCTTTCGGTTGAGGACGGCAGCCTTGTGACCGAGCCCCCTGGGGAGCACACCTCTTCCTCCGGAGCACGTTCCGGCTGGCCCGGGAAAGAAGAGGGGAGGGGATCGGTCAGGGCGAGACTCCTTCGTCATCTCGGGACGAAGGAGTAACCCAGCGGTCTGACACGCCCGCCGCGCGTCACATCTCCGGAGGCGGCTGCTTGCAGTGAATGTTCTCGGGGCAACGACCCTCGGACTTGGGGATGCAGGCGCCGCAGCAGTCCATCTCCTCGGGGCCGCAACCGGGGCAGGCGCCACAGTCGAGCACGCCGCCGCACCCATCACTCACCCGGCCACAGCGCCGCTTCATCGCCTGGCACGTCCGAGGCTGGCACACCGGAGTCCCTGCATCCAGCTGAGCCACGGAAGGCGAGGACGCCTGCGCCTCGGCTTTGACCGTCTCATTTCGCCCCGACGAGCAGGCACCGAGCACCACGGCCAGCAAGCACCACCGGAAGTTCGAGCGCATCATCTGAAGCCTAGCCGGAGGACTCGCGATGACAATCCAGCGACGGGGAGGTCCACCAACTCCCATGGCGGTCGAGCTCGACGGCCGAATCCTGCTCGGCGCCCCACACCGCGTGATGCTCGTCAATGATCAGGAGGGCAAGAAGGTCACCAAGACCGTACAGATGAAGGCGGGCGAGACCACCACCCTCAAGGTCAACCTGCACGAGGAGTAACAGGGCCCGGCACCCCGAGCCGATGTCTGACAGGCATCCGGGGTAGCCTGCCGCCATGTGCTGGCTGCTGGGACTGCTCATGCTGGTCGTCGTCGTGGGGGGACTCACGGCGGGCGTGCATGCGCAGAGCGCGCGCACGCGGCGACGCGCGCCCGAACAGATTGCCCAGGCCCGGCAGGCACTCGCGGAGCACCGCTACGCACAGGCCTTCGAGGCGCTCGAAGGCGCCCTCTTCATTCCTTTCTCCGGGCGCTACTCGGCCGAGGAGGCCCAGCTCCTCGATGAGGTCCTCGCGCAACTGGACGCGCTGCAGCGACTGGCGCGAGGCCAGTGGGTGGAGCTCACGGCGCTGCGGGCCGCCTTCTCGGAGATGAAGCAGCAGGGTGGAGAGCTGCCCGCGGAGCTGCGCAAGCACCTGGAGAGTGTGGTGGAGCTGCTCGAGTCCAAGCGCGGGCTCGACTGGGAGTTGGAGCTGCGCCAGGCCCAGCCTCCGCTGGTGGAGGCCACGAGTCGGGGAGACCTCGAAGAGGTGCGACGGCTGCTGGACGCGGGAACGCCGGTCAACGCCTCCAACACCATCCTCGGCACCACCGCGCTGCTGATGGCGGCCGAGCGAGGGCACTTGGAGCTGGTGCGGCTGCTGCTCTCACACGGCGCGGACGTGAACGCGCGCAGCGGAGGCTGGACGCCGCTGCCCCTGGCCCTGTGCCGCCACGCACCCCGAGAGGTGGCCCGCCTGCTCATCGCTCACGGCGCGGACGTGAACGCGCGCGAGCCGGACCTGCGGCGCACGCCCCTCATGCTGGCCGTGTCCGCGGGCGCTCCGGAGCTGGTGCGCGCCCTGCTGGACAAGGGCGCGGATGTCCAAGCTCGGGACGCGGACGGGAAGACGGCGATGGACCTGGCCCGCACGCCCGAGCTCGCCGCCCTCCTGCGCCCCCAGGGAACGCGTTAGGGCGCCGCGTTGGCGGGCACGGGGGCCTGCGCCTTCTTCTTCGCCCCGGCGAAGTCTCCGGCCTTCACCACCGTGAGCTTGTTCGGGTCCACATGCCGCGCGAGCGCCTTGCGCACGTCCTCCACCGTCAGCTTCGCCATGCGCTGCTCCAGCGCCGCGTCGAACTCCAGCGTGCGCCCGTAATACAGGTAGTTGGCCAGCGTCCGTGCCAGCCCGCCATCCTGCGCGCGCCCCGTCTGCCGGTACTCCAGCAGGCCCGAGCGGGCCTTCTGCAGCTCCTCGACCGTGAAGCCCTTGTCCAGCGCCTTGCTCAGCTCCTCGCGCAGGGCCGCCTCCAGCCGCTCGGCATTCTGCGGAGCGTAGATGGCGTAGGCGGTAAACGTGCCCACCTCATCCAGCGCCCCCGCGCTCAGCCCGCTGTTCACCCCGTAGGACAGGCCATCCTTCTGGCGGATCCGCGTGGCCAGCCGCGAGTTGAGGAAGCCGCCGCCGAACATGAAGTTGCCCAGCATCAGCGCGGGCCAGTCCGGATCATTGTCCTTCAGCTTCAGGTTCTGCCCCGCCAGGAACAGGGCGTTGGCCTTGTCAGGCGTCTCCACCGCCTGCGCCTGAGGCGCCACGTCATTGAAGCGCTGCGGCACGCGCGCGTACGGCGCCGGGCTCTTCCACCCACCGAACAGCTCGCCCACCAGCCCCGAGAGCGCCTTCGCGTCGAAGTCCCCCACCGCGGCCAGCTCCCCCTGCGAGGCGCCGTAGAAGTCCCGGTAGAAGGCGCGCGTCTGCTCCACGGTGACGGTCTTCACCCCGTCGATGGCCTCCTCCACCGTGGGCGCGTAGTACGGGTGGCCCTTGGGGTAATGTCCGCTGAGCACCCGGCGGAAGGCGTAGTTGCCCAGCATGTCCGGCTCGCTGCGCGACTTCTCCATCGCCGCCAGCCGCTCCTGCTGCAGCAGCGCGAACTCCTTGGCGTCGAAGGCCGGCTCGCGCAGCACCTCGGCCACCAGCTTCAGCACCTCGGCCAGGTTCTCGCGCTTCACCTCCACGGAGACGGAGGCGCCCAGCGGCCCTCCATCCATGCCCACCCGCGCCTTGAGCCTGTCCAACGCATCCTGAATCTGCTGGCGGCTCTTCGTCTTCGTGCCGCGCATGAGCAGGGCGCCGGCCATCTCCGCCGCGTCCTCCTTGCCCAGCACCGTCTGCTCGGTGCCCCAGCGCAGGTTGAGCACCACGCTCACCATCTCCCCGCGCGTCTTCTTCGGCAGCAGCGCCAGCTTCAGCCCGCCCAGCTGCGAGCGCTCCACCCGCGACTCGATGTTGGCCGGCGAAGGGTCGAACGCCTCGCCCTGGGCGATGGCGGCGCGGCCCGTATAGCCCTGGAGCATGGAGGCCACCTGCACCCGCGGCGGCAGCTCCGCGCGGTCCGGCTTCGGCGTGGGGATGAACTGGCCCAGCGTGCGGTTGGACGTCTTCAGGTACGTGGCCGCCACGCGGGTGACGTCCTCGGGCTTCACGGCTTCAATCCGGTCCCGGTGCAGGAAGAGCAGGCGCCAGTCGCCGATGGCTCCCCACTCGGACAGGATGATGGCGGCGCGCTCCGAGTCGTTGAGGATCAGCTCCACCTGCTTGGCCAGGCTCGTCTTCGCGCGGGCCACCTCCTCGGCGGTGAAGGGCGTGCGGGCCGCCTCCTCCACCGTCTGGAGCAGCGTGGCGCGCGCGGCCTCCACGGACTGGCCCTCGCGCAGCTGCGCGCTGAACACCAGCACGCCCGGGTCCTGCAACTGCAGGTTGGAGGCCCCCGCGCGCGCGGCCTTCTTCGACTCCACCAGCGCCTTGTAGAGGCGCCCCGAGGGCACGTCGCCGAGCACCTCGGTGAGCACGTCGATGGTGGCGAAGTCGGGGTGGGCGCCCTCGGGCACGTGGTAGAGCGCGGTGATGGCGGCCGTCTCGCCCACGCGGCGCAGGGTGACTTCGCGCTCGCCGTCCTGGGTGGGCTCCTCGGTGTAGGGGCGGGCCAGGGGCTCGCGGGGCGGGCGCACGCGGCCGAAGGTGTCCTGGATGAGCTTGAGCGCGCGGGCCTCCTCGAAGCGGCCGGCCACCACGAGCATGGCGTTATCCGGCCGGTAGTGCTTGCGGTAGAAGGCCTGCAGGCGCTCGATGGGGACGTTCTCCAGGTCCGCGCGGGTGCCGATGGTGGGCTTGCCGTAGTTGTGGAAGAGGTAGGCGGCGCTCATCACCCGGCGGAAGAGCACCGAGTGCGGATCATTCTCCCCGCGCTCCAGCTCGTTGCGCACCACCGTCATCTCGCTGTCGAGGTCCTTCTTGGCGATGAAGCTGTTGACCATGCGGTCCGCCTCGAAGGCCAGGGCCCAGGAGAGGTTGGCGTCCGAGGCGGGCAGCGTCTCGAAGTAGTTGGTGCGGTCCATCCACGTGGTGCCGTTGGGGCGGGCGCCGCGCTCGGTGAGCAGCTGGGGGATGTTCTTGTGCTTGGGCGTGCCCTTGAAGAGCAGGTGCTCCAGCAGGTGGGCCATGCCGGCCTCGCCGTAGCCCTCGTGCTTGCTGCCGACGAAGTAGGTGACGTTGACGGTGACGGTGGGCTTGGTCGGATCCGGGAAGAGCACGACGCGCAGCCCGTTGGGCAGGCGGTACTCGGTAATCCCCTCCACGCTCGTGACGGGGGCGAGCGTCCCGGCAGGGGCCTTGGCGGCCGGAGCGGGCTTCGCGGCCGGGGCAGGGCCCTGGGCGAGCGCCGGGGCGGCGGCGAGGAGGAGGGCGGAAACCAACGCCAGGGGGGCACGGCGCATACGAGCCTCGAATCGGCTGGAGGGTACGGCGCTACCAACCCGGCGGACCCTAGCAGTCATCCCGAGAAACCAGCGGTTGCTCGGATGCCCGAGGGTCAACATGCGGAATGTTCACCGGACTTCACCGAGGTGCCGCGCCAGGAAATCCCTCCCGAGCTCCTCCGTACACTCGCGGGGACAAGGGGGAACACACATGCGAGAGATGCTCTGGGTGGCAGGCGTGCTGGCGCTGGCGGGGTGTGGCGACGAGCCGCGCGCGACGGCCGAGCTGATGAACGCCGCCGGGACGAAAGTCGCCACGGTGATGCTGGTGGAGAAGGACGGCGCGGTGGAACTCCAGCTCGAGGCCACCGGACTCGACCCCGGCACCCACGGCATCCACTTCCACGCGGTGGGCCTGTGCGAGGGGCCGGCCTTCACCAGCGCGGGGGCTCACTTCAACCCGCTGGAGAAGCAGCATGGCCTGGAGTCGCCCACCGGCGCGCACGCCGGCGACCTGCCCAACCTGGAGGTGGACGCGAGCGGCAAGGCCACCACCACGATGAGTACGAACCGGGTGCGACTCAGCGAGGGCCAGCTCTCCGTCTTCGACGCGGACGGCACCGCGCTCGTCATCCACGCTCGCGCGGATGACCAGGTGACGGACCCTTCGGGCAACTCGGGGGACCGCATCGCCTGCGGTGTCCTCCGCAAGTCCGAGTAGCTGGCACTTCGTCCCGCGCCACCATTAATAGTAAGCACCGAGCCCGGGCCGCCTCCGCATCGCCGGCCCTTCAGGAGTCTGCCCCCCATGAAACGCTTCCTCGTCGGATCGCTGGCCATCATCGGCGCGCTGTCCGTGTTGGCCGTTCTCGGCTTCTTCTTCCTCGTCGTGGCCGCCGCGGCGAGCAAGCCGAGTGTGCCGGGCGCGCTCGTGCTCGAGCTGGACCTGGACAAGCCTCTGCCCGAGCAGGTGGCGCAGGACTCGCTGGCGGGCGCCTTCGGCTCGGAAGAGACGACCGTGCGCGACGTGGTGGACGCGCTGGAGAAGGCCGCCAAGGACGAGCGCGTGAAGGCCCTGCTGGTCCGCGTGGATCAACCCGGCAGTGCCGCCGTCATCCAGGAGCTGCGCGACGCGGTGAAGGCCTTCCGCGCCAGCGGCAAGAAGGCCATCGCCTATGCCGACACCTTCGGAGAGGGCGGCAGCGGCACGGGCGCCTACTACCTGGCCTCCGCCTTCGATGAAATCTACATCCAGCCCTCGGGCGACGTGACGCTCACCGGGCTGATGATGGAGACGCCGTTCGCCCGCGACGCGTTCGCCAAGCTCGGCGTGCAGCCGCGCATCGGCCAGCGCCACGAGTACAAGAACGCCGTCAACACCTATACCGAGCAGGGCTACACCGCGCCCCACAAGGAGGCCATGGAGAAGCTGCTGGGCAGCCTCTACGGGCAGGTCGTCAACGGCATCGCCGAGGGGCGCAAGCTCGGCCCCGACGAGGTGAAGGGGCTCATCGACCAGGCACCGCTGCTGGGCCAGGCCGCGCTGGAGGCGAAGCTGGTGGACGGCCTGCTCTACCGTGACGAGGTACACGAGAAGGTGAAGAAGGAGGCCGGCGAGGACTCCCGGCTGCTCTTCCTGGACAAGTACCTGGAGCGCGTGGGCCGGCCGAACACGGAAGGCGAGACGGTGGCCCTGGTGTACGGCGTGGGCGGCATCAACCGCGGCAAGAGCGACTCCAACCCGCTGAGCGGCGAGCAGGTGTTCGGCGGGGACAGCGTGGCGCTGGCGCTGCGCAAGGCGACGGATGACGCCAAGGTGAAGGCCATCATCTTCCGCGTGGACAGCCCGGGCGGCAGCTACGTGGCCAGCGACACCGTGCGCCGCGAGGTGCAGCGCGCCCGCGAGAAGGGCAAGCCCGTCATCGTCTCCATGGCCACCTACGCGGCCAGCGGCGGCTACTTCGTCTCCATGGATGCGGACAAAATCGTCGCCCAGCCGGGCACCCTCACCGGCAGCATCGGCGTGTTCGGCGGGAAGATGGTGACCGCGGACTTCTGGTCCAAGCTGGGCGTGAACTGGGAGTCGGTGGTCCAGGGCAAGGACGCGGACATCTACAGCAGCGACTCGGACTTCACCCCCGAGCAGCTCGCCAAGAACGAGGCGAGCCTGGACCGCATCTACGCCGACTTCACCGCCAAGGCGGCCAAGGGGCGCAACCTGCCGCTGGAGCAGCTGCAGGCGGTGGCCAAGGGCCGGGTGTGGACGGGCGAGGACGCGCTGGCGAACAAGTTGGTGGACGCGCTGGGCGGCTTCCCCAAGGCGCTGGAGCTGGCCAAGGAAGCGGCCAAGCTGCCCAAGGACGCGGAGGTGCGCGTGCAGGTGTTCCCGCGCAAGAAGCAGCCCGCCGAGGTGTTCGCCGAGCTGCTCGGCGGCGGCGGCGGGGACAACAGCGAGGACGAGGCCAACGCCTCCACGGCCACCTCGCCGCTCCAGCCGGTGCTCGCGCAGACGCAGGCGCTCTACCGGCTCGGGGTGAAGCTGGGCGTCATCCGCTCGCAGACGGGCACGCTGAGCGCGCAGGTGCCCGACACCCGGTTCTAATCTCTAATCAATGAGTCGTTGGGGAAACGGAGCGGTGCGGCCCTAGCGTCGCGCCTGCTCCTTGCACTGGCGGTTGCAGCGCTTCTGCTCGTCGCTGCACGCCTTGGTGCATTCGTCGTTGTCGCCGCCCGCGTACTTCTCGCAGATCTCTCGGCAGCGGCGGGACTCGTCATCGCAGCGTGCCTCGCACCGCTGAGCCTCGCTGCGCCGGTCCTCGGCTTCCGCCCACCCCGCGGCCAGCCCCACTCCCACCGCCAGCGCCCACATCCATGCCTGCATCTTCATGACATCCTCCGAAGTCACCCGCCGGACGCGCCCGCGCAACTCACGCTGACGCCCCCCCGCGGCCCTGACTTCGCGGCAGTGCCCACCGCCCAGGCGTACACGACGCCTGGGAGCGGGTGACCGCCTGAAGCTACTTGCCGGCGGTGACAGTCCCCGTCACGGCCACCTCGCCGGGCCCGCCGCAGCCGGTGGCCTTGCCGCTCGCCTTGCCCTCGGCCACGTCCAGCCGCAGCGACTGGCAGCCCACCATCGCCGCATCCGCCTTCTTCTGGCTGGCGCCCTGGGCCTCTCTCATCTTCTGAGAGGCGGCCTTCATCTGCTCCGAGTACTTCTTCAGGCAGGGGGCCATCTTGTCGGAGGGCAGGCTCATGCACTCCTTCTGCATCTGCTGCTGGACGGCCATCATCTCCTTCTGCGCCTGAGCGCTGTCGGCGCCCGAGACGGCCTCGGTGGCCGCCTGGGAGGCCACCGCCATCTCCTCCTGGGTGCGCTGCACGGTGATGACGACGTTCTTGTCGCTGGCGGTGTTGATGTTCACCTGGCGGGTGCCCAGGGACTTGCCGTCCTTGGAGAACCACTCGGAGGTGCCGGTGAACAGGTCCGAGCCCTTCTGCGAGCTGGTGCTCAGGCGCGCCTTCATGCCGTTGGCGAGCGCCAGGTCCCACTTGAACGCGCCCACCTTGCGGAAGGCGACGACGTCGTCGTACGCCAGGCTCACCGGGGAGAACACGCGCATCTCGCACGTGCCGGGCATCGCGTTGGGGGAGACCTTCACCCGCACCTCCAGGCGGCCCTCCGTCACCTTGTGCGAGAGCACCTCCACGCCGACGCAGTCCAGGTGCGGGTAGGCGTCACCCGGAATGCGGCCGGTGGCCACCAGGGTGGCCTCGGTGCCCACGGGTACCTCGAGCACGTCTCCGCCGCCACCGGGGGGAGCTGCCAGCTTCACCTCGGGGGTGGGGTACTTGGCGTAGAGGGCCTTGCGGTCCTTGTCCAGGCCCTGCGACTTGCGCTGCGCCAGGGACTGCTTGCGGAACTCCTCCAGGCGGCGCTGCTGCTCGACGGCGGCCGAGCGCACCTCGGCGGCACCCAGCAACCCGACCAGGGCCAGGGAGGTGGCAACGAAACGGGAACGCTTCATGGGGGGAAGACTCCTCGAGGCGGCAAGGGCCCCTGCCGGCCTGGAGCCCTCTGTGGTGCGCCCGGACTCTAGGCCCGGGCGCGAACGGCGCATCCTTTCACGGGATGGCCATGTTCAGCATGAAATAGATGCCCTGGAGGTACTGGTCCAGCGCGTTCATCAACATCGGCAGCACGGTGACGATGGCCACGCCGCCCGAGGTCGCCAGGAAGAAGGTGATGGCCGAGTACTCGACCATGGCCTGGCCACGCTGCCGGCGCTCGCGCCGCGGCGCGCCCTGCTGGAGCTGTGTCGCCTTAGTGCTCATCGCCCTCTTCCTCCGCTCCCGGCGGCGGCCGCATGCCCGGAGCCGGCTTCAGCTTCTCCATCATGTACTGCTTGTCGAGGCGGCCCTTCTCGCGGCAGCTGCCCCGGCACGCGTCGATCATCTTCGTGCAGTTGTCGTGGCAGGCCTTCTGGGCGGCCTTGTTGGCGCCCGCGCCCTTCAGGCACGGGTCCGCGCAGAACTTGTCCATGAGCGTGCATTGGTCGTCGCACGTCTTGGGCATGTCCGCCTCGGTGAGGACGGGCTCGGGGGGCTTCTTGGGCGTCTGCGCATTCTTGCCCTGGGCGGACGCGACACCCGCGGCCAGCACCACACTCAGCAGGGTGATTCGAAGAAAGTTCACGAGGGGGTCTCCACGAAAGCGAGCTTACTGCAACCAGACCAGGTTCACGGCGACGCTCCCAGGCTCGGAGTGCGGCCGGGCCGTCACCGACATCATCAGCTCGCCCTTCTCGAAGCTCTCCGTGTCCTGGCCCTCCTGGGGCTGGGCCACGAGGTTGAAGCCGCGCTGCTTCATCTCCTGGCGATAGAACTCACGCACGCTCGCCGGGCTGGTGCCCCGCACCAGGAAGAACGCGCTGCGGCTGCTGGCGCCCGGCTCCGTCTGCTGAATCACCGAGGCGGCCTCCGCCTGGGGCGGCACCGGCACTCCGTCGGGCAGGTCCGGCTTCTTGAGCAGCATGTCCTCGGGGTTGCCCACCGAGGCGAGGATGACGGTGCCCGAGCCGTTGGGCACCAGCGTCACCGTCTTGAGGTTGTTGCTGCCGGTGGGCCGGAAGCTCAGGTAGCGCACGCCCCGGGTGTTGGGGATTTCTCCCACCAGGGGCCGGAAGCCCATCTTCTCGAAGACTTCGTAGTACTCCTGGGCCACCACGTGCGGCGGGTCCGGGACGATGAGCGAGGCGATCTTCATCTTCGCCCCGTTGATGATCGTCTGCTCGCCCATGAACTCGGGGCGCCGGCCCTGGTAGAGGCTGAAGGCGAACGGATCCGGATCCACCGGCTCGGGCTTGGGGGCCTCGCTCTCGGCGATCTTCTTGCGGACGTACTCGCTCCACTCCTCGTCCGTGAGCTCGGAGGGGCCCTTGCCGGCCTGATCCGCCGAGCAAGTCCCACCCTCACCCGAGGTGCCACAGGTGGAGCACGTCTCGCCAGCGGCGGCCGCCGCCGGCTTCGAGGCCGGAGCCGTGCCCCCAGACTTCGGGGGCGCGGCCAGGGCGGGCGCCGCCAACAGCAAGGCGGCGATGAGTCGAAGCCTCAGCAATCCGGATTCTCCTGGTTCTTGCAGCCCATGTAGTAGGGCCCACGCGCGTTGTAGGCCTGCTGGTACTTGTTGTTCGGGCCGGTGTAGGGCGTGGACAGGAACGAGTTACCGAAACCGCCAATGGGGATGAGCCCCATGGGGGTGTCCTGCTTCTGGCCCGGAGAGCCCGGCTTGTAGCGCGCCGTCATGAACACGCCGGCGATGTTCGGCATGCCCAGCAGCGAGTTGGGCGCGCCCGCGGGGGCCGCATACATGCCCACCAGCTTCTCGCCCGTCATGCCCGCCTTGCCCATGAGGTTCATCGACGCGGCGGTCACCGCGGCGTAGGTGATGGCGGAGGCCCCCGAGGCGTACATGTACTGGACGCGCCGGTAGAAGGGGTTGTCCTTGGGGTCCGGCGAGCCGGCGAACAGGCCGCCGCTGCGCGCGCCGATGTCGGCCTTGTCCACCTTGCCGTTGTACTGATTCCACTCCTTGGCGCCGTAGCCGCTCGCCGCCTTGGCCCCCTGGTCGGCGCCGTTGCGCAGCGCCCAGGTGTTGAAGCTGATGGCCGCCGTCTCGTACGCCACGACGTTGTCCACGGCGCCGCCCTCACCCTGCCAGTCGTGAACGCCCTTGCCACCCTGGTCGCGGCGACGGTCCATCTTGGACATCTTCACCTCGGAGAAGCTGTCGTTCAGGAACTCCTGAGGGATGATGTAGTTGTAGATGAAGCCGACCGACTCGCACGTCACCTCGTTGCCCGCGTTGTAGCCGGACTTGCCGAAGCTCCGCATCATCGGGTCCATGGTCCACGCCAGGTCGTTCATCGTCGTCGACTGCCCGCCGGTCTTGTAGCGCTCCTTGTAGGTGCCGGTGAAGCAGCGCATCTGCGTGTCCAGGTCACCGCCCGTGTCCTCGCCCTCCTCCGGGTCATCCTCCTCGGCGTTGGAGGGCGGCTCCTTGAAGCGGAAGGTGTACTGGGCGCCAAAGCCGGTGTGGTGGACCTTGTGGCCCTCCTTGCCGCCCTTGCCGTTGCCGCGCAGGCGCTCGGCCACGCCGTAGCCATTGCTCTGGTCGGCCTCGGCGCCGTCATCCACGGCGGAGGTGTGGTCCGCGTAGGCGATACGCAGGGCCTTGGCGGTGGCCTGCAGCTCCAGGCCGTTGTTGCTGTCGTAGGAGTTGGGCGAGGACAGGCCGCTCTTGCCACCGGGCGGCTCGGTGTTGCGCTGGGAGAAGTCCCACACGCCCGAGACGACCGTCTCCTGGAGGTCCAGCTTCATGTACGCCGCGTCCATGAGGAAGATGGCGTAGAGCAGCAGGGGCACCAGGGTGATGTTGAGGACGACGAACTCCACCATGGCGCCGCCGCGCGGGTTGCGCATCCGGGTCTTCACGTTCGGAGAGAGAGGGCTCATGGCGTTCCTCACTTGGAGATGTTGACCGCGCTGGAGTTCACGCTGCGCGCGCCGGTGGCCACGGTGAGCGCGTCGGTGTCGAAGATGCCCAGCGCCATGGCCAGCTCCGTCTGCGACACCGTGTCGAGCTTGGCGCGCCAGTACGGGTTGAAGATGTTGGGGTAGTCGGACCAGTCACCGATGCGGTGGTAGTAGACCATCGCCTTGGAGAAGGCCTTGGTGGGGTTGTTGTTGGCGATGGCCAGGCGGCCATCCTGGCTGCCCACGCCCTTGACGGTGAGCACGCCGGACTCGTCCTTCTTGATTTCCCAGGGGCCGCGCTTGCCGTACTCGTTGTAGCGCGAGTCGGTGGTCACCGCCGCGTACACGGCCGGCTGGTTGAAGGGGGCGCTGGTGCCGATGTCGAACTCGACGAAGCGGCCCAGGTCCAGCTGGTTGGGGCCGTGCGAGCCGTTGTGGATGCTGTTGGTGAAGTCGGCCATGAAGCCGCCGCTGTGGCCCGTGCTGTTGCCGGTGCGAATCGACGAGGCGTTGGCGATGGGGGCCATGAAGGGCAGCGTCGAGGCGCCGGCGCCATGGCGCCAGGTGCCCGCCAGGGTGCCCCAGTCGGTGGAGGCCACCGTCTGGCCGCGCGTGGTGCCCGCGGGCGCGTCCTGGGTGAAGCCGCCGAAGCCGCCGATGTTGCTGTCCACGAAGCCGGTGCGCCCGCTGGCCGCGCCGGGGAACGGCGTCTGCGCCACGCCCCAGGTGCCCTTGGGCCCCATCCACAGCGAGGCCTTCACGTTGTCGGCCACCCAGTTGGGCGGGAACAGGGTGATGGGGTTGCCGCCGGTGCGGTTCCACGTGAAGTCATGGCGGGTGGCGTTCACCGTCTCGGCCATGATGCGCTGCTTGACCTGCTTGTTGCTGTAGAAGACCTTCTGCCACTGGTTGATGTTGAGGGCGGCCACCATCATGTCGTCCTCGGTCTTCTGGTCGGCCTTCTGCATGTTGTTGCGCTTGAGGTTGGCGAAGGTGCCGCCCATCAGCATGATGGCCACCTGGCCCTGGGCCGCGGTCTGCGACAGGTGAATCACGTCCACGTGGGCGTTGAGCGCCTGCATGGTCTGCCGGAAGGGCGCATCCAGCTTGCGCAGCTTGCCGCCCATCTTGCCCGTGAAGTAGTCGATCAGCAGGCCGGCGGAGTTGATGCCCGCCTCGGTGGCGTGCCAGCAGTGCTGGATGCAGCAGGGGCCGGCCCAGCAGCAGTAGCACAGGCCCGACTCGATGCCGGCGATGGTGCCCATGACCTGCGAGGCGCCGAACTTCAGGTCCGCCAGGATGGCGGCCTCGGACATATAGGCGCTGGCGTTGGCCATGCCCACGTAGGCCGAGGCGATGGCGCGGTTGGTGTACGCCATGTAGTTGAGCGTACGGGCCTCGGCCACGGCCATGGAGAAGGCCTTGGCGTCCGAGTAGTTCTGCACCTTGATCTTCTGCTGCACCGCCACCGTGACGTTGAAGGTCACGAAGACGATGAGCGCGAGGATCAGCAGCGACACGGCGCCGAGGATCATCGTCTGGCCGCGGGCACGCAGGCCTCGCGACCGGGCAGGGGAACGACGGGAGTGGGGGAGGTTCTTCATAAGGATTGGACCTCGCGCGGAGGACTAGAGGCTCTGCTTGCCCTGCCCGTAGTGCGAGCACTCGTTGCGGGCGGGGGGACGGAAGCGCGACAGGAACATGTTGCTCTGCATGCGCATGGCGTAGCCGGCGTTGATGGGGACCACGTAGATGCCCAGGTCATGGGCGCGCTTCACGTTGGCGTACGTCTGCGGAACATACCGGGAGATGGGGTCCTTGTTCTCCTGGGGCATCATCATCACCGACGGCATCTGCAGGCCCAGGTAGGCCTTGGTGATGATCATGTTGGCGAAGGGGATGGGCATCCGGTACAGCAGCTGCACCTGCACGCGCAGGCGCATGCGGTTGAAGCGGCGCAGCGCATCGGCGCCCGACGCGCCCGCGTAGAAGTTGTCCGGGCCGCTCTGGACGAAGGGGTCATCGAAGTCCACCTCGTTGGAGCTGCCCCGGCCGTTGAGCGTGCTTTGATCCACCCGGGCCAGCTGACGCTGGCCGCCGACGCCGAACTCCGCCTGCGTCGGGCCGCAGATGACCGTCTTGACCTGCTTGAGCCCGGTGGCGCCGAGCCGGTTGCCAATGCCGCCCGCCTGGGCGAAGACGTTGAACTTGGCGATGACGTCGGTCGAGGAGCTGGTGGGCATGATGACTTCGTCGTTGCCCACGAGCACCGGCATGAGGTGCAGGATGGCCGCCGCCTCGATGGCCTCGGGGTCCGCGTGGTTGAGGGCCCCTACGCGCGCGGCGCGATAGGCGGCATACTTGGCCATGACTCGCGCCTGGGAGGTCAGCCCCAGCTGAAGGATGCCGAGGATCAGGAAGACGAACAGCGGCATGGTGAGTGCCGCTTCGACTGCCACCTGTCCGGCTTCTCGCGACGAGCGACGAGAGGGCTTGCCAGCAAACAGTTCCGCCATGGTGTGAGTTTACCGGCGACTACCTGTGCGCCCATCGGTCAACTTGCCGTCATTCACACCCGCCCTGGGGGTGTGAGTCCCCCTCGGAAAATGAGACGGAGGGAAAGAGCCGGCGCTGCTACCGCCGATCGGTGGTTTCCCCCCAAGAAGACTCCTGGACGGGGCGGCCGAAGATGGAATGGTAGGAGAGCATACGCCATGTACACCGCTGTCGGCGCGCATCGAAGACGAGACAGCGCTCCACGGGGGCGGCGTACACGTGCAGGGTGACGGCGGGGCCGATCAGCGCCGAGACGCGGTGGATGGAGTCCTGGGGCGAGCGGTGATCCACGTGCCCGGGGCCCACCATGTCGGCGATGCGGGGGGGGCCCAGCACGGCGGGCCCTGGCTCCCGGCCGCCGGAGAGCAGGGGAAAGTCCTCGAGCATGAAGGTGCCCGCCTGGATGCTGAACCAGCACTCCTGGCCGTCATGGTCATGGATGGGCGAGACGGCGCCAGTGTCCCAGCAGTTGAGCACCACCTCGAAGCCCGGGTCCCGGTAGACGAGGTTGCGGGTGTAGCGCCCCCGCCGGAAGTGCAGAAAGGGACCCAGGTGCTCGGGGCGCACCCGCACGCCCTCCAGGCGCTCTCCCACCCTCACCGCTCCCGCCGAAGACACCTCCTCGCGAAGGTGGCGGAGCACTTCATCCAAGGACGCCTCTCGCATGCCCCGGAAGGTGTGCATGGAATCCACCTACATGGACGGGCAGGCAAGCAGGGGCACACCCGGCCGCCGTGAGGGCAACCGGCGCGGGGGTGGAAGCCCGGACAGCCCGCCTTCTCGGAGAATAGGGGCAAAAATCCTGGAAAATCGCGGTCTTGTGGCGGAGAGACGGAAGCGTCTGGCGCTAAAGTGGTATGGCGCCCGGGACCGGAACGGGGTAGGAAGGCAGACATTCACCTACCTGTGTCTCCGTTGTGGACCAGGTCCTCGCCAAGGGTCCGCTGGGGGGCGGCCGGAGGGAACACACCATGAAGAAGCGCCTGGGCGACATCCTTCTTTCCCGGGGGGTGGTGGACGCGCTGCAGCTTCAAGCGGCGCTGGGGTTCCAGCGGCAATGGGGCATGCCGCTGGGGCAGGTGGTGGTGGACCAGGGCTTCTGCGAGGCCACCCAGGTGTTCGCCGCGCTGGCGGAGCAGACGGGCGTGGCGGCGGTGGACCTGGACTCGCAGTTGTTGGACGCGCGGCTGGCGCGGCTGGTGCCGGTGAAGGTGGCGGAGGCGCACCGGGTGGTGCCGCTGCGGCTGGAGGGCCCTCGCGAGGCGGTGCTGGTGGTGGCCATCGCGGCGCCGGCGAGCCTGGCCTCGTTGGATGTGGTGAAGAACGTGTCGGGCAAGCGGGTGGTGGCGCGGCTCGCTCCGGACCCGGCCATCCGCCGCGCCATCGGCCGGCTGTATCGCGGCGAGGTGCATACAGTGGAGCAGCCCGAGGCGCCCGAGGCCCTGGCGCTGCCCGAAGCCGAGGAATTGCTGCCCTTCATCGACAGCTTCCTGGCCGAGGACATCCACGCGGGCCCGGGGCCAAGCGCGCCGGACGTCAAGGCACAGGCGGCCACGCTGGA
Source organism: Hyalangium ruber (assembly GCF_034259325.1). NCBI lineage: Bacteria > Pseudomonadati > Myxococcota > Myxococcia > Myxococcales > Archangiaceae > Hyalangium > Hyalangium rubrum. The sequence continues at coordinate 69,915 of NZ_JAXIVS010000014.1, read as the reverse complement.
GCAGGACGGGCTGCCGCTGTTCTCGCCGCTGGAGCTGGACGTGGAGCTGGAGGCAGAGCCCTCTCGGCTCGTGCCGGTGGCCACGGCGGTGCTGGCCCCCTCGGCTCCGCTCGCGCGGGTGCTGGTGTATGGCTGGGGCACCGAGGCGACCACGGGCCTGGTGCATGTGCTGGGCGCGGCGGGCATCGCGGCCCGGGTGGCGAGCGCCGCCGAGGTGCGCGCGGCGGACGAGGACGCGGTGGTCATCTCCCCGCTGCCTTCCATGGAGGTCCTGGGTGAGCGGGTGCGCGCGCGGCTGTTGGTGGCGGGCAAGGCGCCGGAGCAGGAGCTGACGCGGGCCCAGAGGGTGGGCGCGCGGGGCTTCCTCGCGGCGCCGGTGGATCCGGAGCTGTTGCTGCGCGCGGTGCGCCGGTTGCTGCGCCCGAGCGAAGTGCCGCTCCCGGCCTGACGCAAGCGTCCACCACCCAACGCGGCTCCGGCTCGGCGCGGAGGAGCGTGCTCGTCTGCCCCCGTCACGGTGGGCCAGAGTGCGCTGCCCGCGTCCTCTGGCCCGACACGGCCCTGGGCGCGCCCAGGAGCCTTACCTTGGACAAGAGAGTCACCGAACTGCCGCCCCCGAGCGAGGAAGCGCAGCTGCGCGCCCTGCTCGCCGCGATGGAGGCCGCCCACCAGGGAGACTTCACCCACCGCCTTCCGCTGTATGGCACCCACCGCTTGGTGGATCAGCTGGCGCAAGCCTTCAACACCCAGCTCGACAACGACGCCGCCCTCACCCGGGGGCTGCGCGAGGTGGAGCGCGTGCTGGGCGCCGTGGCGCGCGGGGAGCTCCGCCAGAAGATGGCCCTGGCGCTGGAGGGCCAGCCGCTGAAGGGCGCGCTGCTGCGCATCGGCACCACGGTGAACGCGCTGGTGGATCAGCTCTCCGTGTTCACCGCGGAGGTGATCCGCGTCGCCCGGGAGGTGGGCGCGGAGGGGAAGCTGGGAGGCCAGGCCCACGTGCCGGGCGTGTCCGGCGTCTGGAAGGAGCTCACCGACACCGTGAACTTCCTGGTCGGCAGTGTGAGCGAGCAGGTGCGCGACATCTCCCAGGTGGCGGCGGCCGTGGCGCGAGGGGAGCTCGACCGAAAGATTTCCGTGGAGATGCGCGGCGAGATGCTGGCGCTGAAGAACACGGTGAACACGATGGTGGATCAGCTCTCCGCGTTCGCGGCGGAGGTGAACCGCGTCGCCAAGGAGGTGGGCACGGAGGAGAAGCTGAGCGGCCACCTCGAGGTGCAGGGCGTAACGGGCGTGTGGAAGGACCTCTCGGACAACGTGAACGTGACCGAGCAGCTCGCGCTGGCCTCCAAGTACAAGAGCGAGTTCCTGGCCAACATGAGCCACGAGCTGCGCACGCCGCTCAACAGCCTGCTCATCCTCGCGCGGGTGCTGGCGGAGAACAAAGAGCGGCGCCTCAGCTCCAAGGAGGTGGAGTACGCGAAGACCATCCACGCCTCGGGCACGGAGCTGCTCAGCCTGATCAACGAAATCCTGGACCTGTCGAAGATAGAGGCCGGGAAGATGCGGGTGGAGCCGTACGAGGTGCGCCTCTCCGAGGTGAAGGAGTTCATCGAGCGCAGCTTCCGGCACGTGGCCGAGCAGAAGGGCCTGGGCTTCTCGGTACACCTGGGCGAGGGGCTGCCCGCCACGCTGCACACCGACGTGCAGCGGCTCCAGCAGGTGCTCAAGAACCTGCTCTCCAACGCCTTCAAGTTCACCGGCAGCGGTCGGGTGGACCTGCACATCACCCCGGCGGACGGGCAGGGCGCGCGCTTCGACACCGAGGCGCTCCAGCGCGCCGAGCGCGTGCTCGCCTTCAGCGTGGTGGACAGCGGCATCGGCATCCCCAGGGACAAGCAGAAGCTCATCTTCGAGGCCTTCCAGCAGGCGGATGGCACCACGAGCCGCAAGTACGGCGGCACCGGGTTGGGGCTCTCCATCAGCCGCGCCATGGCCCACCTGCTGGGCGGAGAGCTCCACCTGGAGAGCCAGCCGGGCAAGGGGAGCACCTTCACCCTCTACCTGCCTGGCGCCCATCCCCTCGCGGAGGGCAGCGCCTCCAGCAACATGCTCCAGGTCCCCGCGCCCCCCGCGCCGAACCCCCAGCTGAACTCCACGCCCGTGGAGCTGGATGCCCGCCTCGCCGGGGGCACGGTGCTCATCGTGGATGACGACATCCGCAACATCTTCGCGCTCGCCAGCGCCCTGGAAAGCCAGGGCATGGCGGTGCTGCACGCGGAGAATGGCCGGGTGGGCCTGGAAGTGCTGCGCGCCCATCCGGAGGTCGACGTCGTCCTCATGGACATGATGATGCCGGAGATGGACGGCTACGAGACCATGCGCGCCATCCGGAAGGATTCGCGCTTCGCCACCCTGCCCATCATCGCCATCACCGCCAAGGCGCTGAAGGAGGACCGCGAGCTGTGCCTCGCCGCCGGAGCCAGCGACTACCTGCCCAAGCCGGTGGACACCCCCCAGCTCCTCGAGCTGCTGCGCCGTTGGCGCCGGCAGCCCGGGAGCCGAACCTGAGCGCTGCCTACCGCCCCGCCGCCAGGGCCAGCGGCACGAGCGTGTCGTCGGCCAGCCAGAGTGAGCCCAGCTCCAGCGTGAAGTTGGGGAAGGGCTCGGAGCGCACCAGGGCATCGCCCTCGTAGCAGCCAGCGAAGAGCCAGCCGCGCTTGAGGCGCTGGAACACCTCGAGGGTGCGCGCCTCCGGATCAATGAACCAGGCGTGCGACACGCCGTGCTGGGCGTACAGCGGCAGCTTGCGCACGCGGTCCAGCGCCACGGTCACCGGCGAGACGACCTCGCACACCCAGTCGGGCGCGACCGTGAGGAAGGGCTCGTCGGGCTGGGGCGGCTGGGACACGCGGTCGCGCCGCCAACCGGCCAGGTCCGGCACCATCACATCGCGGCCCAGGTGCAGCTCGGGGGCGCGCAGGAAGCACCAGCGGCCACTGCCGCCGCGCCTCGGGTCGAGATGCTCGCCCAGCTCCACCCCCAGCATGAAGGCCGCGCGCGTCTGGGCGGCCAAGGGGCGGGGCGAAGCGACGAGCTCGTCTTCGACGATCTCTCCCACCCATCCCGTGGGCAGGGCGCTGAGGACCGAGTACGTCGCCTGATCAATGCGGTTTTCCGTCACCGTTCTCTCCCGTGCGGCGGCTGAACAGAGACGCATTCTAGGGAGGGGTCTGACACCGGCCGGGGAGCCCCAGGCAAGTGCGCTACTTGCCAATGCAGAAGCGCTGGAAGATGGCGTCCAGCAGGGCTTCGGAGACGCTGGTTCCGGACACTTCGCCCAGGGCCTCGAGGGCCAGGCCTACCTCGCCGGAGACAACCTCCAGGGTGGAGACATGGCGGGCCGCTTCCGCACGCGCCAGGGCCTCACAGGCCCGGCGCAGGGCGTCGGCATGGCGCTCGGAGACGAGGGCCACCGCCGTGGGGGCTCCACTGCCCCACAGGCGCGAGAGGACCGCGGTGCGCAGCGCCTCGACGCCCGCACCTGTCCGTCCGCTCACACGAAGCTCCGACTCCCGGGCAGCCGCCTCGGAGGCCACGTCGCACTTGCCCGCCACGCGGAGCACGGCCGTCGCGCCCGCCTCGCGCAGCCACGTCTCGGCCTCGGCCTCGGAGGCCTCGGGAGGCAGCACGAGCACGGCCAGGTCCACGGCGGACAGGGCCTCGCGCGTGCGCGCGATTCCGAGCGCCTCCACGCGGCCCGGCGCCTCGCGCAGCCCCGCGGTGTCCAGCAGCGTGAGGCCCAGCCCCTCCCACTCGACGCGGGCCTCCAGCACATCGCGCGTGGTGCCGGGCTCCTCGTCCACCAGGGCCCGCGCCTCGCCCACCAGCCGGTTGAAGAGGGTGGACTTGCCGGCGTTCACCGGGCCGTAGAGCGCCACGCGCGCGCCCTGGCGCACCAGCCTGCCACGTGCGGCCTCGGCCAGCATCCCCTGGGCCTGGGTGAGCAGCGCCGCCACACGCGCGCCCGCGTCCGCGTCCGCGCCCTCGGCCTCGTCCGGGAAGTTGAGCACGCCCTCTACATCCGCGTGGAGGTCTCGCAGCGGCGCCTCCAGCGCGCGCACCCGCTCGGCCAGCACGCCAGAAAGCCCCGCCGCCGCCGCGCGCACCGCCGCCTCCGAGTCGGCCGCCACCAGGTCCGCCACCGCCTCCGCGCGCGTCAGGTCCATGCGGCCGTTGAGGAAGGCGCGCCGGGTGAACTCTCCCGGGCGGGCCGGACGCACGCGCTCATCCTCCAGCACGCGCGCGAGCAGCAGGCGCAGCAGGCGTGGGCCTCCATGGGCCTGCAGCTCCACCACCTCTTCGCCCGTGAACGAGGCGGGCGCGCGGAAGTAGAGGAACAGGCCCTCATCGAGCGTGCGGCCCTCGGCATCCACGAAAGAGGCGAGGTAGGCGTGGCGGGGCGTGGGCTCGGCCGGCACGCTCGGGGCCAGCCGGCGGCCCACCTCCAGCGCGGCGGGACCGGAGAGCCGGAGGATTCCCACGGCGCCCGCCGCCGGCGCGGTCGCCAGCGCGGCGATGGTGGAAACGGGTGCGTGGCTCACCGGGTGCCGGTGGGCGGAGTGGAACCCCGGGCGGCCTTCTCCACGGCCTCGCGGTTCTCCTCGATGTACTTCTCGACCGCCGTGTCCTCCAGCTCGAGGTCCCTCAGCACCCCGGGGTACACGAAGCGGAAGGCGGGCGACTCCTCGTCCCCACGCAGCCGGAAGCTCATCTTGAGCACCGCGGCCCCGAACAGCTTGTCCTTGAGTGACTTGGCCTTGCCCATGTCCTCTCCTCAGGGCTCCGGCAGCTCAGCCCTCGAAGTCGTCCTCGTCGTCCTCCGGAAGCAGGAGCTTGCGGGGCAGCGGCGCCGGCTTCTCCGGAGAGAACACCATACGGCGGCACCGCCCCTCGCCCTCTCCCGTCACAGCGACCCCGGCAACCCCCGACACTGCCTTTAGGACGCGTGCCCGGTCATCCTGTTTCATCGCCGCGATGGCATAGAAGCGGCCGAGCGAGGCCGACTTCTCGGCCAGCTTGCGAGCAGCCGCGTGCAGCAGCGCATCCTCGCCCACCTCCAGCGTGCGCTCATCCACCTCGCCTCGCTTCGCCGGAGGCGCGGCCGGCGGCGCGGGCGCTCGAGCCGGCGCCTTGGCGGGCGCGGGAGCAGCGGCCTGCGGCTGGGCCCGGGCAGGAGCGGGTGGGCGGGCAGCGGCCGCACCGGTCGGAGCCGGAGCCGGAGCGGGCGCGGGCGCCTGGGGCTCCTTGCGGGGCCGGGGCTCGGGGATGACACCCGCGCCCAGCAGCACCCAGCGGCGCTCGACGCCGGGGCGGTGGAGCATCTTGTTGAGCAGGAACTGGAGCGAGTCCACCACCTGGCTGCGCTTGCCGTTCTCCACGCCGGGCGGCGGGCCCGGTTCGAAGTGGAGCGCCACGGCGAGGCTGCCATCCGAGGCGTCCTGGAACTCCAGCCGCGCGGGGTAGCCCATCAGCCCGAGGATGTCGGTCAGGAGCTTCTCGGCGCGCACGCGCGTGTCACCCGTGGCGGGCGCGGCGGACTGCTGCGGGGGAGCTTGCTCGGTCACTTGCGCTTGCCTCCCGCGGAGGCCACGGCGGGCGGTGAACTCCCGCCACCTTTGTCCTTCTTGCGGTCCAGCCACTTCCTCAGCCCGTACTGCTGGCCGATGGAGAGGATGTTGTTGGTGAAGATGTAGAGCGACAGACCCGCCGGGTACTGCAACAGCGTCAGGGTGAAGATGATCGGCATCACCCAGATCATGATGCGCGCCTGGGCCGCATCCATCATCTGCGGCTGCATCTTCTGGGTGATGATCATCGACACGCCCAGCGCCAGCGGCAGCAGGTACGTGGGGTCCTTGTACGTGAGGTCCCGCCAGATGGGGCCGACGAAGGGCTCCCAGTAGATGTCGAAGCTGTTGCGCAGCGCGGTGAACAGGGCGATCCACACCGGCATCTGAATGAGCAGCGGCAGACAGCCGCCCAGCGGGTTCACCTTCGCCTGCTGGTAGAGCTTCATCACCTCGAGGTTCATGCGCTCGCGGTCATCCGCGTACTTCTTGCGCAGCTCCTCCATCTTGGGCTGCAGCTCCTTCACCGCCTCCATGCCCACCATGGACTTGTAGGTGAGCGGCAGCAGCACGAGCTTCACCAGCAGGGTGAGCAGCATGATGGCCACACCCCAGTTGCCCGTCATGCCGTGGAACTTCTTCATGAAGAAGAGCAGCGGCCGGCAGATCAGCTCCCAGATGCCGAAGTCCACCGTCTTGCCGATGGCGGGGCTCCAGGGCGCGGCCGTGAGGCCCGCGGCGCCTAGCACGTCCTGGCCCGGCACCAGCTGCAGCAAGTCGGGGTCCTTCGGCCCGAACCAGCCGCCGAAGCGCATCGTCACCGTCTCGCCCGCGTTCACCGTGAGCGGGAAGCCCGCCGTCACCTGGCGCGCGGTGGGCGTGGCCGTGAGCACGCAGTGGCCCGCCCGGGGGCCCTCAATCGGGTAGAGCAGCGACAGGAAGTACTGCTGGTCGATGCCGAAGTAATGCACCGGGCCCCGGAAGTCCTGGGGCGGCTCGTCATCGGGCACCAGCTTGTGCAGGTCCTCGCCCACGTGGCACGCGGCGCGGCTCTGGTTGCCCACGCCTCCGAAGAAGGAGGGCGCGTGCTCGAAGTTCGGGTCGATGGCGCGGTTGTGGTGGAGCTGCAGCTCGCCGGTGAGCGGCTGGGCCGAGGTGTTCTTCACCTGCACCGTGTAGACCAGCTCGAAGCCCGCCTTCGGCCACTGCAATGTCTTGGTCACCTCCCACGGCCCGCGGCGCGTGGAGAAGCGCACCTGGCCCTCGTCGCCCTCGGCCACCGTCCAGCGCGCGTTGGCCGGCAGCGGCGCCGGCCCGTCGATGGAGAGCGACAGCGGCAGCGGCTGGCCCGGCACCGGCTTCACCAGGTTCATCTGCGGCGGCGGCGGCAGCTCCGCGCCAAAGAGCTTCTTGAAGCCCTCGGCGACCGTCAGCTCCTGCTGCTCGCGCATCTTCGGGCCCTGCAGCTCCGCGGAGGTGAAGCCCGCGCCCTCGCTCGAGAAGGCGTAGCGGGCCTCCTGGCGCGCGCGCTCCACCGTGCGCACCGGCACCTCGGCCTCCGTCGGCATGCCCACGGCGATACCGTCCAGCGTGCCCCCCACGGGAGGCGTCGGCGCGCCCACCCCCGCGGTGCCCGCGTCCGTCGGCCCGCCCACCGCCACGCCCGCGTCCAGGCCCGTGGCCTCGGGCGGAGGCGGAGGCGGAGGCGCCAGGAAGAGCATGTAGACGGTGATGGCCGCGAAGGACAGGCCGAGGGCTACCAGCAGCCGCTTCTGCGAGTCGTTCTGGTTCGGCGAGAAAGGATCGTCAGGAAGGTTCATATGAAAGGTCCCCTCTCCCGGCGGAGAGGGCCAGCGGGGCGGCTACCGCGCTCAGGGCACCGGATCAACGCCGCCGGGGTGGAAGGGGTTGCAGCGCAACAGTCGCCACACCGTGAGGCCACTGCCCTTCAGGCCGCCATGCTTCTCCAGGGCCTGGAGCGCGTACGTGGAGCACGAGGGGTGGAAGCGGCACACCTTCGGCAGCAGCGGTCCAATCACCCGCCGGTAGAAGCGGATGGGAAGGGACAGCAGGAAGGCAAGCGGACTCATGAGGAGGCCCCTCCGGGCGCGGCCGGGGAGAGCCGCTGCAGCTTGCGGGTAACACCATCGAAGGCGCGCGCCATTTCAGCGAAGGAGACGTCCTTGCCCGAGGAGCGCACCACCAGCACCACGTCCAGGCCGGTGGGCCATTGCGCGCGCCGCTTGCGGAACAGCTCGCGCAGCAAGCGCCGCAGGCGCACGCGCACCACGGCGTTGCCCACCTTGCTGGAGACGGTCAGCCCCAGTCGGGTGTAGGCCCGGCCATTGCGCTTGGACAGCGCCAGCAGGCAGTCGGCCGAGACCTTCTGCCCACCCTCCTGGACCTGGAGGAACTCGTGACGGCGCAACAGGCGCAGGGCCTTGGGAAACGCTTCTCCCTGGCGTGCTGGCGCTTCGCCCCTGGCCGTCACGGGCGGCCCTCGGCCTACTTCTTCGCGGCGGACACCACGAGGCGCTTCCGGCCCTTGGCCCGGCGGCGCTTGAGCACCTCCTGACCGGCCTTGGTGCTGTTGCGCTTGCGGAACCCGTGGGTGCGGTTGCGCTTCACTTTCGACGGCTGATACGTGCGCTTGGACACGGCTGAACTCCTGAAACGACGGCGGCACCTCTGATCCGGCGCGGCTCTGGGAAAAGGCGGCGCTCGTAACCCGTTCTCCCACCCAAGTCAACGTTGGACCTCATCCTTCCCCTCACCGCCGCCCGCCTGTCCGCGCTCCTCCCCACCCTTTTGCGACCCCGCACTCCGCGTGAAGTCCGGAGGGGCCCCCCCAAGACCTGGGGGGTTAGGGGGCCGCCACCACAATCGGGGTCGGGCGGCACATCCGTTGCCGATCAAAAACGGTGGAAGAAACCCTCGGCTTTCCGGCCGGTTGAACCGGGTGCTTGATCGTACAGTGTGCGTTTGTTACCACGGGCGGCTCCTCGGCCTCTGGCCGATTTTGCGTTACCGAGACACGTGTGAGCGCCCTCGCCGAAGCCCTCAGTACACCGCCAAGTGCCGGGATTATCTGGGCCCGAACGCTGGATACCATCCGCCAGGACGGCAAGACGTACGCGCTCACCTGGCTGGAGCGAATGCGCGCCCTGGAGGTACGGGAAGGTGCGCTCGTGTTGGGTGTTCCCGATCGCTTCTTTCGCGACTGGGTGGACGACCACTACCGCGGCCTGCTGGAGGCGACGCTCGCTCGGGTAGGGGACGGACTGGTCAAAGTGGCCTATGAAGTGGTGGAGACGCCGGCCTCCTCGGTACACCTGCCGCCCACACCGACAGTCAAGGTGAACACGGCTCGGCCCTCGCGGCTGAACGTGCGCTTCACCTTCGCCACCTTCGTGGTGTCGGACAGCAACCAGCTCCCCGCCGCCGCCGCCGCCGCCGTGGCCGACAAGCCCGGCTACCACTACAACCCCCTGTACGTCTATGGAGGTACGGGTCTGGGGAAGACGCACCTGCTCCACGCGGTGGGCAACCACATCTGGGAGAAGGATCCGTCGCAGCGGGTGGTGTACCTGTCGAGCGAGCAGTTCACCAACGAGTACGTGGAGAGCGTGCGCGAGCACCGCATGTCCGACTTCCGGCGGAAGTTCCGGGAGGAGTGCGACGTGCTGCTCATCGACGACATCCAGTTCCTGGGCAAGCGCGAGGAGACACAGAAGGAGTTCTTCTACACCTTCAACACGCTCTACGAGCTGAACAAGGCCATCGTCCTCACCAGCGACACGCTGCCCTCGGAGATTCCCGGCCTGGAGGAGCGGCTGCGCAGCCGCTTCACCATGGGGCTGATTACGGACATCCGCGAGCCGAACTACGAGACGCGGGTGGCCATCCTCCAGAAGAAGGCGGAGGCCGAGCGGCTGATGCTGCCGGATGACGTGGCGCACTTCATCGCCAAGCACATCCAGAAGAACGTCCGCGAGCTGGAGGGCGCGCTGGTGAAGCTGTCGGCCATCCACAGCCTGTCGCGGCAGCCGCTCACGGTGGAGTTCGCCTCGCAGGTGCTCAAGGACATCCTGCCCACCAACCGCGTGGTGGATGTGGAGCTCATCCAGAAGGAAGTGGCGCGCTACTACAAGGTGACGCTGGAGGCGCTGCGCGAGGACCGGCGGCACAAGGCGCTGGCGCACGCTCGCCAGGTGGCCATGTACCTGTGCCGCAAGCTCACCAAGAGCTCGTTTCCGGAGATCGCCTCGCGCTTCAACAAGGATCACTCCACCGTCATCTCCTCGGTGCGCAAGGTGGAGGGGCTGCGAGAGACCGACGCGACCGTCAAGCGCGAGCTGGAGGAGCTGGAAGAGAAGCTCGGCGGTTGAGTTGCGCACCGCCGCCCGAGGGCGGTAGGGAGTGTCGATGCGCCGCTCTCCGAGAAGACCGTGGTGGATGGGCTTGCTGCTCGTGGCCCTGACTTCCTCGAGCGCCTGGGCTCAGCAGCCTCCGAAGCCCGCCGAGCAGAAGCCCCCGGAACAGAAACCGGCTGAGCAGAAACCGGCTGAGCAGAAACCGGCTGAGCAGAAGCCCGCCGAGCAGAAGCCTCCTGAGAAGAAGGCCCGTGAGGACTACCTCCGGGCCCTGGAGAAGCTCGCGCGGGGACAGGGCGGCACGGTGGAGAATGTCTTCATCCTGGGCAAGGCCGCCTCCTTGGAGCACCTCGCGGGCATCCTCGAATGGGACGATGCGCTCGCCCACGGGCGGGTGCCGAAGAAGCGCTTCGAGCGCGAGCTGCCCGGCTTCCTCGTCGGCACCTCCGAGGCCCTCTACGTCCTGCCCGACACGCGCTTCTTCCTCGAGGCGGCCCAGCTGCGCGGCACGGACGTGGACCGGCGCTTCTTCGACCTGCTGCACCAGACCTTCCAGGGTACGCCCACGCGCATCTACGTGGACCACATCACCGACGTGGCGGGCTGCTACCAGCTCGGCAGCCGGGAGTTCATCTCGCTCTACCGGGGGTGGACGCAGTTCCAGGCGAGCTACCCCAACGCCTACCGCGACACCGTGAAGGAGGAGCTGTTCGTGCTGGAGCAGACGATGCTCCTGGCCACCTGCGCGTGCGGCACCCGCCAGAGCGTGGACGCCGGATTCGAGGCCTTCCTCAAGGCGTTCCCCAAGTCGCCCATCGCCAAGGGCGTGCGCGAGCGGCTGGAGAAGCTCCACACCAACACCAGCGACCTCGTCTTCCAGTGCGGGCAGGAGCTCAACCTTCCCCAGCCGCTGCCGGCGGGGGTGGAGCCCCGCCGCGCGCCCTGAGTCGCCGCCGGGCTCAGTGGGCCATCGGCTGAGCGGGCTCGGAGATGGCCTCCAGCGTCTGGCCCGCCTCGTGCTCGCTCATCGCCTCGGCGATGTCGCCCAGCGAGAGGATGCCCAACAGCTTGTGGTTCGCGTCCACCACGAGGATGCGGCGGATCTGCTCCTCCCGCATCTTCTGGGCCGCCACCGAGATGTCCTCGTCGGCGGAGACGCACTCCACCTGGTCGGTCATCGCCTGTGACACCCGCGTGGTGTTGGGGTCCAGGCCCTGCGCCACCGCCCGCACCACGATGTCCCGGTCGGTGATGATGCCCTTGAGGATGTCGCCCTCGCACACCGGCATCGGCCCCACGTTGAGCGTGCGCATCTTCTCCGCCGCATCCCTCAGCGTGTCATGGGGGCTCACCCCCTCCACGTCCGCCGTCATCACCTCGGAGACACGCCGGCCGGCCCAGCGCCTCTCGCCCTGCCTCCGGTGCGTCCCAGCGCTCGCGCCCATCGGCTCCCAGAGCGTGCGCAGCTCACGCGGCAGCTGGCCCAGCACGTCCTCGGCCTCTCCCTCGCTGATGTGCTCGCGCACCGTGGAGAGCACCGCGCAGGTGATGCGCTCGGCCTCCTCCAGGTCCACCCCGAGGTCCTCGCACACCATGGCCAGCAGCTCCATGCGGCCGAACTTCTGGTAGGGCCGGTCCTTGTGTTTCTCGCAGCGCTCCAGCAGGGCCACCACCTTTCGCGGCAGCTGCGCCTCCATGTGCCGCGCCTCGTCGCTCATCAACCGCTGCTCCATGATGCAGAGCACAGATTGAATCGCCTGCTCCGCCTGCTTCCGGTCCAGCCCTTTGGCCTCCAGGTCCCTCAGGAAGAAGGTATAGGTCTGCGCCGCCCGGGACTCGCTGCGCTGCGCGCGAATCTCCGGCGTCATGATGCGACGCTCGCCCTGGCCCTGGGGCTCCGCACCTTGAACGTTCTCGTCCCATTGCGTTGCCATGATCGTCCTCCTCGTGTTCGGTCTCTCCCCTTGAGCGTGGCCACCGCCACGCCCGGAGGCACGGGACGGAAGCTCGCCGCCGCCTCAGGAGGACATGCGAACGGAGGAGCCGCTCGCTATGGCAACGTCACCGGCCCCACGTCCGTGACAATGAGCGTGTTGGTGCGCGCGTCCACGCTCACCTTGCCGCGCGGCGACAGCTGCGCCTGCACGTGCGGCAGCATGTCCGAGGCCTTCGCGTAGCTCAGCGGGATGAGGTAGGTGTTCAGCGGCGCCAGCTCTTCGTGCGCTTGCTTCAGCTTGGCGCGGGACGCGGCCTCCTCGGCCAGCTGCTTGAGCGGCGCCACCCGCAGCACGTTGCCGCGCAGCTCCTGGCCCAGCCCGTGAGAGGAGAGCACCGTGTCGAGCGCCTGCCGCCACGGCACGTCCTTGAGCTTCAGCGTCACCTTGCCCTGCACCTCGTCGGCCACCACCACGTTGAGCCGGCCCACCTCCGCCAGCATCCGCAGCACGTCGTGGATGTCCGCGCGCACCACGTCGATGTTGACGCGCTTGCTCGCGGGACGCGGCGCTTGGGCCAGCGCCGGCAGGGACACCAACACCAGCGCGGCGAGGGCAGCTCGAACCAGGCTCATGGGTTCCTCCAAGGGTGGGAAGGGCCTCAGGATAACCGACCCCCCCGCGCACCGCCTTCGGGGCTGGACCCACTCTGACGCCAGGCCTGCGTGGCGCTCCCACTTCGAATCGCCGTGGCCGCTTGCGGGGGTGCCGGGTCCTTTTCAGGAATCACCGCGCGGACCCCTCTCGGACCCCGGTCCCCGATACCGGTGTTCGGGCCCTGAACGGTGCTCGGCAGCCGTGGTGCCACTTCCCTTGGGGCACCACGGCTGCCGTCTTTCTAGAGGCAGGACTCCAGGATGCCCAGGTCCGCGCTCGTCCCACACACCGTGCCGCTCAGCGGCAGCGAGGGGATGGTCAGCGGCAGGGCCTTGTCCCGGGCGGGCGAGGTCGCCTGGGTGTAGAAGTCATTGAGGCGCGGCTCGCTCACGAAGAGCGGATCCGCCACGCTGCTGGAGCGGTCCTGCCCGCTCGCCGAGCGCCACCCGTCCAGCGTGGTGAGGCGCCCGTCCACCCGGAACGCCACTGTCGCGCCCGGCTGGTACGCCAGGTTGCGGTCCGACTTGAAGCTCGTGGTGCCCGTCAGGCGGATGTCCATCGCGCGGGGCGTGGCGTAGACGATGTTGTTGTAGACCTCGGCGGCCTCGGCCGGGCCCTTGTCGCCATCGCCCACGGTGATTCCGCCCACGGGCAGGAAGGCCAGCGTGTTGTGGTGGATGCGCACGCGCCGGCTGGTACCCACGCGCAGGCCGTCGCCGCTGCCGCCGCTGGCGGTGGTGCTGTCGAACACCAGGTTGCGGCGGATGATGACGTCCGTCACCGGCTCGGGAAGGATCATCACCCCGCCCAGCGTCAGCCCTCGGCCGTTGTTCCACATGCGGTTGCCCTCCACGAGGATGCGGCGCGCCGAGCAGTGGATGACAACCGCGGCCCCCTGGGGCGCGGAGGAGGCGGGGCGGTAGCCGTAGAACTTGTTGCCGCGCAGGGTGACGCGGTCACACGTCTTGAGGTCCACCGCGTTCTCCCGGTCCTCGTGGAAGCGGTTGTTCTCCACGGTGATGTCGGTCGGAAGGTTGGTGCCCGAGGTGGTGTCCGGGCCCTGGCACTGGAAGGAGTCGCCGCCGTTGGCCCAGGACTCGTTGCCCTGGATGAGGATGCGCGCGGTGTCCGGCAGCACCAGCATGCCGTGGCTGTCATTGCTGCCCCAGGTGTAGTGATGCACCTTGTTGCGCAGGAAGCCGAGGTCCGCGGCGCCCGCGTAGAACACCACGCCCACGGGGCCCGTGCCGCCCGACACCTCGGAGTCGCGCACCACGCTGTAGCGCGCGCCCTCGAAGCGCACCCCATGCACCTGCGAGCCCGCCGCCTGGATGTTGAAGCCGGTGACGACCCAGTAGCGGCGCTGCTGGATGCGCAGCATGGAGCCGCTCTTGGAGTCGCCGCCGCGAATCACGGGCTTGGCCTCCCCCGGAGCACCCATCAAGTGGATGGGAGCGCTCGCCGTGCCGTCCGCCGCGCTCGAGCCGATGTCGACGCGCTCGTAGTAGGTGCCCGCGTGGACGTAGGCCGCCTCGCCGGGGCGCAGACGCTTGACCGCGTAGTTGATCGTCCGCCAGGGGCTCGCCGCCGTACCGGAGTTCCCATCCTGCCCGGTCACCGCCACGTGGAAGATGCGCGTGGGCGCGATGTCCGCGAAGGAGAGGTCCGGTCGGTTCTGCGCGCCGATGCCTCCATCCGCGGCAAGCGCGACCGGGCTTGCCAGGGTCATCACCAGGCCGACCAGCGCCAGGCAAGCAGTGTTGAGTCGCGAACGGCTAACAGGGCTCGTGAGGAGAAGTTCGGAATAAGTCATCACCGGCAAGGAACCACAGGTTGCCGATGTGCTTCTAGCTCCAACGATTTTCGCTCAATCGGCTGACAACTCCCCAGCCAGGCATGCGGGCCCACGCTGATCCGCGCGGGGGCCAGGCTACCGATAGAGCCTGGGAAACAGCAGGGCAACCCAGCCTGAGAGGGCGAGCACTCCCATCACGATGCCGGCGATGGCGTGTCCCTTGCGGCCCACGGGCGGCACCGCGTCGGGGTTCACCCGCCGCAGTCCCACCACGCCCAGGGCGATGGCGAACGGCGCGAACAGCGGCAGGAAGAAGCTGGCGAGGCCCAGGTTCATCGCGTCCCGCGCGCGTGGGTTGTTCTCATAGAGGTCCCACAACCGCTGAAGCTGCTCCGGGGGAATCGGCACCCGGAAGAAGAGCCGGATGCGCGGGCTGAAGTAGAGGGCGACGGCGCCCAGGGCGAGGATCAGCAGTAAGCCCGCGTTCGGGAAATCGCCTCGCACGGCGGACAGGACGGCGCCCAGCAACGGAACGGCGATGAGCGCCTCACGCCCCCACCGCAGCCCGAGGAAGAAGACGCCGCCCGCCACCGCGCAGGCCAGGAAGGGCAGGGCGGGCCATGGCCGCTGGTGGGTCAGCCCCTGCACCGCGACCACCGCGAGTCCCAGGCTGGCGAGGCCCGCCATCCACACTCCGCCGTCGCGCCGTCCCCAGTGCTTGAGGCGGAACTCGTTGAGGTAGTTGATCTCCGGCCGCTGGGAGCACGCGGTGCAGTAGACCTTGCCGAAGATGAAGCGCTCGCAGCCGCCGCAGAAGAACGCGCCGCAGCGAGAGCAGGTGCCGGCCGCGGGCTCTCGGGGGTGGGTGGCGCAACGCGGCGTGAGCGGCCCGAGGGGCACGTCTGCGACGGACATGCCCGCAGTCTCCCCCCTGCCGGCGGAAAGGCTCAACACCCGACGCGCGACGTTCTTCCCCACCGCATTCCTTGTCCATGCGGGCGGTGGCGCGTGCTAAGCGCAGAGGCCTTGTCGAAGGAGGCCTGTACCCCGCATGAAAGCCTTTGTCGCCGCTGCCGTCCTCGCGCTCGGCCTACCCGCGCTCGCCCAGGAAGCGAAGCCGCTGGAGCCCGGTCGCGAGGCGCTCGCCATCCCCCATGAGAAGTACAAGCTCAAGAACGGCCTGGAGGTCATCCTCTCCGTGGACCGCAAGCTGCCCGTCGTGGCGGTGAACCTCTGGTACCACGTGGGCGCCTACCACGAGACCCAGGGCCGCACGGGCTTTGCCCACCTCTTCGAGCACATGATGTTCCAGGGCTCGAAGAACGTGGCCGATGACGTCCACATCTCCATGCTCGAGCAGCTGGGCGCCACGGACCTCAACGGCACCACCAACTTCGACCGCACCAACTACTTCGAGACGGTGCCCAGCAACCACCTGGAGACGGCGCTCTGGCTGGAGAGCGACCGCATGGGCTTCCTGCTCGACGCGCTCACCCAGGAGAAGCTCACCACGCAGCAGGAGGTGGTGAAGAACGAGCGCCGCCAGGGCACCGAGGCGGCCCCGTACGGCATCGCCCACGAGAAGATGTGGCACGCGCTCTTCCCGCTGCCGCACCCGTACCACGGGGACGTCATCGGCTCGATGGCGGACCTGGAGGCCGCCACGCCCGAGGACGTGAAGTCCTTCTTCCGCAAGTGGTACGCGCCCTCCAACGCCACGCTGGCCATCGTCGGAGACTTCGACGTGGCGAAGACCAAGGCGCTGGTGGAGAAGTACTTCGGCAGCCTGCCCAGCGCGCCCAAGCCCGAGAAGCCCCAGGTGGCGCCGACGAAGCTCTCGCAGGAGACCGTCATCCGCCACGAGGAGACAGTGGCCACGCTGCCCCTGCTCACCCTGGCCTGGCACAGCCCGGCCTACTTGAGCGAGGGGGATGCCACCGCGGACGTGCTCGCCACGGTGCTGGCCACCGGCAAGGCCAGCCGCCTCTACAAGCGGCTGGTGATGGACAAGCAGATCGCCCAGAGCGTGGACGCCACGCAGCAGAGCCTGGGCTCCCAGTCCGTCTTCTCCATCGAGGTGGTGGCCCGGCCCGGCGTCTCTACCGACACGCTGAAGAAGGAGGTGGACGCGGTGCTGGAGGAGATTCGCAAGAACGGCGTCACCGCCGAGGAAGTGAACCGCGCGCGCACCCGCTATGACACGACGTTCCTCGCGGGGCTGCAGTCCATCGGCGGCTTCGGCGGCAAGGCGGACGTGCTGCAGAACTACAACCACTTCATCGGCGAGCCGAGCTACGTGGCGCAGGACCTGGCGCGCTACCAGGCGGTGACGCCCGAGCAGGTGAAGCGCTTCGCCAACGACATGCTGCGGCCCAACGCCCGCGTGGTGCTCCACGCCGTGCCCCCACAGCAGGCCCCCGCCGCGCCGAAGGAGAACAAGTGATGCGCCGCCTTCTGATGGCCCTCTGCACCCTGGCGCTCACCGCGTGCGCCACCACCCCCGAGCCCGCTCCGCAGCCCGAGCAGGCCACCCCCGTCACCGCGCCCCAGCCCGAGGCCGCCAAGCCGGAGGACCCCGAGGCCTTCCGCGCGAAGATGCCCCAGCCGGCCAAGCCGCCGGACCTGGTGCTGCCCACCTTCGAGGAGGCCAGGCTGGACAACGGCCTCACCGTGCTGGTGAGCACCCGGCGCCAGCTGCCGCTCGTCTACGTGGGCATGGCCTTCGCCGCCGGCAGCGCGCAGGACCCGGCGGGCCTCGCGGGCGCCTCGGACATCGCCTACAAGATGTTGCTGGAGGGCGCGGGCGGGAAGGACACCATCGCCCTGGACAACGCCTTCGCGGACCTGGGCGTGTCGCCCTCGGTGAGCGTCAACCCGGACGGCGCCTTCGTGGGCGTGCGGGTGCTCACGCGCAACGTGGAGCCGGCGCTGGCGCTGCTCTCGGACGTGGTGCGCAAGCCCACCTTCGCCCCGAAGGACTTCGAGCGGCGCAAGAAGCAGCAGCTGGCGGACCTCGTGCGCCGCATGGGCAGCCCGTCCTTCCTGGCGCAGCAGGCCTACCTCACGGCGGTGTTCGGCGAGAAGCACCCGTACGCGCACCCGGTGGGCGGCGTGCCCTCCACGGTGGAGAAGGTGTCCCTGCAGGACGTGAAGCGCTTCTACCAGCAGCAGGTGGGCCCCAAGGCCGCCGCGCTGGTGGTGACGGGTGATGTCACCAAGGAGCAGGCGCTGGCGTGGGCCCAGAAGCACTTCGGGGACTGGAAGGGCGCGGCCGCGCTGCCTCCAGTGCCTCCGGCGCCGCCCGTGCCTCCGCGCGAGCTGGTGCGCCTGGTGGCCAAGCCCGGCCTGGAGCAGACCTTCGTCATGGTGGGCCGCCCGGGCATCGCCATCGGCCACTCGGATGAGTACGCGCTGGAGCTGGCCACCACCGTGTTCGGCGGCTTCTTCGGCAGCCGGCTCAACATGAACCTGCGCGAGGCCAAGGGCTACACCTACGGCGCGGGCGCGGGCTCCGACGCGCGCCTGGGCGTGGGTCCCCTCACCGTCTACTCCGCGGTGCGCGCCAACGTGACGGGCCCCGCCGTCACCGAGTTCATGCGCGAGCTGACCGACATCAAGGCCCGCCCCATCACCTCGCAGGAGCTGGAGGCCGCGCGCGAGGGCCTCATCCGCGCCTACCCGGGCAGCTTCGAGACGGTGTCCGGCCTGGGCGCCAGCGCCGCCGCGCTCTTCTTCAAGCGCCGGCCCATGGATGAGTTCGCCCGCACCGTGGCCGGCCTGGAGAAGGCCACCCCCGCCGAGGTGCAGCGCGTGGCCGAGGCGTACCTCAACCCCGCGGTGATGCAGATCATCCTCGTGGGAGACCCCGAGCTGGTGCGGACGCAGGTGGGCCCGCTGAACCTCGGCCGGCTCACCCCGGTGGAGGTGGCGGGGGCCGGTGCCCCGGCCGCCGCTGGGAAGAAGTAGCCGCCCTCCCTATATAAGGATGCGGGCTCTTCGAGCGCCGGTGCTCCTCAGGGAGTGCCGGCGCTTTTCTGTGCGGGCTAGCTCTGCTCCTCTTCGGCCCGGTCGCGGCCGCGCTGCTCGCGCTCCAGCTCGTCCGCCTCGTCGATGGGGCTGCGGATGTCCGGCACGCGGCCGCCCACCTCCGCGTCGCTGTCGAGGGCGAACTTCTCCTCGCTCGAGGGGTGCTTGGAGGCGTCGGCGTAGAGGGGCTTGGTGTCGTCGGCCTCGAGCCCTCGCTCGACACGGTCGCTGGCGAACGGGGGCTTCTGGGAAGCCTCCTTGCCGCCCTTGTAGGGGTCGTACTTGCGGCTGCTCATGGTGCGTCTCCTCTCGCGTTTCAATCTCGTGACGCGCGGGACTCGCACCAACCTCCTCCAATGGAAGCGGGGCCCGGGTCGCCCGCTGGCTCCCTCGGCGGGAGGGTGCGTTGGGGCAGAATGCCCCCGCCCTCTGGGGCCTGGGGCACCGTGCCCCGAGCGGCGGCCCCACCCAACACTCGGCTCCCCCTGGAACCGGCGCCCTGTCTCTCCTGGCACATGGATTGCTCAAGGAGTTAGGTGACGTCTCCAGGAGCCGTGCCCTCGCTCGGCGGATCGCTCACCGCTAGCCCATCGCCTCTCTCTCCCTTCTCTGTACCGGCCTGGGTTGCCGCCCGTTCGCGGGAGGCAGCGCCGCCGAGGCCGGCTTTTGCCTCAAAGGAAAACCCATGGGTTCGAACCTCACGCAGCTCCCACCTGCTCCCGCGTCCCTGTCCGAGTCCGGGGCGGCCTCCTGGAAGAGCGACATCGTCTCCGGGTTCCTGGTGTTCCTCATCGCCATGCCCCTGTGCCTGGGCATCGCGATGGCGAGCGGCTTTCCGCCCGTGGCCGGCATCCTCACGGCCGTGGTGGGCGGCGTGCTCACCACGTGGATGGGCAGTGCCCGGCTGACCATCAAGGGGCCCGCCGCGGGCCTCATCGCCATCGCCATCGGCGCGGTGCAGGAGCTGGGCGGCGGAGACATGCGCCTGGGCTACCGCCGCGCGCTGGCCACCATCGCCATCGCGGCGGTGGTGCAGATCCTCTTCGCGGTGCTGCGCTCGGGGAAGCTGGGGGACTTCTTCCCCTCGTCGGTGGTTCACGGGATGTTGGCGGCCATCGGCGTCATCATCTTCTCCAAGCAGGCCCACACGCTGCTGGGCGTCACGCCCCAGGCCAAGGCGCCGTTCGCGCTGTTGGCGGAGATTCCCCAGAGCCTGTCGCGGATGAACCCGGAGATCGCCCTCATCGGGCTCGTCAGCCTGGTGCTCATCTTCGGCCACCTGTTCCTGAGCAAGCGGGTGGCGGTGCTCAAGCGGGTGCCGGCGCCGCTGCTGGTGTTGATGGCGGCCGTGCCCATGGGGCTCTTCTTCGACCTGGACCATGAGCACACCTTCACCTGGTCGCAGCACGTCTACACGGTGGGCCCCAGCTTCCTGGTGAACCTGCCGGGCAACCTGCTCTCCGCCATCACCTTCCCGGACTTCTCCGACGTGCTGTCGGGGGTTTCCCTCAAGTACGTGGCGATGTTCGCCCTGGTGGGTAGCATCGAGTCGCTGCTGAGCGCCAAGGCCGTGGACATGCTGGACCCGCAGAAGCGCCGCTCGGACCTGGACAAGGACCTGCTCGCCACGGGCGTGGGCAACCTCATCTGCGGCCTGCTGGGCGGCCTGCCGATGATCTCCGAGATCGTCCGCAGCTCGGCCAACATCACCTATGGGGCCAAGAGCCGGCTGTCGAACTTCTTCCACGGCCTGTTCCTGCTGCTCTTCGTGGCGTTCGCGCCGATGCTCATCCACCGCATTCCCCTGGCCGCGCTGGCCGCCATGCTCATCTTCACCGGCGTTCGCCTGGCCTCGCCGAGCGAGTTCGTGAAGACGTTCCGCATCGGCGCCGAGCAGCTCGTCATCTTCACCTTCACGCTGGTGGTGACGCTGGCCACGGACCTGCTGGTGGGCGTGGCGGCGGGCATCGCGCTGAAGACGGTGGTGCACCTGTTCAACGGGGCGCCGATGGGCAGCCTGTTCCGGCCGGAGATTGAAACGCACCATGGCGAGGGACGGGTGGTGCTGCGGGTGCGGCACGCGGCCGTCTTCACCAACTACCTCACCATCAAGAAGCACCTGCTGCAGCAGTCGGGCGCCACGCACGTGGAGCTGGACCTGTCGCACGCGCGGCTGGTGGACCACACGACCATGGAGCGGCTGCACGAGCTGGAGCACGAGTTCGCCCAGCAGGGCCGCCACTTCCGAATCCTGGGGCTCGAGCAGCACCGGAGCCTCTCCGAGCACCCGCTCGCCGCGCGCAAGAAGCCGGCGGGCGCCAACCTCGGCCTTACCTCCTGAGTAGGACGTCATGAATCAACCACACCCCCCAGGTGAGCACACCCCCACGACGGACCGAGGCCAGCGGCTGAGCCAGGCGCTGGCGCACGCGGCCCACCTGCTCCCGGTGCAGGGCCCCATCGGGGTCTTCGTCCATCACAACACGCTGCACGCCTTCCAGCACCTGCCGTTCCACGAGGCGCTGGCGGCGGCGAGCGAGCACTTCGGCACGGAGTCCTACCTGCCCGAGTCGCGCTACCGCGAGCTGTACCAGCAGGGGCGCATCACCGATGCGGACCTGGAGGCGGCGCTGACCGAGCGGGCCGCGAGCGAGCCGGGAGTGGAGAGCTCTCCGGGGCCGCTGGCGCGCCGGGAGCTGGAGAAGCTGGCGCTGCTCTACCCGCTGCCGGTGGATACGGCGGCCTCGCTGCGCTGGCGGATGTCGGAGCTGGCCGCCTCGCAGCGGCTGCGCCCGGACATGCCCGAGGCCACGCGGACGCGGCTGCTCCAGCGCTCCACCGAGGGCCTGCGCGCGTGGATGCACCGCGTGGGCCGCGACTGGACGATGACGGACCTGGCGATGGCCCTGCTGGGCCCCGCGCTGGAGGCGAGCCTCCACGTGGCCGCGGCCTCCCAGCCCGCGCTGTCGCGCTCGGATGCGCTGGACCGGATGGGCATTCCGGAGGCGGACACCCAGGCCTACCTGGCGCGGGTGAAGGAGCGGATCAGCCGCGCCGCCAGCCCCACCGTCACGGAGGAGGCGTGGCTGGCGGCGGAGGCGACGGTGGGCTTGCAGGCGCTGGCGGCGGCTTTTGGCGGTGATGGCAGCCTGCCCTCGCTCCAGGAGCGGCTGAGCCGCGACCCCGAGGCCTTCACGGTGAGCGCCCTGTGGGCCGCCTGCCGCGCGCCCTTGCTCCAGGCGCCGTCCCACGCGGACAAGCCGGAGCGGGCGCGCAGCCACCGCGAGGTGCTGCGGGACGTGACGGGCGAGGACGTGGCGGACCTGGTCCACCCGCACCTCATTCGCGCGTGCTCGGCCTTCCTCGACCAGGGGGTGGCGCACTGGGGCATGCCCGACCGTGAGCAGGGGCTCTATCTCGCCTGGCGCGCCATGAAGCTGCGGGGCAGCGGCGTGCTGCCTTCGTGGCTGGGCGGGCTGGAGAAGGAGCTCGCCCAGGCCGAGGCCCAGCACCTGTCGGCCCGGGACGTGGTGTTGGCGGCGCTTGACGAGCTGGGCATCCCCGAGGCGCGGTGGGACGCGGCCCTCGAGCGCGTGCTGCTCGCGCTGCCCGGCTGGGCGGGGATGATGAGCCGGCTGGAGAACAACCCGGCGGACCGCCCCGTGGGTTCTCCGCCAGCCTCGCTGATGGATTTCCTGGCGGTGCGCCTGACGCTGGAGCGCTTCGCCCTGCGCGACGTGGCGCGGCGGCGCCTGGGCTACACCGGCCCGCTGGCGGGGCTGCTGGAGCACGCCCGGCGCTCGGCTCCGCAGCACGCCTCCGCGCTGGAGCGCCCGGCGGAGGAGGGGAGCTGGCGCTTCTTCCAGTTCGTGCAGTTGGCGGGGATGACGGCCATGGACGTGGCGGACTCTCCGCTCTCGCGGCGCCTGGCCCTGCTGGCGTGGCTCGAGGCCTTCGACGCCACGTCGCGCCGCCGGGTGTGGCAGGAGGCCTATGAGCACCACTACCGGATGGACGTGCTCCAGGGCCTCGCGCGGAACCGGAGCCGCCCGGAGTCGCTGCGCACGGTGAGCGACCCGCGCTTCCAGGTGCTCTTCTGCATCGACGACCGGGAGGAGGGCTTCCGCCGGCACTTCGAAGAGCTCAGCCCCCGGCACGAGACGTTCGGCGTGGCGGGCTTCTTCGGCGTGGCGGTGGACTACCGGGGCCTGGACGACGCGAACCTCGCCGCCCTGTGCCCGGTGGTCGTCACGCCCAAGCACCAGGTGGTGGAGCACCCGCACCCGGAGCACGGACACCAGGGCCAGGCCCGCGCGAGGCTGCGCGCGCTGTGGGGCAGGGTGGACCACTGGCTGCACAGCGGCTCGCACTCGCTGGAGTTCGGCTGGCTGCTGACGCCGCTGCTGGGGCTGCTCTCGGCGCTGCTGCTGCCGCTGCACCTGCTCTTCCCGCACACGGTGGACCGGGCGCGTCGCGCGCTCTCGCGGAAGATGCTGCCCAGCCCGCGCACGGTGCTGACGAGCCTGCGCCCGGACGAACACCTCACGCCGGCGGACCAGAAGCCCACGGGCTTCACGGTGGCCGAGCAGGCGGACCGGGTGGCGGCCACGCTGGAGAACGTGGGGCTGGTGAAGAACTTCGCCCCGCTGGTGGTGCTGCTGGGCCACGGGGCGATCAGCGTCAACAACCCGCACCAGTCGGCCTATGACTGCGGCGCCTGCGGAGGCCGGCACGGTGGCCCCAACGCGCGCCTCTTCGCGGAGATGGCCAACCGGCCCGAGGTGCGGGCGAAGCTGCGCGCGCGCGGCATCCATATCCCCGACACCACCTTCTTCATCGGCGGGCTGCACAACACCACCACCGACGAGGTGCCGCTCTTCGACACCGAGCACGTCCCCGAGGCGCTGCGGGGAGAGCTGGCGGAGTTCCGTCAGATGATGGACCGGTCGCGGATGCTCTCGGCGCACGAGCGCTGCCGCCGCTTCGAGTCCGCGCCGCTGACTCTTTCGCCCGCCGCGGCGCTGCGGCACGTGGAGGAGCGCGCGGTGGACCTGAGCCAGGCGCGGCCGGAGCTCGGCCACGTCACCAACGCGGCCTGCATCGTCGGCCGCCGCGCGCTGTCGCGGGGGCTCTTCCTGGACCGGCGCTCGTTCCTCGTGTCGTACGACGCGACGGTGGACGCCACGGGCTCCATCCTGGAGCGCATCCTGGCGGCGGTGGGGCCGGTGGGCGCGGGCATCAACCTGGAGTACTACTTCTCCTGCGTCGACAATGACCGCTACGGGTGTGGCACCAAGCTGCCGCACAACCTCACCGGCATGCTCGGGGTGATGGACGGGGTGGAGAGCGATCTGCGCACCGGGCTGCCCCGGCAGATGATCGAGATCCACGAGCCGGTGCGCCTGCTCATCGTCGTGGAGGCGAGCGTGGCGGTGCTGGGCGGCATCTACGAGCGCCAGCGCGAGCTGCGCGAGCTGATCGGCAACGGGTGGGTGCAGCTGGTGAGCATGGACCCCCAGACAGGGGCCATGCAGCGCTTCACGCCCAAGGGCTTCCAGCCCGAGACTCCGCCCGAGGCGCCGCTGCCGGTGGTGGCCTCCTCGCCCGAGTGGTACCGCGGGCATCGGGACTTCCTGCCTCCGGCGTTGATCGACACCACTCTGGAGCCGGCCGCGAAGCGGACCCGGGCTCCCTCACTTCGCTCCGAGGGTTCCGTCCATGCAGCTCCGTGATTTCGAGGTGGGGCTGCTGGCCACCTCCGTGCCGCTGTGGCCGGCGCTGGCCTTCCTGCTGTTGGGCTGCGCCATGTTGATGTACCGCGCCCCGAGCGAGCGCACGGTGTCGCGCTGGGTCATCGGCTCGCTGTGGCTCTCGCTGCTGGGCTCGGTGGGGACGGCGGTAGGCCTGTGGGTCCTCCACAAGGACGTGCTGGTGGTGGACGTGGGCCCCTGGTTCTCCACCGGGGGCTACACCTTCGAGGTGTCCTTCCTGCTGGATCGGCTGTCGGTGACGATGATGGTGCTGGGCAGCGTCATCACCCTGCTCATCGGCCGGTTCTCGGTGAACTACCTGCACCGGGAGGCGGGCTTCGCGCGCTTCTTCCTGCTGCTGGCGCTGTTCGCCACGGGGATGCTGCTGCTGGTGTCGGCCGGGAGCGTGGACCTGCTCTTCGTCGGCTGGGAGCTGGTGGGGCTCACCTCGGCCCTGCTGATCGCCTTCTTCCAGGAGCGGACGACGCCGGTGCGCTCGGGGTTGAGGGCGTTCACCATCTACCGGCTGTGCGACATGGGGCTGCTGGTGGGCGCGGTGCTGCTGCACCACTGGCTGGGGACGGCCGAGTGGGCGGGAGCGCTCGGGGACAAGCCATGGCCGGGCCCGATGGTGACGGCGGGGGCTGTACCCATGACGGTGCTGGGGCTGTGCCTGGTGCTGGCGGCCATGGGCAAGTCGGCGCAGTTCCCCTTCAGCAGCTGGCTGCCGCGAGCGATGGAGGGCCCGACGCCCTCGAGCGCCCTCTTCTATGGAGCGCTCTCGGTCCACGCGGGTGTGTACCTGCTGCTGCGGACCGCGCCGCTCCTCGCGGCCTCTCCGGTGGTGTCCATCGCGCTGGTGGGCGTGGGGCTGGTGACGGCGGTCCACGCCACGCTCGCCTGGCGCGTGCAGACGGACGTGAAGAGCGCGTTGGCGTACGGGGTGCTCACGCAGGTGGGGTTGATCTTCGCCGAGGTGGGGCTGGGCTTCTACCGGCTGGCGCTGGTCCATCTGGTGGCCCACGCCTGCCTGCGCTGCCTGCAGTTGCTGCGGGCTCCGTCGGCGCTGCGCGAGGTCATGGCGCGGCGGTCGGCGCTCCAGACGGCCCAGGCTCCGTCGGTGGCGATGGTCCACCGCGCGCTGCCCGAGGGCCTGGTGCGGCGGCTCTACCGGCTGGCGCTGGAGCGCTTCGCCCTGGAGGTGCTGCACGAGAGCTGGGCGATGCGGCCGCTGCTCCAGGTGGGGCAGTGGATCGACAAGGCGGAGCGGTACTGGGTGGGCGCGCTGAGCGGCTGGTCGCCGAAGACCGGGGCTCGCGCTACTCCGGAGCCCAAGGTGCTGGCGTCCAATGGCTCGTCGAGTGACGAGTCGACAGGAACGGTGTGAGACCGATGACTTCTCTTCCTCTTCTCTCGATGCTCGTGGTGCTGCCGGCGCTGGGCGCGGTGGCGCTGTCGTGGGTCCGCCAGCCGGCGCGGGCCCGTCAGGTGTCCGTCGGCGTGGTGGCGCTGACCCTGGCGTTGGCGGGCCTGGCGATCGTGCTGTTCCGGAGCGGAGCGCCCGGGCCGCAGCTCGTGGACACGTGGGGCCAGGTGCCAGGGCTGGGCATCCTGCTCCAGCTGGGCGTGGATGGCGCCAGCGTGGTGGCACTGTCGCTCACGGCGTTGCTCACCCTGTGCCTGGTGGCGGCGGGGCCTCGGCAGGCGTTGGACCGACACACGCTGGCGGTGCTGCTGCTCACCGAGAGCGCGACGCTGGGCTTCTTCTGCGCACAGGACCTGGCGCTGCTGTCCGCCTTCTGGGTGGCCACGCTGATTCCGGCCGGAGTCCTCGTCTCCCGGAGCGCGCGGGCGCGACCGGAGTCCCGGACGCTGCTGACCTTCCGGACGTACATGCTCGCGGGCACGCTGCCGTTGCTGGGAGTGACGGTGCTGCTGGGCGTGCTGGGCTGGCGCTCGGGAGTGGAGGCACCGTTCGAGCTGGCGGGGCTGATGGCGCGCGGGGTGCCGGGCTCGTGGCAGACGGTGGTGTTCGGGCTGCTGCTGTTGGCGGCGTGCGTGCGGATGGCGGTGGTGCCCTTCCACTCATGGCTGCCGGTGTTGATGGGGCGGGGGCCGTTCGGACTGAGCCTGCTGCTGGTGAACGTGCATGCGGGGTTGTTCCTGCTGGTGCGGGTGGTGATTCCGCTGCTGCCGGAGGCCTGGGCTGCGGGTGAGACGATGCTGGGAGCGGTGGGGCTGTTCTGCGGGCTGTACGGCGCGGTGCTGGCGCTGGCGCAGGTGGATCTGCGCCGCACGGTGGGCTTCCTGCTGGTGAGCCAGTCGGGGCTGATGCTGGCGGGGCTGGCGACGATGAACACGCAGAGCGTGGCGGGAGTGCTGCTGCAGAGCGTGGCGGCGGGGGTGGCGCTGACGGGGCTGAAGCTGGTGGTGGAGGCGCTGGGCGCGAGAACAGGGACCACGGACATGACGCGGCTGGGAGGGCTGGTGCGCAAGGCGCCCCGGATGGCGACGTTCTTCTTCCTGCTGAGCTTCGCGACGGTGGGCTTCCCGGGGACGCTGAGCTTCGTGGGGGAGGATCTGCTGCTCCACGGCGTGCTGGAGGCGCACCCGTTGGTGGCACTGCCGCTGCTGCTGACGACGGCCATCTGCGCCATCACGCTCTTCCGAGCCTTCCAGAAGACGTTCCTGGGCGGAGTGTCGCAGGAGCAGAAGAGCTTGCTGGACACGGTGGAGGACCTACTCCCGCGTGAGCGCGTCGCGGCCCTCGGGCTGTTCGCGCTGGTCTTCGTGGGAGGGCTGCTGCCCGGTCCGCTGCTCCGCGTGCGCGAGCACGAGGTGGGCAAGATGGTGGGGCAGGTGGCCTCCGTCCGAGGCACGCCCGCCCCCGCGCACGCCGGGAGCCACTGAGGCACTGCCGCTGCTGTGTCAGAGAAGCCCGGGAAGGCTATCCTCCTGGGTCATGCGCTACGGACCTCTGCTGGGACTCCTCGCCCTCCTGCTCGCACCAGCCACGTGGGCCGCGGAGGGCCCTCGCACGGTGCTGGTGAAGGGGCGCAAATACCTCTTCATCACCGATGGGAGCCAGCCCCCCAAGCTGAGCGCCTACAGCAGCAAGGACCTGAAGGGCACCCCCGC
This sequence comes from Hyalangium ruber, assembly GCF_034259325.1. NCBI lineage: Bacteria > Pseudomonadati > Myxococcota > Myxococcia > Myxococcales > Archangiaceae > Hyalangium > Hyalangium rubrum. Next base: position 42,615 of record NZ_JAXIVS010000014.1, on the reverse strand, counting down.
CTTCGTGCTCGATGGCCAGGGGTTGTCCTTCCAGGGCCGCAAGCTCTGCGGCTGGCCGGGGGGAAGCTTCGATGCGAGCAAGTCCTACAACATGGTGCTCGGCTATGAGGATGCGGAGCGCGGCCGCTACGTGGGCTGCGGCGAGGGGCTGCCGTTCCTCTCCACCTGGGGAGACGGCGGCACCGGGACAGCGGTGCTCTACATCGAGGTGGCGCGCGTCCACCCCAAGTCCTACGAGCTGAGCTACCAGGGCAAAGCCTACTACCTGCCCAAGACCGCCATCCCACCGAGCACCCAGCTCATCGACGGCGCGAAAGTGCAGTCCGCGGGAGACTGAGCACACCGCGCATGCCCGCACGACCGTCGAAGAAGGCCACCTCCTCTCGTGGGAAGGGCGGGGCGGGAGAGGTGCTCACGCAGAGAGCGCTCAACCGCGCCACGCTGGAGCGCCAGCTGCTCCTGCGCCGGGAGAAGTGGAGCGTGGCCAAGACCCTGGAGCACCTGGTCGGCATGCAGGCCCAGGCACCCAACACACCTTATATAGGCCTGTGGACACGCCTGGAGGGATTCACCCCCGACGCGCTGTCCCGGTTGATCAGCGACCGGCGAGCGGTCCGCCTCGCGATGATGCGCGCGACCCTCCACCTGGTCACCGCGCGCGACTGTCTGGCGCTGCGCCCCGTACTGCAGCCCGTCCTGGAGCGCGGCCTGTACGTCGGCAGTCCCTACGGACGCCGCATCGCGGGCATGGACCTCGAAGCGCTCCTGTCGGCCGGCCGAGCGCTGCTCGAGGAACAACCCCGCACCCACGCGGAGCTCGGTGCGCTGCTGCAGGAGCGGTGGCCCGACCGCGACGGTGCCTCCCTCGCCTACGCGCTCCGCAACCTGCTGCCGCTGGTCCAGGTGCCTCCTCGCGGCCTCTGGGGCGAGAGCGGGCAGGCCACCTCCACCACCGCCGAAGCCTGGCTCGGCCGTCCCCTCGGCTCCGACACCTCGCCGGACACGCTGGTCCGCCGGTACCTGGCCGCGTTCGGCCCGGCCACCGTGAAAGACCTCCAGACATGGTCGGGCCTCACCGGCCTGCGCGAGGTGACCGAGCGACTCCGGCCGCGCCTGCGCGCCTTCCGGGACGAGCACGGCCACGAGCTGTGGGATCTGCCCGGCGCGCCCCGGCCCGACCCGGACACCCCGGCTCCGATCCGCTTCCTGCCCGAGTACGACAACCTGCTCCTCTCCCACGCCGACCGGACCCGCGTCATCTCCGAGGACAACCGCAAGCGCATCGGAACGGCGAACGGCCTGGTCCCCGGCACCGTGCTCGTGGATGGCTTCGTCCACGGAATCTGGAAGCTCCAGCGCCACCGCGACACAGCCACCCTGCGCATCGAGCCCTTCCGGCGCCTGTCCAAGCCGGAGCGCACGGCCCTGACCGAGGAGGGCGCACGGCTCCTCTCCTTCGCCGCCGCCGACGCCCGGGCCCAAGACGTCCGCTTCACCACGCTCGGGTGACGGACGTCGCGGCTGGCGTGGTCGCGTTAGCATCCCCGCCGTCACCCGGCCATGAGGGCACCATGTCAGCAGAGGCGCTGGAGAAGCTGCGGAAGGAAGTGGAGAAGGCGGCCGAAGGCCTGGTGTTCATCAGCGAGAGCGACGCGAGGGTCGTCTTCGTGTCCGCGCCGGAGGCCCGAGTCACGGAGGTGACCCCCGAGGCGGTGGTGACGTGGCTCTCGGCAAAGCACGACGGGAGGACCGACGTGTTCCTCAGCCCCACGCCCCTGCCGCGGCTCGCCGAGAAGGCAGTGGAGGTCAAGAGCGCCGGAGACTTCCTGGCCCGCCGCACCGAGGTCGCGGACCCAAGCGATCCAGAGTCGGGGAAGTACGCGAGCCAGTGGAGCCAAATTCGTCAGGCACTGGAAGAGCACCTCCAGGAGCTGCGGGTCATCCGCTTCGGAGAAGCCCACCGCGGCTCCGTGGATGGACAAATCTCCGTCTTCGTCGTTGGCCGAACCCAAGAGGGAGCGCTGGCGGGCATCCTCACCGGCTCCGTCGAAACCTGATCAGCCCCCTGGAAGCACGCAGCCAGTGCGGGTCCATCCGAACCTGTCAGACAACCAGACAGCTTTGGCGGGAGCGAGCCCGAGGGAAGCGCGAACCCACTGAGTGACGAGGGTCCGTGAGCCGAGGGAGAGCGGGACGGCCGGCGCGGGAGGACCCGTCCGCTGACGGGGGGCCCCGCGCCGAGACGAGGGACCCGCGACCTGCGCCCCAGCCCGTGCGCCCGTGCAAAGGCCCACCCGCGCACCAGGCACAGGTGGGCCCTGACACGACGAACCGAGGAACCGACTCAGAGCTGCCCGCTGTCCTCGATCTTGACCTGCTGCCGAGTGGTGCCCGACGGCGAGCCCACCGACTCGATCTGCTTCACGACGTCCATGCCCTCGATGACCTTGCCGAACACGACGTGCTTGCCGTCGAGCCAGGGCGTGGCGACGGTGGTGAGGAAGAACTGCGAGCCGTTCGTGTTGCGACCCGCGTTGGCCATCGACAGGAAGCCCGGGGCGGTGTGCTTGTGCTTGAAGTTCTCGTCCGCGAACTTCTCGCCGTAGATGGACTCGCCGCCGGTGCCATTGCCAGCGGTGAAGTCACCGCCCTGGCACATGAACTGGGGGATGACGCGGTGGAAGCTCGAGCCCTTGTAGTGCAGCGGAACGCCCTGCTGGCCGATGCCCTTCTCGCCCGTGCAGAGGGCGCGGAAGTTCTCGGCCGTCTTGGGGACATCGTCCGAGAAGAGCTCGATGACGATGCGGCCAGCGGGCTTGGAACCAATCGAGATATCGAAGAAGACCTTGGCGTTTGCCATGTTCACATGCTCCATGTGAGGGGTGCGCAGGACGGAAGTACCAGAGACGACCGTCGCAGGGGAGCAACTACCATCCCCGCGTGCGCTGCGTAACAAATCCGCGAGGCGCCTGGGAATATCGATTAAAGGGGCCGCCGCCACATCACCCGCTTCAATCGAGGTTTTTCCCATGAACTGGATGGTCCGAAACCTTCTCCTCAGCTGTCTGCTCGTCGTCGGCTGCAAGCACGTCGAGCCCGCCCCCACGCAGCCGACGCCGCCTCCCGCCCTGGCGGCGTGTGACACGCGCCAGGCCGAGATCTCCAAGGAGGCCGATCAGCGCGCCCAGCCGTACGGCATCGAGCAGCACCTGGCGAAGAACTTCCCCGACATGAAGGTGTCGTGGCTGATGAAGGAGGACCTCTATCAGAAGTACGTCGTGGCGACGGGCGCGACGAACTTCGGGCGCTGTGACGACACCGGCTGCTACCTGTTCGCCGCTCCGACGGCCGTCATCACGGACGCCGTGAACAAGTCGAAGACGGGCGACACGCACGCGCCCGAGGTGCTGGGCCAGGCGCTCGGGCTGCCCGCGAAGAACTTCGAGGGCCCGCTGCGAATGATGACGCTGGACCTGAACGCCTCGGGCAGCTGCGCGCGGCTGCCGGTGGACAGCGATCCGGGCGTCTGGAAGTGCCAGACCGCCGAGGACACCGACTGCTTCAAGTTCGGCGGCTACACCTCGGGCGGCGTGCCGGAGGTGATGGTCATCAACGCGCCCGTCAACCAGGCCCAGGTGACGGAGATCAAGTGAGCCGGGAGCAGGTCCTCTACCAGAGCCCGCTCCTCTATCGCGTGCTGCGCGAGGAGGAGGGGGCGCTGCTCATCGAGGTGGTGGTCGGCGGCATCGCCATGACCTCGGTGCGGGTACGCCTCACCTCGCAAGAGGCCGAGGCGTACGCCCGCGAGGGGAGCGCCTTCAGCGACCGTCTGGCGCGGGAAATCATGGCGCGGCCCTCCTTCGGAGGCCGAGCGTTCGACACACCGACGGAGTGACCCACGCGGATCCTCGTCAACCAGCGGATCCGCTGAGTCCGGCGTAACGGCGGCACGGGGAGGACTCGGCTCCTACCCTCTGGAGCGAGTCCTCCCTGGCTGCCCCGCTCACGCCGACTTCTTCTCCTTCAGCTCGCGGCGGAGGATCTTCCCCACGTTCGTCTTCGGCAGCTCGGAGCGGAACTCGATGTGCTTCGGGCGCTTGTAGCCAGTCAGTCGCTCCTTGCAGAACTCCCGAACGGTCTGCTCGGTCAGCGCCGGGTCGCGCTTGACGACGAACAGCTTGACCACCTCGCCGGAGTGCTCGTCCGGCACGCCGACGGCCGCCGCCTCCAGCACTCCCGGACACTCGACCACCACGCCCTCGATTTCATTCGGGAAGACGTTGAAGCCGGACACGAGGATCATGTCCTTCTTTCGGTCGACGATCTTCGTATAGCCGCGCTCATCCATGACGCCGATGTCTCCCGTCTTCAGGAAGCCATCCGCGTACATGACCCGAGCGGTCTCGCCCGGCTGGTTCCAGTAGCCGGCCATCACCTGCGGGCCACGAACGCAGATCTCCCCAGGCTCGCCGAGCGGCACGGGCTTGCCGTCATCGTCACGCAGCTCGAGCTCGGTGGACGGCACGGGCAAGCCGATGGTGCCCGTGAACCTGTCGGTGTCGGTCGGGTTGCAGGAGACCGTCGGAGAGGTCTCCGAGAGGCCATACCCCTCGACGATGGGACACTTCGTGCGCTCCAACCACTTGCGGGCCACCGCCTCCTGCACCGCCATGCCACCGCCGTTGGCCACCCGCAGCTGGGAGAAGTCCACCGTGTCGAACTCCGGGTGGTGGAGCAGCGCGTTGTAGAGCGTGTTGACCGCCGGCAGCATGTGGAACTTCCACTTGCGGATGTCGCGGATGAGCGAGCGGATGTCGCGCGCGTTGGGAATCAACACGGCCATTCCGCCGCTGCGCATGACCAGCATGCAGCACACCGTGAGCGCGAAGATGTGGTACAGCGGCAGCGCGGTGATGGTGATGATTTGCTCGATGGGAGCGCCCTTGCGCAGCGAGGGCTGCATCCACGCCTCGGACTGGAGCACGTTGGCGACCACGTTGCGGTGCAGCAGCGTCGCCCCCTTGGACACGCCCGTGGTTCCGCCGGTGTACTGGAGGAAGGCCACGTCCTCGGGCTTCAGCTCCACCTTCTGGAGGGACAGCGCCTGGCCCTCCGACAAGGCCGTGTTGAAGCGGATGTGGCCGGTCAGGGACCAGGCGGGTACCAGCTTCTTCACGTTGCGCACGACGAAGTTGACGATCGTGCCCTTCACGCCTCCCAGCAGGTCGCCCATGCTGGCCACCACCACGTGGCGGACCGCCGTCGTGTCCACCACCTTCTGGAGGGTACCCGCGAAGTTCTCCAGGAGGATGATGGCCTCGGCGCCGCTGTCCTTCAGTTGGTGCTCGAGCTCGCGCGGGGTGTACAGCGGGTTGACGTTGACCACGGTGTAGCCCGCGCGCAGCACCGCGGCCAGGGCGACCGGGTACTGCAGGACGTTGGGCATCATGAGGGCCACGCGCGCCTTGGGCTGCAGCCCACGCGACTGAAGCCAGGCGCCGAGCTGGCGCGACAGTCGGTCGAGCTCGCCATAGGTCAACGCCTTGTCCATGCAGACGAAGGCGCGGCGCGAGGCATGCTTCTGGAACGACTCCTCCAGCAGATGCACCAGGGACGGGTACTCACGCGGGTCGATCTCGCTCGGCATCCCCTCGGGGTAGTGCTTCAGCCACACCTTCTCCATCTGCGCGCCTCCTGGACGAACTTCGTTCTCCCCTGTCTCCTATACCTTCTGAGAGGACAAGGGGTGCTCTCCGAGTGTGAAGAAGAAGCGGGCGCCCTGGCCCCGCTCTCCCTCGCCCCACACGCGGCCCCCATGCCGGCGGATGATGCGCTGCACCGTGGCCAGCCCCACCCCGGTGCCCTCGAACTCCTTCTGGGAGTGCAGCCGCTTGAAGACCCCGAAGAGCTTGTCCCGGTAGGCCATGTCGAAGCCCGCCCCGTTGTCGCTCACCACGTAGGTGCGCACACCCCGCGCGTCCTGTGTGGCGCGAAACTCGATCTCCGCCACCTCGCGGCCGCGGGTGAACTTCCAGGCGTTGGCCAGCAGGTTCTCCAGCACCGCCCGCAGCAGCCGAGGGTCGCCGCGATCCGCCAGCCCCTCCTGGATGCTCACCCGCACCTTGCGCTCGGGCTGCTCGGCCTGCAGCTGCTCGATGATGGCGCGCGCCATCGTCGACAGCTCGCAGGAGCGCGCCACCAGCTCGGTGCTGTTGACGCGCGAGAGCGCGAGGATGCCATCGATGAGCTCGGACATGTGCTTGGCGGCCGAGACGACCCGCTTCAGATGGCCACGGCCCACCTCCTCGAGCCGCTCCCCGAACTCCTCGACCAGCGCGTCGCTGAAGCCGGTGATGCTGCGCAGCGGGGCGCGCAGGTCATGCGCCACGGTGTAAGCGAAGGCCTCCAGCTCGCGGTTGGAGTACTCCAGCTGCTCGGTGCGCTCGGCGATGCGGCGCTCCAGCTCCGAGTTGAGCTGGCGCACCTGCTCCTCGGCCGCGCGGCGCCGGGTGATGTCCGTCACCATGGCCAGCGCGCCGACGTAGCGCCCCTGCTCGTCGAAGAAGGACGAGGTGGACATGCTCGTCCAGATGTGGCTCCCGTCCTTGCGGATGAACTCGAGATCCAACACCTCGGGTTGTCCGCGCACGCGCCGCTGGAGGCTCTCGGTGGCCACTCGCCTCGACTCCTCGGTCATGAAGTGGAGGCACGTCTTGCCGTACATCTCCTCGGAGCTGTAGCCGAACAAATCGGCCATGTAGCGGTTGACGTAGGTGGTGCGCGCCTCCTCGTCGATGGTCCAGACGCCCTCCTGGGCCGTCTCCACCAGCAGCCGGAAGTTCTGCTTGCTGCGGCGCCGCTCGTCCTCCATGCGCCACTGCTTGTCGACGTCCCGGCTGACGGCCATGGCGCCCAACAGCTGGCCCTGGGCGTCGCGGATGGGGAAGCAGCTGGTGCGGATGTGGAGCCCCTGGGGCACCTCCGGATTGCGGATGAACATCTCCACGTCCCGGACCTCCACCCCCTTCAGGGCCCGCCAGATGGGCATCTCCTCGACGGGGAAGAGCGTCACCTCATCGGCGCGGAAGATGCCGAACCGCGAACTCCACTCCTCGGGCTTGGCGCCATGATCCAGCCCGACGCCGAACAGCTTGATCGCGAAGGGGCTGACGTAGACGAACTCTCCGCTGGCATCCGCGATGGATACCCCCTCGGAGATGTTGTCGAGGATGGCTCGGATCAGCGCGTGGTGGCGAACATCGAACAGCTCTTCGCCCAGGCGCGACAGGCGCGGGGCAGGAAGCGGTGTGTCATTCATGGTCAGTGCCGTCCAGGGTCCCCGCCCACGATACACAGCAGCCCCGGGGTACGTCATAGGGGGCACATGTCACCGCTACCGCCACTCGCGGCAGCAAGGCGAGCGTGCGTGCTCCGGATTTTGGGGCGCCGCCAGATTCCAGGGGATGATGCTCCCCCTGGAAGGTGGGGGAAGCGCCTTGAATTGGTTCCGCAACTTGAAGGTCGTCACGAAGCTCGCGCTGGGCTTCGGGCTGCTCATGCTGCTCGCGGTGTTCGTCGGCGTGCAGGGACTGCGCGGCATGGCTCAGATGGACGAGCGCCTGGATACGATGCACGAGCGCCACGCGGTCGGCCTCTCGAAGCTGATCACCGCGGACGTACACATGCTCCACATGTCCCGCACCCTGCGAAACGTGGTGCTGGACGTGGGCACGCAGCGGCTCGACAGCCGGCTCGCGGAGATGGCGGCGAGCCGGAAGGCGTTCGAGGAGGCCTTCTCGGTCTACCGGCAGCGGATCTCCAACTCGGACCCGGTCCAGCAGAGCAAGGTCGAAGAGGTGGACAAGCTCATGGCGAAGCTCCAGCAGGAGCAGGATCAGGTCCTGCGGCGGGCGTCGACCGGGCAACTGCCGGGGCTCCTGCAGACGAGCAAGGACCTCTACACCGACGCGGGCGTGGTGCAGGTCCGGCAGATCGAGAACCAGCTCGAGGAGGTGATCCGCGATCTCGAGACGCACAAGCTGGCGGCGATGCAGCACTTCTCGGATCAGGCGACGGCCTCGTACGAGGACTTCAGGAGCTTCGTGTGGGTCGTCATCACCTCGGCCGTGGTCCTCGCGCTGGTGGTCGGCTCGCTCACGACGCTGGTGATCTCCGAGCAGCTTGGCGGAGAGCCGGGATACGCGGCGGAGATGGTGCGCCGGGTGGCGGACGGCGACCTGTCCGTGCATGTGGAGACGCGGGTCAATGACCGCGCCAGCCTCCTCTTCGCCCTGAAGGAGATGGTGCGCAGGCTCTCCGAGATGATGGCGGAGGTGCGGATGGGCGCCACCACGCTCAACGCGGCGGCGGGGCAGCTGGCCTCTTCCTCGGCGAGCCTCTCCCAGGGCACGTCGGCGCAGGCCGTCGCCGCGGAGGAGACGAGCACCAACCTCGGGCAGATGAGCCGCAGCATCCAGGAGAACGCCGAGAGCTCGCGGGCGATGGAGCAGATGGCCATCCAGGCGGCGCGCGAGGCCGAGGAGGGTGGGCAGGCGGTCTCGCAGACGGTGCGGGCGATGACGGACATCGCGGCCAAGGTCGGCATCATCGAGGAGATCGCCTACCAGACGAACCTGTTGGCGCTGAACGCGGCCATCGAGGCCGCGCGGGCGGGGGAGCACGGGAAGGGGTTCGCGGTCGTCGCCTCGGAGGTCCGCAAGCTGTCCGAGCGGAGCCGGGAGGCGGCGAAGGAGATCAGCGTGCAGTCCTCCGTGAGCGTGAAGACGGCGGCGCTGTCCGGCGAGCTGCTCGAGGGGCTCGTGCCGGCGATCCGAGGGACCGAGGAGCTGGTCCGGCGGGTCTCCGCGGCCTCCTTCGAGCAGTCGCGCACCGTCAGCCAGGTGTCCGAGGCGATGACGCAGATGAACAACATCACGCAGGGGAGCGCGGCGGCCTCGGAGGAGCTCGCCGCGACCGCCGAGGAGCTCGCCTCGCAGGCGGAGTCGCTCCAGCAGCTCATCGCCACCTTCCGGCTGCCCGACGCGGACACCGCTCAAAGCCCCCGAATGCCGCCCTCCCCGATGACTCGAGCGCCGCACGGTGGGCAGAAACACGCTGTCGCGGCTCCGCCCTTGCGCCACAGCCTCGTGCCCCATCCTCCCTGAGGCACCTGGAGGGGCGCGTTTCCCTGACGGTCAGGGAACGACGGCCAGGGCCCACTCGTTGCCAACGCCAGTGCCCCACGAGGTGACCCCCTGGGCGGTGTCGGGGCGGTGCAGGTAGTCGCCCTTCCACGACTTCAGCTTGAGCTTGCCGCTGGCGAACTCGGGCGCCCACCCGTTGCCAATGCCGGTGCCCCACGAGGTGACGCCCTGGGCGCTGTCGGGGCGGTGCAGGTAGTCGCCCTTCCACGACTTGAGCTGGACCTTGCTGCCCGTGCATTCCAGGGTCCACGTGTTGCCAATGCCCGTGTCCCACGAGGTGACACCCTGGGCGCTGTCGGGACGGTGCAGGAAGTCCCCCTTCCACGACTTGAGCTGGACCTTCTTGCCGCATGCGGCCAGCTCGACGGTCCACTCGTTGCCAATGCCGGTGCCCCACGAGGTGACACCCTGGGCGCTGTCCGGACGGTGCAGGTAGTCGCCCTTCCACGACTTGAGCTTGATCTTCTCTCCCGCGGACTCGACGGTCCACGCGTTGCCAATGCCGGTGCCCCACGAGGTGACGCCCTGCGCCGTGTCCGGGCGGTGCAGGTAGTCACCCTTCGAGGACTTGAGCTGGACCTTGTCGTCCTTGCACTCGACGGTCCACGTATTGCCAGCGCCGGAGGCCAAAGAGCTGACGCCCTGAGCACTGGCGGGACGGTTCAGGTAGTCCCCCTTCCACGACTTGAGCTGGATCTCTGCCCCGCAGAAGGGGAACGCCTGCGGAGTCGTAACGGCAAGAAGGGTGGTGACGATCGAAACAAGGGCCACGGTCATCTCCTGTGAGGGTGCGGTGATGACAGCCTTGGCAAGCGGCGGGCCATGCCCTGAGGTCGAGTGGATACGCGGCTTTGGCTCGGCACCGGGGAGGAGCGCGCCTCCCGGACATCCGCGCTGACATGTCAGCCGGCACGTTGGCCAACGTGTCAGCGGGTCCTTGGGCTTCTTTCGGGTGCTCCGATAGGATGTCGGTCCCGGGAGCGCTCCAGGTGCCTCAGCCATGACTCCATCCCCGTTCGGCGGCGCTTCGAGGCGAATCGGGTGGAAACTCGCGGCGGGCCTGGTGCTGCTGGGAGCCGGGGTCTGGTTCCTCCTTCCGTCGCGGCCCGGCTCCGAGAAGCCCGCTTCCGGGTCCGCGCACACCACGGACGCGCCCGTCACGCGCGTGCGCCCGAGCGTGCTCCAGGGTGCTCCCCCGGGCGGCTCCTCCGAGGACGCTCGACTCACCATTCAGGGCACGGTGCTGGGCCCGAACGGACCGCTCCACGGCGCGCGGGTCTTCGCCTCCGCCACCGTGGAGGGAGAGTCGCTCTCGACGCTTCGGTGCGGGAGCATCTCCTCCCTGCGGCTCTTCGAATGTCTCCGGGGAGAGGAAGCGGACCGGCTCGCCGAGCTGGTGAAGGAGCGGCGAGGGGAGGCGATCGTGCATGCCCGGACGCTCACCGCCGAGGATGGCTCCTTCCTGCTCCCGGGCCTGGAGGACGGGCTGTACGCCGTGTGGGCGGAGAGTCCGGAGGGTCTGGCGTTCAGGCCCACCGTGGCCGCGGGGACCTCGTCCGTGGAGCTGCGGATCGGCTCGGGGCGCAAGGTCTGGGGCACCGTCACGGATGATGCCAAGGCCCCTGTCCCGGGAGCGCTCGTCACGCTCGTCTTCGCGGCGCACAGCCGCTTCTACGAGACCTTGACCGACGCCGAGGGGAACTACCATCTCGACGCACTCCCCCCCGGACAGTTCATGGCCGTCGTCGCCAAGGAGGGCCTGCTCACGAAGGCGAGCCCGCTCTGGCTCTACCTGCCCGCGTCCGAGCGGAACTTCGAACTCCAGCGACCTGGGAGGATGAGCGGTCGTGTCCTGCTCGCGAACGCCCCCGTGGCCGCGGCGACAGTCCACCTCACCGATCCGTACGGCCAGAAGGCCTCGACCCTCACGGACGGGGAGGGCCGCTTCTCCTTCGACGGACTGGGGCGCCAGGCGTATTCGCTCACCGCCCAGCATCAGGGAAAGGGGGCGACGACGTACCTCTCCCTGGATGAGAACCCTCAGCGCCTGGACGTCCTGCTGGAGCTGAAGCCCGCCGTCTTCATCGAGGGGGTGGTCCGAGGCGAGGACCAGAAGCCGCTCGCGGGCGCTGAGGTCTCGGCCTTCTTGGAGGACTGGGGAGACTTCGAGCTCGTGAAGGACTTCGAGTGGAAGACCACCGAATCCACGGATGACGCGGGGCGCTACCGCTTGGGGCCGCTGCCCCCAGGCTTGTACCGCCTTCAGGCCACTGACACGCAGCACCTGACGAGCGAGGAAGAGGCGCGGCCTTTCTCGCCGGGCAAGGAGACGCTGGACTTCATCCTGAAGCGCGCCCTGCTCGTGGAGGGCGTCCTGGAAGACTCCCAGGGCCAGCCGGTGCAGGGCGAAACCATGACGCTTCGCCGGCTCGACGAGGAACATGGCTGGGAGATGACCTCCACCGGCGAGGATGGGCGCTTCTCGCTCCCGGCCAGCCAGGCAGGTGAGTACCAGCTGCGGGTCGATGGAAAGCAGGTCCACCGCCTGGAGAGACCCCTCACCGTCCCGACGGATCCGCTGCGGATCGTAGCGCAGCGGCTGATGCGCATCGCGGGCGAGGTGGTGGATGAGACGGGCATGCCGCTGCCGGGAGTCCATGTGGGCATCTGGGCCGAGCAGGACGCCTCGGAAGAGAAGCCGCTGGCCCATGACGAGACGAACGGGGAGGGAAGGTTCCTGATCCATGTCGACACCGCGGGCCGCTACACGGTCACGGCCGACCTGTTCTCGCGGAGCTTCGTGCGCACCGCCTCCCAAACGGTCGAGGTGAATGAGACGAGCGAGCCCCAGGTGCGGCTGCGCTTCGAGAAGGGCCGTCCCCTCACGGGCAGGGTGGTGGACTGGAGGGGCCGCCCCGTGCCGCAAGTGCCCGTGCAGGTGCAGCCCGCGCCAATGCCTGTCATCCGGAGATCGGGGTACCTGGTCCAGCTGAGCATGAAGACCGATGAAGACGGCCGGTTCTCGTTGGAGCAGATCTCGGGCGAGCAGTTCGATGCGTGCATCCACAGCGACGTCTTCTCCCTGCTCACGGAGGTGCATGGAGAGGCGCGCTGCGCCCGGGTGAAGAACGATGGCCAGGAGGTCCGGCTCGTGATCGGACGAGGCGTGTTCGTCACCGGCCGACTGGTACACCTGGATGGCTCACCCGTGACGCACTTCCGGATGAACGGGCGCGAGGTGCGGCGCGAGGATGGGGAAATCTCCCTCCTCATCCAGCAGCCGGGACAGGAGCGGATCGAGCTGTCCGCGCCGGGGCTCCAACCGGTGCTGCGCACGGCCCCCGACTTCCCCGAGGGGGTCCAAATCCAGGATCTGGGCACCATCGTCATGTCTCCGTGATGCCAGAGTTCCCGGTCTCACGGGATTAACAGACAAAACTCACCCGACCTACGGGGCCGTGTGCGCCATATTGGAACACCCTGGGTCAACCCGCTCCCCAGGTAGGATTGCATTGTCACCCGCCCGTCACCTCTTTGGCCTTTTACAACGCCAACCAAGGTACTAGACGGCAGGCGGAACCCAGCACATCCGCAGTCCACCGCTTCACGTATCAGGAGGGGTCACTTGGACAACCCGCTTCGTCCATCACGCCTGAGGCTCGCCCTCGTCATCGGAACCCTGGCCATCGCATCCACGGCACTGGCCCAGGGCGTCACCGGAGCAGCACTCACCGGAACGATCACCACCACGGAGGGCAAGCCGCTCCCGGATGCGGTGGTCGAGCTCCGCAACGAATCAACGGGTGCGAACTTCACCGCGGTCAGTGACTCGTCCGGCGAGTACCTGTTCGACAACGTGCCCCCGGGCGGCCCCTACACCCTGACGGTCAGCTCCGAGGGCTTCTACGGCCGCAAGCGCACCGACATGCGGCTGGTGCTCGCCAACCGCCTCCAGGTCAATGTCGAGCTGTTCAAGCTGGAGACCATGGAGGAATCCATCTCCGTCGTGGGCACCCAGGCCGACGAGCTCATGGATCGCGGCCGCACCGGCCCGTCCAAGACGCTGAGCAGCGACGAGATGATCGATCTGCCGATCCAGGGACGTAACTTCACGGACCTCATCTCGACCGCGCCGCAGGTAAGTGGCACCTCCATGGCGGGGCAGAACAACCGCTTCAACAACATCCAGATCGACGGCGCCTCCTACAACGACCTCTTCGGCCTCTCGGCCAGCGGCACGCCGGGCGGTCAGTCCGGCGCCAAGGCCCTCTCGATCGAGGCCATCGAGTCCTTCGTCGTGCAGGTCTCCCCGTTCGATGTGCGCTACGGCAACTTCGCCGGCGGCATGGTGAACGCCATCACCAAGAGCGGCACCAACGACTTCCGCGGCTCGGTCTTCGGGTACTTCCAGAACAAGGAGCTGGCTGGCAACCAGTCGGATCCGACGTTCCTCAGCTACAACACCTGGCAGTACGGCCTCACCCTGGGCGGTCCGATCGTCAAGGACAAGGTCCACTTCTTCATCACCGCCGACCTCCAGGAGCGCGCCTCCTCCTTCGGAAACGTGTTCCAGATTGGCGGCGCGGACGCGGAAGCGGACGCGGCCCGCGCCGGCTTCACCAGCGCCGAGGCCGATCGCTTCTCGTCGATCCTGGCCGAAACCTACGGCGTCCCGAACGCGGGCAATGGCCTGGCCCCGAAGCTGGGCAATCCGGACCGCAACGTCTTCGCCAAGGTCAGCACCAGCGTCATCCCGGGCAGCTACCTGGAGCTGTCCTACAACTTCGTCAACGCCTTCCAGGACGAGCTGACGCGCGCGCCCACCTCTCCGTCCGTCCCGGGCCGCATGCGCGATGGCTACCAGCTGTCCAACAGCGGCTACGCGCAGGCCACCGCCAGCCACATCGGCCGGGCGAAGCTCGTCTCCAGCTGGCTGGACGGCCGGCTCTCCAACGAGTTCCTCGCGGGCTTCTCCATCATCCGCGACGAGCGCGACCCCGGCCTGAACCTCCCGCTGATCCTCGTGAAGGCCGGCACGCTTGGCGCGGCCGACTCCTGGCTCGCGGCGGGCGCCGAGCGGTTCTCGCAGCTCAATGAGCTCGACCAGAACATCTACCAGTTGCAGGACAGCCTCACCTACAAGATGGGGGACCACGCCATCACCCTGGGCACCACCAACGAGATTCTGCAGCTGCGCAACGCCTTCTTGCAGGCGGCCACCGGCGTGTGGACCTTCGACAGCCTGGATGACTTCGAGGCCGGCAACGCGAGCGCGTTCCAGCGTCGCTTCGGGGTCAGCGAGCTCCAGGAGCCCGGCACCGCCGCCTTCGACGTGTTCCAGCTGGGCCTCTACCTCCAGGACACCTGGACGCCGCTCAAGGGCCTGAGCGTCACCCCCGGCATTCGCGTGGACGTGCCGTTCCTGTCGGCGGGCAACGTCAACCAGCGCCTGCTGGAGAACGAAGCGTTCCGCATCAACACCGGCGAGGTGCCGAGCGGCAACCCCCTGTGGTCGCCGCGCCTCGGAGTGAACTGGGACGTGGACGGCGGAAACACCATCGTGCGCGGCGGCGTGGGCGTCTTCTCGGGCCGCCCGCCGTACGTGTGGGTCGCCAACGCCTACAGCATCAACGGCCTGTCGCAGGTGGAGCTGACGTGCCAGCGGGACACCGGCAGTCGGCAGGTCCCGGGCTTCACCGCGGATCCGAACGCCCAGCCGTTCGACTGCGCGGGCGGCACCAACGCGCCGGAGTCGCCCGTCAACCAGGGTGAGATCGACTACTTCGATCCGGACACGAAGTACCTCCAGAACCTGCGCGTGGCGGTCGGCGCGGACCGGCGGCTGCCCTTCGGCCTCACGAGCACCGTGGACGTGCTCTACACGCAGGACATCAACGGCTGGTACACGACCGACGAGAACCTCGTGCGCCAGGAGTCGGACAGCGGCGAGGGCCGGGCGCTCTACGGCACGTTCGCCTCGACGGGCTTCCGCTCCACCCCCGAGCGCATCGACAACACCAACCTCCGCCAGGCGATCAAGGTGTTCAACAAGAACGGCGGGCGTGTCTTCAGCGGCACCTTCCAGCTGCGCAAGGACATCGCGAGCCTCGTCGACGCCACCGCGGCCTACACCTACACCAACGCGGTGGACCGGATGTCCCTCACGAGCTCGCAGGCGCTCTCGAACTTCCAGTTCTCGCCGATCGACGGTGACATCCAGAACCGCAACGTCCGGCCGTCGGCGTTCGACCGCACGCACCGGGTCACCCTCTCCGCGACCGCCACGCTGCCCCTGGGCTTCAACGCCGGCCTCATCTACGTGGGCCAGTCGGGCCTGCCGTACACCTGGACGGTCAACGGCGACGTCAACGCGGACGGCATCAGCGGCAACGACGTGGCGTTCATCCCGGCCAACGCGGAGCAGATCTCGCTGCAGGATGCTTCGCAGTACGAGGCGCTGAACAACTTCATCAATGGCCAGGACTGCCTCCGTGACGCGAAGGGCGGCTTCGTCCGGCGCGGCGCGTGCCGCAACCCGTGGCAGAACATCCTCGACATGCGGCTGGGCTGGAACGCCCCGGAGTTCGTCAAGGGCCAGCACCTCGAGCTGCAGATGGACATCTTCAACGTCCTGAACCTGGTCAACTCCGACTGGGGTCTGTTCGAGCAGGAGGCCAACTTCGAGACCCACGGCGCGCAGTTCCTCCGCGCGGTGGGCTACGACACGGCGAACAACCGGCCGATCTACAGCTTCACCGAGCCCACGGCGGTGCGGTCGGTCGTCCTGAGCCCCACCCGGTCGCGGTGGCGCATCCAGCTCGGCGCGCGGTACGTCTTCTAAGCGCGTCTCACCGCTTCACGAGAGGCGGCGGGAATCCCACCCGCCGCCTCACCTATTGCGCCGCCGATGGCAGGCTCGTGGCAGCCTCCGGCAACGTGCTCACCCATGTCGAGCTAAAGAGGGTGGGGCATCAGCGCACGAGACGGAACCCGATGTCGCGCCCCAGCTTCTGCACGTAGCCGAGCTGGATGTTGAGATAGGCGAGGGACTCCAGCCACCGAGCGTTGCGCAGCGGCCCCGCGTCGATGGCATCGAAGCCGATGTCCCGCCCCAAGC
The DNA here is from genome assembly GCF_034259325.1 of Hyalangium ruber. Lineage (NCBI taxonomy): Bacteria > Pseudomonadati > Myxococcota > Myxococcia > Myxococcales > Archangiaceae > Hyalangium > Hyalangium rubrum. Next base: position 26,295 of record NZ_JAXIVS010000014.1, on the reverse strand, counting down.
CGAGGACACGCTCCTTGGCGGAGGCATCATCGGAGGCGACGAACAGGCTGAGCTTCTCGCCCTTCACCTGTCCCGTGTCCATGTGCTTCGAGAAGACCGTGTTGAAGGCCTTCACCACGGTCGCCCGCGCGGCCTTCTTCTGCAGCTCCTCCGCTCCGCTCGTGGTGTACCCGAGCGCGAGCTGCATGTCGGGAGTGAGCGCGTTCGTCGTGTCCACCAGGACCTTGCCGTTCACCGCCTCGCCCAGCTCGCGGAGCGTCTCGTCCACCGCGCCGAAAGGCACTGCCAGGAACACCACCTCCGCCCACTCCGCCGTCTGACGCACGGCCTCGGGGTCCTTGCCCACCGCCCTCACGTCGTGGCCGGCGCGTGCCAGTCCGCGCTGCAGGGCGCCTCCCACGTTCCCTTTGCCAATGATTCCGATCTTCGCTGCCATCATCTGCCCTCCTGTATGAACGCCGGAGAAAGAAGTCTCCTCTTCCATCTCCGGCTCCTCTGCGTCTGCGGGTTGAGCGCGCTCAGGGAGCGGGCCGCCAGAAGGAAGCGATCTCTTCCGCCTCCAGGTGGCCCAGGGTGATGCGGTGCTGTGTCCGGATCGCCCGCACCGGACCGCCGTCTTCGCGCGTACTCGCCACCACGGCCAGCTCGTCTCCCTTCGTGCGCACCAGGTCGCCTGGGGCGAGTGGCTGGCCGGAATAGTCCTCCAGCCCCTTGCCAAGCTTGGAGAGGCACTGCCAGCACACGCGTGCGGGATCCGAGAAGTACGGAATGCCCTGCTCCAACCGCTGCCTGACGGCGGCGCTCAGCGCATCACTCTTGAGCACCAGTCCACTCACGAAGCCGCAGGGAGTGTTCACCGTGAGGCCGCCGCCAAGCTGCTGCAGCCCCAGATGGCCCACCAGGTAATCGAGGAAGCGGTTGACGTTGGAATACGCCAGGGAGACAGGCTCTCCGGCGCGCGCCCACACGCGTCGGGTGCCCGAGGGAGTCCACACCCCCGTCACCCGGGCGGCCTCCACGGGGCCCCGCTGGAGCACGCGACCCGTCCACATGGCCTGCACGGGCCGGCCCTGCTCGACTCGCAGGGTGAGCCCCAGGTTCTGCTCCTGGAACAAGAAGTCTCCGACACGTACTGGCCCTTCACCCAGCGCGCGTACCCCCTGGCCGTGCATCTCGGCGAGGCGGAGGAGGCCGAGAGTTCCGCTGTCGTTCCACGCCACCTCTTTGAGGGCGGACTTCAGCGCGGGCGTCACGAACTCGGACTCGAGGAACAGGACCGAGTCGATCAGGCCGCTGGGAGTGTTCACGTACTGGGTATTGAGCTCCTTGGCCCCCTCGTTGCGCCGCAGCCGGTTGAGCAGCGCGTCGATGTTCAGGTACTCGGGCGACACCTCCTCGCGCCGCGCCCAGGCACGGGGGACACCCGAAGGGCGCCAGGCGTGCTCGATGGAGGAGATGGGCAAAGCGGGCACATGTGCCAGCGCCGGACCCGAGACCAGCGCCTCCAGCGTGCCCGCCCCGGCATCCACCGAGAGCAACACGGCTCCGCGCCGGTCACGCAGCAACACGAACATGCCCGGCACGAGCGCCGCGGGCTCGGGAGCGAGCAGCCCTTCACCCCAGGTATCGAGCAACCGCGCGAACTGCTCCATCCGCCACTGCGGCGCGCTGGTATCGCTTCCCAGCTCGAACAGCGCGCCGCGTAACCCCTCGGGCGCGTCACGGCTCAGCAACTGCGCCAGGCTGATGGGGTTGGCGAAGTAGCGCTCGGTGCCGCTCTCATCACTCACGCTGGACCAGCCGATGTAGCGCAGCACACGCCGCAGCGCCTCGTCGATGCGGCCGTAGAACGAGGCGAAGGCCGCGTTGCCGTCGGCAGCAAACGTGCGCGGCTCGGCGGAGGGCAGCCACACGGAGCGCAGCTCCGCCCGAGCAACAGGCCCATCGTAGAGAGCGAGCGCGGGCGTCCGCCCCAGCCGAGCCCCCGGCACGACCAGCTTCGTGGGGAGCCCGTCACGCATGTCGATGGCCACGGCGCCCACGGGCGCCTCGCCTTTCACGTGGGCGTTGTGGAACCAGACGAAGGCGCCTCTCGGCAATGCGGACATCAAGGGAGCAGGCACAACGCCACGGCCCCGATCAGCGACCACTCGACGGAAGTCCTCGTCGGTGCCGCCCAGCGGCAGCTCCGCGAAAGCGGCGCGCGCCAGCTCCGACCCTCCGCCGTCCACGAGCAGCGCCAGCATGGCCACCGTACCGATCTCCTTGCCCGAGACCTCGGAGCGCTCCCGAATGATCTCCTCGTGCCCGACCTTGGCCACCAAATGATTGAGGGCGGCGTCTACGCCCGCGAACAGCGGTGCGGCGACCTCGCCCGAGGCTGTCCAGCGCCGAGGCGTGAGGCTCGGACGCCACACGTACCGGATCACCCCCGCATCCACGGGCATGAGCGGCACGAGCCCGCTGCGGCCATCGGGCAGCTTCGCGCCCCCCGCGATGACCGAGCGAATCGTGCCGTCCTCACCCACGCGATCGATGATCCCCACCCCTCCGCCTCCCGTGAACCAGACGAGATCTCCGGGGCGCACGTCCTTTCCAAGCTTCTCCAAGCCGCGCCCGTGCGTCTCGCAGAAGGCGTGCAGCGCCGCGAGGGGGTCTGCCTCGCTCCCCCGAGGCAGCTCGATGCCCGCGGGGTGCAGCAACTCGCGGATCAGCAGCAGCGCCGCGCCCGGCATCGTCCGCGGCTCATAGCCGTACTTCGCATCCTTCTCGGTGAAGCAGGTGCGCAGCAGGTAGCGCATCGCCGCATCCAGATCGACCGTGCCCGCGCCCTCTCCCGCCTTCCAGCGCCGAGGCTCGGAGGATGGGCGCCAGACGTAGCGCACCAGACGCGGATCCAGCGTGGTCTCTCGCGTCAGCAGCAGGGACGCGGCAGGATCGCTGATGATGCACTCGGTGACCGCACCGGCCGCGTCCACGGAGACGACGATCGCCAGGCGCTGATCCGCGAGGATCAGCACATCGAGCCGAGCCAAGGCCTTCAGCTCCCCTGGAGCCAGCAGCCCGCTGCCATGCGCCGCGAACAGCCGGAGCATGCCCGCCATGTCCTCGACAGGCTCCTCTTTGGGAATGGCGCGGAGGATCCGCTGCACTTCCTCCAAGGTATGCAGCGGGCTTCCCTCGCGCGCCCGGTCCCAGTGGGCGAGCGCCTTCACCATCGCGGGATCAGGCGCGGGCATGCCCCCGGGGGAGTGGCGCAGGCGGTAGGGTGTGGCGAAGAACTCATGGGGAGACGCCTCGATTGGAGGCGCCATGCCCCCATCGATCTCTGACAGGGGATGCCAAGGCTCCGCCTTCGTCGTGAAGCCTCCCGAGGCGGTGGGGGTAACAGGCGCGACGACCGGGGCAGGAACCTGCCGCTCCTTGTACTGCCGGCCCGCCATCACCTTGTCGCGGATGAAGTCGTACTTACCCGGGGCGAGCGCATTCGAGGTCTTCTTGAAGTAGCCCTCTTGCGCATAGGCATCGGCGCCGAAGACGTAGACAACCACGGCGTCGGCGAAGTCGTCATAGACGTCGCGGGGCGGAGTCTGGGTGGCGAAGGTGCTCGTGTCGTCGTACTTCAGCCCCACCCACCCGCCAAAGTCGGCATGGCCCCAGAAGCCATCGGGCTCCGACCATCCGATCAGCTCGAAGAGCAGCGATAGGACGAACAGCCCAGGGGTGCATTCGCGATCACGCACCTTCCATGGCGTCAGCCGGGCCCACTCTCGGGCGAAGTCCTCCTCCACACGGCCCCAGAAGGGCAGCCCCTTGGCGATGCTCCAGGGGAAGCGCTTGAGCTGATCGCGGACCTTGCTGCCACCGACCCGCTTGCGCAGGTAGACGCGGGCCAGCTCGAACAGCACCGCCTTCTGCAAATCGAGCGGAGTGGAGGGCACATTGCTCTTGTCGATGATCACCGTGCTCGCATCGAGGAACGAGGACTGGCGAACGGTGGCCTCGGAGCGTTCACCCTTGATGATGCGGATGCTGCCATCGCTGGAGAGCACCTTGAGGACCTCGGGGGGCAGGTGAGTGAGCAGGGCCGTGATCGCCACCCGCTCGACCTCCGTGAAGTCACCAGGCTCACCTCCGAAGATCGGCCCGTCCAAGGTGAGCTTGGCGCTCGACCGCCCCAGGTTGCTCTTCCAGTCAGCCGGCTTCGTGCGCCGGATCTGATCCTGGTACATGAGCAGCAGGAAGTCCTCTTTGTCCCAGTCATAGCCCGCATAGACCTTGTCAGGGGGCGCGGGATCACCGGGAGTGGGTGGGGGAACCGTGCGGGTGACCTTCGGGATGACGTTGTTGCGAGCCCCGTCAAAGACGGTGTCATGCAGGTACGTGCCAAGGAGGTGCGGATCCCACGTCGTGGTGTCCCCACGGTTGCAGAGGTGCCGAGGGCGGATGTCATCGGTGCCCGAATGGGTCGGGTGCGGCCGAAGCATCTCGATGGTGCGTGAGGTCGTCTTGCACTGCTTGTCAGGGTCCGTCGAGGTTGGATCGAAGTCCTGCCAGGAGTCGACGAGGAACTCACCCGCCACGCCGTCGACCCCATTGATCGAGCGGGCGCCGTGGGCCGCGCGCAGGAAGGAGTCCACGACGTGGAGCCACTCGTGGACGAGGATGTCGCCCAGGTGCTTGCGGTTGACCTTGCCGGGCTCGCGCGGAACGCTGATGGTGCCCACCAGCGGCTTGCCCTCGAGCCAGATGCAGGTGGCATCCGCCAGGATCATCCCCACGCCTGGAGGCAGGGGTGGGCGAGGGTAGACGAAGCAGAGCGTGTCGGCCCAGACGAGGTGCTCGAACCACTTCTCCGCATCGCTCGGGCTCTGCTTGACGGCCCAGCCGGGAAACTCCGCCACGAGTTGGGAGTGCTCGGGCACCCGGCCGTAGCTGTCCTCCTTGCGCGCTTGCCAGGTGAGCACGTCCTTCACCTCGACGAACTCGAAGACCGGCTTGAACATCCCCTCGCTCACCCCGATGGAGTCCAGAGGAACTCGAAGGTGCTTGGCGAAATCCGCGAAGGCCTCCTTGATGTCCTGGATCTCCGTTGGCGAGAACGTCTGCTTGGGCGACTTCACGCCCATCGTGTCCACGTAGATGCCCTCGTGGACGATGGTCACCAGCATCTTCCATTCCGCCATCGGATCACCCCAGAGTTCCGGGGATACTACCTCGGGGCCCTGCGCATAGCGGCGCAGCGCGTCTGGCGGGAACACGCGGTAGCAGCCCGTTACGACGAAGCACCGCGTCAGGCCCTGTGTGGCGGCTAAGCTTTGCCATCAAACCGGCTGCTCGGTAGTGTCGATGAATGCACTGGCACTTGCACCTGAAGCGCGCGGCCATGGTGGCCGTGCTGCTCGCTCTGTCCGGATTCATCGGGGCCGACGCGCACGCCCAGCAATGCGGTCCCGAGGCACCTCCACCCGCCGTGCCTCTCAACGACCAGATGAGCGGCACGCGGCAGTTGCGGCGCATCGTGCTCGGGCTCACCGGGACGACGCCAACCCTCGAGCAGTACGAAGCGATGGAGGCCGCGACCACGCCCGAAGCCCGGGAAACACTCCTGCGCTCGACGCTCGATGACGCGCTCGCCTCGCCGAAGTTCTACGAGCGCATGCTGCGCTTCGGGCACGAGTGGCTCGCGGTGGGTGCGTACACCACCGGCGCCTCTGGCGATGCGTACCAGGGCGACATGGCCGGCCACCTCTTCACCTGCCCAGCCAACAGCCTGCACCAGGGCGCGTACTACCATGTGAACGAGTTCCCGGACCCCGGTAGGCAGTGCAACGACCTGGACGGAAGCGGCAATCCCGCGGTGCCCGAAGTCCACACGCTGGAGCCTTGGTGGGCGCCGGGGACGACGGTCGCGGTGCTCGGCAAGGCCGGCTCCTCCGTCACCCAGGTCACCGACGCCCAGGGGAGGACGCTCGACTGCGGCATCGCCAGCGGTGGCTACTACGACCCCATGCTGCCCGCCGGGTGCGGCTGCGGACCGAACCTGGTGTGGTGCGCACCGCTCGCCGGCCTGGGCAGTGCGAGCAACCACTCGCTCAACGTTCAACGGCGCCACCCGTACGAGGAACCCGCGCGCCTCTTCGCGCACCTGGCGTGGCACGACCGGCCGCTGTCGGACCTCGTCATCGGCAACTACTCGGTGGGAACCAACTGGCTGCGCTCGCTGTACGTGCGCTTCGGCCGGCAGATGGGCAGCACCGCGCTGGACGCGAACACGACGTGGTGGCGCCCCGACGCGGACAACGCACCTCGAGACCCGATGCACCCCACGCCGAACGATCCTCAGGCGTGGCGCGAGTTCGTGGTCGAAGACCTGGAGCCCTTCCACCTCGCGCTCACCAGCGACCGGGCGCGCTCCGGCAGTCTCGATCGCACCTACCGCTTCGATCCCCGCACCACGACCCAAGCGCCGCAGGGACTTCCCGCCGCCGGGGTGCTCACCATGATCGGCGCGATGTCCTCCTTCCCGCGCGAGCGCGTCCGAGCCGCGCGCTTCCTGGAGATATTCGCCTGTCAGAGCTTCTCGCCGCCTCCCGCGGACGTGCATTTCCCTCCGTTCGAGACCGATCCCGCCACCGGCGGAACGTGCCAGCACTGCCACAAGACGCTCGATCCCGCGGCGATCTCCTTCAAGCGGTGGGACTTCAGTCCGTTCCAGAGCTACTACGTCCCGTGGCCCTTCATCCCGGGCATGGGCCGTCACCGCATCACGCGAGAGTGGCTGTCCGGGCAGTACCCGCACACCGGCAACTCGCCGGGCTATCGCTGGAAGAACGCGTTCCTTCCCAACACCCTGCTGACCCCGGTCACCCCCGAGCAGCTCCAGGCCAACCCGGAAGCGGTGATGCTCGACACGATGCCCGAGACGTACACGCTGCTCGGTGAGCACGGCGATGGCACGATGGGCCCGCTCGGGTTCGGAAAGCTCCTCGTCCGCTCCGGCGAGTTCGATCGCTGCGCCTCGCGCAGGCTCTACGCGATGTTCATCGGCCGGGAGCTGAACCCGGCCACGGAGAAGGGCTTCATCGACAAGCTCGCCAGGGAGTTCGTCGCACGGGACCGCAAGCTCCGGCCCTTCCTGCGCTACCTCTTCGAACAGCCCGAGCTGCGGAGGGGCCTGTGATGCGCACCTTGCGTTCGATACTGGGAGCCGCCGCGCTGGCCGCACTGGCGCTCACCACGGGTGCCTGCTTCGGGGAGAGCACCACCAACATCCACCACACGCCTCCCCCCGCTGCCCCGGATCCAGACGAGGGCGAGAGCTGCGAGGCCGCGAGCAAGAACGACGAGATCCGACGCGCGCTCGCGCCCGCGTGCGAGGGCTGCCACCTCACCGGCAACAAGCCGTTCTTCGTCTCGCTCGCCGCGTTCGAGAGCGGGCTCGTGTACAACGAGCGGTACGTGAAGCGCGGGGAGCCCGAGAACAGCATGCTGATCCAGCTGCTCAAGGGAGTTGCACCTGGAAGCTATCCCCAGATGCCGCTCGGTCAGCCCTACAGCGCGCTCGTCACCAACGGTCAAGTCACCCTGACCATCGAGCAGGTGGAGGCCTGGATTCGCGACCTGCCAGCTCGGCCCGTGCAGCTGGAGACTCCGGTGCCGGAGGAGTTCCACGTCCGCCGGCTGGCCGCCGAGGAGATGGTGGTGAGCTTGATGGAGCAGCTCGGGCTCACGCTCGAGGACTTCGTCAGCACCAGCGACCCCAACTGGCGCAACAAGGCGTATGTGGTGAATGGCGGCAAGCTCTTCGTGTGGCCCGGAGATTGGTCGCCCGGCATCTCGAACGAGTACGTCTCCGACTCCCGCAGCGTCGAGCGGTTCGAGGCGCTGGGAGGCGGCAACTCGCTCTTGTACCGCAAGAAGGACGTGGGCTTCGGTCCCTCCGCCGCGCAGACGTTGGTCCAGATGTCGCAGGCCTGGTGTGCGCGCGCGGTGGACAAGAGGAACAACCCGGCGGTGTTGCGCCACGTGACGCTCGCCGACACCTCCGCCACCAACCCGGAAGCGGTGCGGAAGAACCTGCGCACGCTCTACCTGCGCATGCTCGGACAGCCGCCTTCGGACGCGGAAGCGCAGGCGTTGTACGAGCAGGTCTATCTCCCGCTCGAGGCGCGGAGCACGCGCCTGGGCTGGATTGGCGTCTGCGCGGCGCTCATCCGTCACCCGCTGTGGATCACCTACTGAGCCGAGGACACCATGAGAAACACCTCTCGTCGCACACTGCTCAAGTGGGCCCTCGGCGCGGGACAGCTCGCGCTCCTCGACCGCGCGGGGCTGCTCGGCTCGAGCACCGCGCACGCCGCGGGAATCGACGTCCCCTCACGGCTCGCGGTGCTCTACATCCCGGGTGGCTACCGGCCAGCGTACTACTTCACCCCGCTGGAGGACGCGGACATTCCGCGCTGCATCCCGGCGCCCTCCAGCTACAGCGGCGAGCCCGTCTTCTTCGACGCGAGCAAGGTGGTGGACCTCGCGGCCGCGAACGGTCCCTACAAGCCGCTGCGAACCTGGCGGTCGTGGGACCCTGGCAACCCCGCCGCGCGCGGCGGCTTCAGCCCGCTCATGTACGGCTACTCGCACTTCGCGCTGCATGAGCAACTGAGCGTGCTGCACGGCATCGACCAGGGCACCAACGACCACTCGAGCGCGTTCATCTCCTCGATGTGCGGTGTGGCCGGCGCGGACTACCGGGCACCGGCCGTTCATTCGATCATCGCCAATCACCTGTTCGAGCAGCACCGCGAGAGCAGGCCGCTGCCGTTCGTGGTCGTCTCGGGTGAGCGCGGCACGCCGCTCGGAATGGGGCTGCCCTCACACGCCTCGCCGGTGCGCGTGCCGTCCATCGAAGCGCTCAAACCGCAGCTCTCCGCGAAGCCCGCGGACAACCCCTGGTGGACGGGGCTCGATGCTCGCACCGAAGGTCCCGAGCTGGACGCGCGCGGTCAGCCCACCGGCGGCACCCTGAAGACGACCACGGTGGAGCGCTTCTCGCTCACGCGCGCCCAGCAGTTGATGGACCGCTCGACGGCGAAGGTGGACAACTACCTCGAAGGCCTGCATGGCTCGCTGTCGTCGGTCTCTCGCGTGCTCGCGACGGATGTCGTGTCCTTGTTGGAAGGAACCCAGGGCATCGCCACGCTGCGGACGAACCGCCCCGCGTACCTGTCGAGCTACCTGTCGAACCAGTCCTTCACGTACACCTTCGGCACCGCGAACTTCCACCTCACCGGGCTCGACCCGCGGATGGATCTCGCGCTGCGCTTGCTCAAGTCGGACCTCTGCACCTCGGTGCATGTCTCGCTGCAGCTCGACTTCGACACCCACAACGCCCTGGGCCATGGCTACAGCTGCGCGCACGGCCGCGGACTGATGGACTGCGTCGCGCGCTTCCTGGGCGAGCTCAAGGCCGCTCCTGCCCCCGGCAAGCCGGGCAAGACGCTGCTCGATGACACGCTCGTGCTGGTGATGAGTGAGTTCGGCCGCAGCTGGGCCTCTCGCGGAAGCGACGGCACCTACTCCCTGCCGGATGACCACCACCCCTTCACCTCGGTCTGCTTCGCGGGCGGAAACGTGGCGGGCAATCGGCAGGTGGGCTCGTACACGAATCGCGGGCTCGGCGTCCCGGTGGACATCATCGAGGAGACCGGTCAGCCCTCGAGCCGCGTGCCCAGGTCCGCGGACGTCGTGACCACCGCGCTGCGGATCATGGGCATGGAAACGCACGACTTCTTCATCCCCGGCGGCTACGGAGAAGTCGTCGGGCTCCGGCAGGCGTAAAGGGTGTCCTCCTCAAGAGGCACCCGAGACGAGGGCCCGCAGGCTGCCTGACATGTCTCGCAGGCGGCGCAGCGCGCCCTCGTGGTTCCCATCACCGATGTCTTTCCAGAGCTCGTTCTGCGCTTCGGCCAGACCTTTGATCGTCAGCGGATAGGTCGCGGCCTCGGCGACGGCGCCCTTCTCGTTGATCAGGTAGCGGCCGTTGAGGGCGAACAGCACCTGGGCCATGCAACTCAGCGACCGGTAGGCACACCCCACGATGTGCGTGCGCTCGGCGCGCCGGGCCGCGATCTCGGCGTTGTCGATGGCGAAGTCCACCTCCCAGCCGAAGCGGAAGATCAGCGCGTCCTTCAGTGCCTTTGGATACGGCCACGTCTGGCGCTTCAGCTCGGCGATGCGGGCGGACGGATCGAAGAGCGGCTGGCACGTCGCGACCTCGCCCATCCAGATGGTGGAGCAGAAGCCGTGGGGGTGCCCCACCTGGTAGTTCATCGAGAAGCGACCCTCCCGCCCGTCGGCGATGATGGCGCTCACGCGGCCGAGGTCGCGGTAGAGCAGATCGACCTCGACGCCGCCGATGGTGAGCCAGCCCCCGCCGTTGATCCACGGGCCCCATTCGCCCCTCTGGGTCACCGTCGACGAAGGGTCATCGACCAGCGGGGCGATGGCCGAGCGCAGCTCCTCGATGTCCAAGGGAGCATCCGGCTCGTAGTACAGGCCGATGTCGTAGTCGGACTTGGGGCCCGCCGTTCCCCGCCCTCGCGAACCGCCAAGGACGAGCGCGGACAGGCCTTGAACGTGCCGAAGCGCCTCGACCACCCGGACCAGGATTGGATCTTCCATCCCGCGATTATCCCCGCGCACTTCGTGGCTTGCAGGCATTTAAGACGGCACTAATATAAGGACAGCCTGTAACGACCCTGGAAGGGGAGGTTCGCACATGCTGCACAACGCCATTGGCGCCCAGGTACGCGAGTTCGTCGAGCGCGAGCACGAAGGCAAACCGGCCCGAGTGGTGATCGCCACCCGCGTCTACCACACCGACCCCCAGGACCTGTGGGACGCCCTCACCCACACCGAGCGCATCCCGCGCTGGTTCATGCCCATCGAGGGGGAGCTGCGTCTGGGCGGTCGATATCAGCTCAAGGGCAACGCTGGCGGGACCATCACCCGCTGCGACCCGCCCACGGCCTTCGACGTCACCTGGGAGATGGGCGGCGGCATGAGCTGGGTGACCGTTCGCCTCGCACCGGAGGGCAAGGACACGCGGCTGACGCTCGAGCACATCGTGCATTCCGCCGACGTCGAGCAGTTCTGGACCCAGTTCGGGCCCGGCGGCGCGGGCGTAGGCTGGGACCTGGGCTTCCTGGGCCTGGGCCGGCACGTCGAGAACGGAGACACCGTCCCCCCGGAAGCCAACCCCGCCTGGATGGCCTCGGACGAGGCCAAGGCCTTCATCCGTGCGAGCGCCGAAGCCTGGGGCGCGGCCCACGCGGCGGCGGGCGAGGCCCCCGAAGTGGCCCGAGGGATGGCCGAGCGCACGGCGGCGTTTTATACAGGCGGCTGATGCATGCCTTCGACGTCCTTGGCGATCCGGTTCGCCGCCGCATCCTCGAGCTGCTGGCGGAAGGCGAGCACGCCTCGGGTGAGATCGTCGCCGTGGTCCAGCGCGAGTTCGGCATCACCCAGTCGGCGGTCTCGCAGCACCTGAAGGTCCTGCGAGAGAGCGGCTTCGCCACGGTGCGGGTAGACGGACCGCGGCGGCTGTACGCCATGGACGCCGCGCCCCTGGCCGAGGTGGATGCCTGGCTGGGCAGGTTCCGTGCGTTCTGGACGCCGCGGCTGGATGCCCTGGCCACCGAAGTGGCGCGGGGCAAGAAGAAGCGGGGATAGTGCAGGGTGAGTCTGCCCGGAGGAACGATGAGCGTGAGCGCCAGTATCGATCTGATGAGTGAGAGCTTCTTCGCCAACCCGTTCCCCACGTTCGAGCGGCTGCGAACCCAGGCTCCCGTCTACTTCTTCGAGCCCTACCAGTGCTTCATCCTCACGCGCGGCGCCGAGATCGAGGCGCTCACCAAGAGCCCGCACTTCTCCTCGCGGCGCGCGAACGAGCTGCTGGGAGGGCTCGGGCTGCTGGGAGAGGATACGGCCTCGAAGGAGATGCTCGCGGACTGGTCCCGGCTCGTCTTCTTCCAGGATCCGCCTCGGCACACGGTGCTGCGCCAGTTCATCATGAAGAGCTTCACGACCGCGGCGCTCGAGCGCTTCCGACCTCGGCTCGCCGCGCTCGTGGAGCGGACCCTGGAGAAGGGACGTCGCCAAGGAGAGATGGACGTCGTCGCCGACTTCGCGGAGCCCATCGCCCTCAACACCATCGCCGAGCTGTTCGCGCTCCCCGAGGCGGACCGGCCGCGGTTCATGCGCTGGGCGAAGGACCTGCTCAAGCCCTCGGGGGCAGCGGTCAACACGGACGACGTGCGGAGCTCCGTGCGGCGAACCTCCAATGACATGATGGCCTACCTGCGAGACCTCCTGGAGAAGCGCCGCGCGACGCCCGGAGACGACCTCATCAGCCAGTTCATCGCGGGGGAGGAGGGCAACGCCCACCTCACGGGCGAGGCCGTCTTCCAGTCCTTCCAGATGATCGGCGCGGGCTTCGTCACGTCGACGAACCAGCTCACCAACACCGTTCTCGCGCTCCTGAAGCACCCCGAGCAGCTGAGCGCGTTGAGGGCGGACCCGGGGCTCATGCGAGGCGCCATCGAGGAGAGCATGCGCCTTGAGCCCTCCGTCCTGTCCATCAACCGGCTGTGCGTGGAGGACACGGAGCTCGGCGGCACGCACATCCCCAAGGGGCGGTTCGTCCACGCGATGACCGCGTCGGCCAATCGAGACCCCGAGGTGTTTCCGAATCCCGATCGCTTCGACATCCACCGGACGCCCAACCGGCATGTCACCTTCGGCGTCGGTGCGCACTACTGCCCCGGGGCCTCTCTCCTTCGGCTGGAGGCCGAGGAGGCCCTGCGCGCCCTGCTCACGCTTCCGCGCTGGGAGCTCGTCGGCACGCCCTACAACTACCAGGGCTCCAACTTGCAGGATCGCGGGCCCAGCTCGCTCCACGTGCGCTTTCCGAAGAACTGAGCGGCGCACGCTCGGACGGTCAATTCGTCCCCTGGACTTCGAGCTGCGCCATGAGCTTCGGAGGCGTCTGGGGGCCAGCGAAGACCTGGATCCGGTAGAGGCCTTTTCGCGGCACCGAGCAGCTGTACCGCGTGCCCCAGGACTGGGAGAAGCAGTCCTCCTTGCTGCCATCCTGGAGGTTGAGGAGGGAGATCTCGGTCGGCAGGCGCTTGGGGTTGTCGATCTCCACGATGAAGCGCCCACGGACCTCCTCGAGCGGTCGGGGGGGCTGGAGGATGCGGATGCCCTCCCATTCCCGCTTCTCCTCCGCCGCCGTCTCGGTCCTGGCCGGCAGCGAACCGCCGCGGCTCACATGGCTCTCGCGGGCCTGCCGTAGGATTTCACCCCGCTCGAGCGGCACATCCAACAACTGCCAGCCAGCATCTTCCGGCAGATGGCTCTGCAAGAACTCCTGGGGAGGCATGAAGAGGTATTTCGTCCGGTAGCGGCGGGTGAACAGGTCCCCACCCACCGAGCCCGCGTTCCAGGTGACGTCCACGAGGTACCAGTCGCCGTTGATGCGCACCGCGTTCCAGGCATGGGACTCCAGCTCCTTCTCCCCTCCGGGCTTGATGGCCTCGCCCGAGAGGGTGAAGACCTCCTCCCCGACGGCGCGCCCCATGGCGGCGAAGAGGTTCGCATAGCCCGCGCACACGGCCCGGCGCCTCTCGAACACGGCCTCGGGAGGCTGCGGCGGAATCTTCATCGCGCGGTATGCCGGCACGTCGTACTCCACGCGATCCGCCACGTAGTCATGGAGCGCCTTGACGCGCTGGAAGGGGTCGCTCTCCCCCTCCACGAGGTACTTCGCGACGGACACCAGATCCGTCTCCACGGAGCGGGGAAGGGAGGCGACGCGGGGGTGGAGCACGTCGGGGAGCGGATAGGCGACAGCGCCTCCCTTCTCTGCCGGCCCCGAGGGCGCCCGGAGCCCCGGATTCTGCCAGGAGGACTTGAGCCCCCTCACGTCGACCTTCGGTTCGGTGGGCTTTGCCGGAACCTCGGGCTCGGGCTCAGGGGGACGCGGCTCCGTCTTCCAGGAGATGATCACCTGCGCGTCACTGTCCTCCAGGGGATCCTCCTCCCCGAGCACCTCGTCCGTGGGAGGGATCGGCTGGGGGGCAGGCGTCTCGGAGGGAGGCGGCACGGGTACGGGCGGCACGAGCACGGGCGGCACGAACGGTGCCGGCCGGGCGGGAGGAGGCGGGGGCCGGGGCGCGGTGGCGATGAGCTGGTCGCGATAGGGGTTGTCCGTGGCCAGGACGTAGGCCCACTCGACGCCATCCGCCGCGACGAAGAGGAGCCTCCGGGCCGTCTCCACCACGGGGCCTCCGGAGGGCGGCAGCATCCAGTCGCCTCGGGTGGAGAGCGCGGTGAAGACGCCTCGGGGCGAGAGCAGCAGCGCGCCCGCGAGGAACACGAGGTTCACCGCCCAGGTGCGCAGCAGCAACCGGGTGCGCAGCCGCAACCAGCGCGGGCGGGCGGGCCGGCCCTGCTGGCGCCGGGGCAGACTCCACACCTCCCAGAGCAGGGGCAGCCCCAGGCCGAGCCCCAGGCCCGCGGCCACGCTCCAGGCCACGGGGGCGCCGTGATGGATGGCCAGCGTGGAGGCCACCCAGGCTCCGAGCAGGGGCAGCGCCACCGCCACCCCGAGCACCCCCAGGATGAGCAGCCACGAGAGCAGGCCCGGCCCAGAGGAGCGGCGAGGGGGAGGACGCATGGAAACACTCCTTGCCCCCGAAGAGACCCGGCGGCGCCGCCAGCGAAGGAGGGGGTTTTCCAAGAATTCGAGAACCCCAGCGCAACTCCGCGAGGGACACCTCGATAATCGGTCAAGGAGAACGACTTTGTCCACCTACCGCATCCGTCAAGGCGACACCCTCTCGGCCCTGGCCGCTCGCTTCAAGACCAGCGTCTCGGAGCTGGCGCGCGTCAACAACATCGCGAACCCGGACCTCATCTACACGGGCAACACCCTGCGCATCCCCGGCCAGGGCGACAGCTTCGAGCCCAGCGCTAACTCGGGCAGCACCGGTGGCTCTCAGAGCGGCGGGAATGTCGGTGGGACCCAGGGCGCCAGTGCCCCGGGCAGTGCGACGCCCTCGATGCGCCGGCTGGCGGAAGCGGGCCGCGCGGCGGCGATGGGCATGGGCGGCTACAACAGCCAGGGCCTGTGCGCGACCGGCGTGAGCCGGGCCATCCAGAACGCCTTCGGCTTCAAGGTCTGGGGCAACGGCAACCAGATCGACGACAACCTGCCGCGCGACAAGTTCAAGCAGGTCAACATGTCGCTCGAAGAGGCGCTGAAGATCCCCGGCCTGGTGCTCACCTGGGAGAGGACCCCCTCGCGCCTTGGCAGCATCTACGGCCACACCGCCATCACCACCGGCGATGGGCGCTCGTCCGTGAGCGACTTCATCGAGCAAAACACGCTGGGCGCGAGTGGCCGCAGCGGGCTGAAGATCTTCATGCCGATCATCTAGTCGCCGCACGGCGCCTTGCCGTCGCGACCCACGCCCCCGGAGCTGTCGGCCGGGGGCGTTGTCGTGTCCGCGCGAGTCGATCTTCGGATCAACCCATCTCCGAACCATGCGCACCCGGGGCCGCAGCCTCCCTGTCCTACGCGGCGGACTCGCTCAGCGAGGGCGGGCGCCTCGCTGGCTGCCACGCTCGGCACTGGGACGGCGAGCAGCCCGGCCAGCGCCATCTGATGGAGCAGCCTTCGGGTGGTTGCCGACGAATGCCGCCAGGTGCTCGCCGGTCAGCGTCGACTTCGCCGCCACCAGGTCGGCCGGGGTGCCTTCGAACACGATCCGCCCGCCGTCGTGGCCCGCGCCCGGCCCGAGGTCGATGATCCAGTCGGCGTGCGCCATCACCGCCTGGTGGTGCTCGATCACGATGACCGACTTGCCGGAGTCGACCAGCCGATCCAGCATCCCGAGCAACTGCTCGAGGTCGGCCAGGTGCAGCCCGGTGGTCGGCTCGTCGAGCACGTAGACACCGCCTTCGGCACCCATGTGCGTCGCGAGCTTGAGCCGCTGCCGCTCGCCACCCGACAGCGTGGTGAGCGGTTGGCCGAGCCGCAGGTAGCTGAGCCCCACGTCGGCCATGCGCTGCAGGATCGCGTGCGCGGCCGGTGTATGCGCCTTGCCGGCGCCGAAGAAGCCGACCGCGTCTTGGACCGACAGGTCGAGCACCTCGGCGATGTTGAGCCCACCGAGCCGGTAGTTCAGTACCGAAGCCTGGAACCGCCGGCCCTCGCACTCCTCGCAAATCGTGGTGACGCCGGCCATCATCCCCAGGTCGGTGTAGATCACCCCGGCGCCGTTGCAGGTCGGACAGGCGCCCTCGGAGTTGGCGCTGAACAGGGCGGGTTTCACGCCGTTGGCCTTCGCGAACGCCTTGCGGATCGGCTCCAGCATGTCGGTGTACGTCGCCGGGTTGCTCCGCCGCGAGCCATGGATGGGCGTCTGGTCGACCGACACCACCCCGTCCTGGCCACACACCGAGCCGCGAATCAGAGAGCTCTTGCCCGACCCAGCCACGCCGGTCACCACCACCAGCACGCCGAGCGGGATGTCGACGTCGACGTTCTTCAGGTTGTGAGCACGGGCGCCGCGCACCTTCATCACACCCGACGGCTTCCGCACCGACGGCTTCAGCGCGGCCCGGTCGCTCAGGTGACGCCCGGTGAGCGTGCCGCTGGCTCGCAGCCCATCGACGGTACCCTCGAAGACCACCTGGCCGCCGGCGGTGCCGGCACCGGGACCGAGGTCGACGACGTGGTCGGCGATCGCGATCGTCTCCGGCTTGTGCTCGACCACGAGGACGGTGTTGCCCTTGTCGCGCAGCCGCAGCAGCAGCTCGTTCATCCGCTGGATGTCGTGGGGGTGCAGTCCGATGGTCGGCTCGTCGAAGACGTAGGTCACATCGGTGAGCGACGACCCAAGGTGGCGGATCATCTTGGTGCGCTGTGCCTCACCGCCCGACAGCGTGCCGGTCGGCCGGTCGAGGCTGAGGTAGCCAAGCCCGATCTCCACGAACGAGTCGAGCGTCTCCCGCAGCGTCGTCAGCAGCGGCGCGACGGATGGCTCGTCCAGCCCGCGCACCCACTCGGCCAGGTCGCTGATCTGCATCGCGCAGATGTCGGCGATGTTCTTCCCCTTGATCTTCGAGGACCGAGCCGCCTCGCTGAGCCGGGTGCCGCCGCAGTCGGGACAGGAGGTGAAGGTGACGGCGCGATCCACGAAGGCCCGGATGTGCGGCTGCATCGCGTCGACGTCCTTGGACAGGAACGACTTCTGGATCCGCGGGACCAACCCCTCGTAGGTCATGTTCGCGCCGGCGACCTTCACCTTGACCGGCTCCTTGTAGAGGAAGTCGTGGCGCTCCTGCTTGGTGTACTTCCGGATCGGCTTGTCCGGGTCGAGGAAGCCCGACTCCGCGAACAGGCGCACGTACCACCCATCGGCGGAGTAGCCGGGGATGGTGAGCGCCCCCTCGTTGAGCGACTTGCTGTCGTCGAAGAGCTGGGACAGGTCGATGTCGTTGACCTGTCCCATGCCCTCGCAGCGCGGGCACATGCCGCCGGCGACGGAGAAGGTTCGCGTCTCGGTCTTCTTGCCGGCTCCCTTCTCGATCGTGATCTGCCCGGACGCGCTGACCGACGGGACGTTGAAGGAGAAGGCGTTGGACGAGCCGATGTGCGGCTTGCCGAGGCGGCTGAACAGCACCCGCAGCATCGCGTTGGCGTCGGTCGCCGTGCCAACCGTCGAGCGGGAGTTGGCGCCCATTCGCTCCTGGTCGACGATGATCGCGGTCGTCAGCCCTTCCAGTACGTCGACTTCGGGCCGGGCCAGCGTCGGCATGAAGCCCTGCACGAACGCGCTGTAGGTCTCGTTGATCAGCCGCTGCGACTGCGCCGCGAGGGTGCCAAACACCAGCGATGACTTGCCCGAGCCCGAGACGCCGGTGAACACCGTCAGCCGCCGCTTGGGGATGTCGACGCTGACGTCCTTCAGGTTGTTTTCCCGGGCGCCCTGGACGCGGATCAGGTCGTGGCTGTCTGCGGGGTGCTTGCTGGAGGAGGCCATGTTCGCGATCCTGTTATCGAGTATCAACGGTTTGTGTGGACAGCGGTCGATCGCCACGACCAGCGCTTGTCGATGGAACTCATTCGTCCATTTTCTTCAGCAGTTCTTCGAGGCGATCGACGTGCTCCGTCCAGAAGGCGCGGTAGTGCGCAATCCAGTCGATGAGCGGCTTCAGGCCGCGCGGCTCCACCCGGTAGTAGACGCAGCGCCCCTCGCGCCGGCCATTCACCAGGCCGGCTTCTTTCAAGGTGGCGAGGTGCTGAGAGACCGCCGGCTGCGAGATGTCGAAGCGCGCCGTGAGGTCCTTCACCGCCGCTTCGCCACGCGTGAGCGACTCGAAGATCGCCCGGCGGCTGGGGTCCGCCAGCGCCTGGAAGATCTTGTCCTCGGCCACGACCGCGCTCTGCATGCATGACACATAAGTAGATGCTTATTTCTTGTCAAGCACGCGGATGACAAACCGCCCAACGGGGCCTGAGGCCAGTTCAGTGCGTGGGCACCACCTCGGCGCCGGTTTCGGCGTCGACCACTTCGATGGCGTTCATCGGGCACAGCTCGGCCGCCGCGATCACGGCCTCGTCCGGATCGACCTCGGTGTGCTGGGCTTGTGAGTAGTCGTCCACGAGGTGGAAGTAGCGGTCTGCCGCGATGACGCACAGCCCGCAACCGGCACAGCTCTCCGTGACTCGCACCCGCCAGCGGCGGGGCAGGGAAGTTCCGGCGCTCACCACGTCACCTCGATGCGTGCGGGGCAGCGGGCGATCAGCCCGGGCTTCCACGGCACCTCGTCGCTAGGGACCGCGAGCCGCAGGTCCGGGAACCTATTGATCAGGCCTTCAATCGCGAGGCTCAACTCGACCCTGGCCAGAGATGCTCCGAGGCAGTGATGCGCCCCGTGGCCGAAACCGAGGTGCGGGTTGGGTCTACGGGCGAGGTCGATCTTCTCGGGGCACGTGAAGACCCGCTCGTCACGATCCCCGGACGCGCGCTGGAAGATGACCGTATCCCCCTTGCGGATCCGTACGCCGGCCAGCTCGACGTCCTCCTTCGCTCGCCGCGGGAAGCTCCCGGTCGAGCGCAGCGGGATGTACCGCAGCAGCTCCTCGACCGCCGTCGGCAGCAGCGAGGGCTCGGCCACCAGCCGGGCGTAGTGCTCGCGCTGGGAGAGCAACAGGAAGCAGCTGTTCGAGATCATGCTGAGCGACGTCTCGTGGCCGGCCATGAGAATCCCGATACCAGTTCGAGCGGCCTCGAGCGGTGTCAGCCGCTCGGTGTCCATCGCCTCCAGCAAGGCGCTGACGAGGTCCTCCGTGGGGGATGAGCGGCGCTGTTCCATCAACTCCTGGAAGTACTCCTCCAGCGCCGTCCGGGACCGGTCGATCTCGGCGGCGTCGTAGGCCGTGGTGGCGACGAAGACGTCGGAGTACCGGCGGAACCGCTCTCGATCCGAGTAGGGGATGCCGAACAGCTCGGAGATCATCACGACCGGCAGCGGGACCGCCAGACTGGCGACCAGGTCCGCCGGGGGTCCCTGCGCGACGAGCAGGTCGAGTTGCGCGTCCACCACGTCACGGATCCGGTCGCGCAGCAGGTCCACCCGCCGCATCGTGAAGCCCTTCGCCACGACGCGGCGGATCCTCGTGTGGTCCGGTGGATCCATCGTGAGCAGGTTTCCGGGCCGCAACGGCAATGGGGTGACTCGGGCGGTATCCGGCTCCGTGGCTTCCAGGGAGCTGAACCTCGGGTCGGCCAGGAATTGTTTGATCTCGGCGTAGCCCGTCAGCAGCCACGCTTCACCACCGAACGGCATCTTCACGCGACTGATCGGCTCCTCCCGGCACAGCTCCGCGTACCGCGGATGGAGGTCCAAGGCCCGGACGGGCCCGAACGGATAGCGCGGCGGTGAATCGGGGATCGCCTGAGCATCCCCACGACTGGAATCTCTCGTGCTCATACATGGAGAGAGCGACGACCGCGCCCCGTGTGACACGCGCGAGGAAAGGCCTCCCTCGCGCTTGTGATGCCGCGCGTACACCGGGCGTGCCTTGCACGAATGCCGAGTACCCGGGCCGGCTGGGCCCGTCACGCAGTGCCCGCACAAATTTATTTCACCTCTCTATCCACGTGAGCCGCAGCTGAGCCGAACCCTCGTGGAGTGGGGCTAGCGCCTGCGCCTCGAACGTTTCGTCGACGCTCTTTGGCTGGACCCCTCCCAGCCCGAGCTCGCCCTCTGAGGAGAACCCATGCCCCGCCATGAACCCATGCCCCCCGCCGAGCCGGACACCTTGCCCGACCCGGTCCCTCTCACAGGCTGTCCCTACAAGGCCAACCCCTACCTCCTTTATGAGCGGATGCGTGAGGCCGGCCCGGTCCATCGCGTGCTCTTCCCCAGCGGCGTTCACGCCTGGCTCGTCACCGGCTACGAGGCCGCGCGCTCCGCGCTGAACGACGAGCGCCTCGGAAAGAACCACGACCGAGGCAACGAGCGCTGGCGGGCTCGCGCCTCGATCATGCCGGAGCCGCAGCACTCCCAGCTCCAGGTGCATCTGCTCCACCAGGACCCGCCCCGGCACACCCGCCTGCGCCGGTTCGTGACGGACGCCTTCACCCCCCGACGCGTCGAACAGCTCCGCCCTCGTTTCCAGGAACTGGCCGACGCGCTGGTCGATGGGCTACCCGAGTACGGCCCTGCCGACCTGGTCACCGGCTTCGCCGCCCGCTTCCCCTTCCAGGTCCTCGCCGAGTTCATCGGTCTCCCACCCGAGCTGGCAGGCCGCTTCGACCGCGACTGGGGGAAGGTCGTCCAGCCGGTCGGCCCCACCGACCCCGGGCGACCGCTGTACGAGGCACGCCTGCACGGCCTGCAGAGCTACATCGCCGACGTCGTGGCCCACAAACGCAAGCATGGAGCCGACGACCTGCTCAGCCGCCTCGTCGTGGCCTGCGAGCGCCATGAGCTGACCCAGGAGGAGCTGAGCTCGATGATCTTCCAGCTCCTCGTCGCTGGGCAGGAGCCAGTCACCAATCAGATCACCACCGCCCTGATTGCCCTGTTCCGCCACCCCGACCAGCTCGCCCGCCTCCGCGACAACCCGGACCTGCTACCCCGCGCCGTCGAGGAACTCCTGCGCTACGACAGCGCCTTCGAGCTGACCACCTGGCGCTTCTTCGACCGGGACAGCGACCTGCACGGCACGCGCGTCCCCGCCGGCGACTCGGTGATCGTCTCCCTGTGCGCCGCCAACCGCGACCCGCACCGCTTCCCCGAGCCCGACACCCTCGACTTCGACCGCAGCCCCAACCCCCACCTCGCCTTCGGCTACGGCATCCACTTCTGCCCCGGCGCCGCCCTGGCCCGCACCGAACTCCAGATCGCCCTCGGCACCCTGCTGGCTCGGCTGCCCGGCTTGCACCTGTCCATCAGGGACGAGGACCTCGAGTGGATTCCGGCCGTCCTCGGCCGAGGAACCCACCACCTGCCCGTCGGCTACGGCCGACGCCTCTGACACCGACACCCCGCCGACCCACCCCACCCACTACCCCACTGCGCTCGGCCGCATCCCGCCGACGCGCCAGGAGACCTCCATGTTGCAGACGAACACCCTCGACACCCTCCCCACGAGCATCAGCGCGTCGATCCTGAACCTCCTCCTGCGTCACCACCGCACGACCGACCTGACCCCCGCCCCCGCGCAGGCGTTCCCCCACCAGCTGCGCGGCATCGCCGCATTCGTGAGCGACGACGCCCCCGTCGTCTTCACCTTGCCCGGCTTCCCCTGCAAGTCCCCCAACCCGGACAAGGTCCTCGGCCACCTGCCCGACCACGGAGAGCGCCTCTCCCTTACCTTCCTGGACACCCTGTGCCTCGAGATCCAGCGGATCCACCGGCCCGGCGCCCGAATGATCATCTGCTCCGACGGACATATCTTCGGTGACCTCGTCGGCGTTCCCGACGACCACATCGACGCCTATACCGACGAACTCCGCACACAGATCGATCGATTGGGCCTGGAGAGGCTGCGCGTCTTCGACCTGCGCGACGTCTTCGGCGACCTCCCGCACCCCGCGAAACGCGCCCATGCCCACAACCGCTATGCCCCCGCCCTGGACGACGTGCGCGCCGAGGTCCACTCCAACGACGACACCCTCGCCCTCTATCGGGGCATCACCCGCTTCCTCGTCGAGGACACCCACGACTGGTCTGGCAGCCGCTCCGCGCTCCAACGCTCCTGCCGGCAGCGCGCCTACGGCGTCATCCAGCGCAGTCGCGCCTGGGGCAACCTCATCGCCGAGCACCACCCGAACGCCGTCAGACTGTCCATCCACCCCCAGCCCATCGGCGCGGCCAAATTCGGCATCCGCCTCCTCGACGCCCCCGACGCCTGGACCACCCCCTGGCACTCGTCGGCCCTGTGCCGCGCGGACGGCACCTGGACCCTCATGCCGCGCGCGAAGGCCGAGGGACTCGGGCGCCTGGTACACTTCGACGGCAAGCCCAGCCACTTCCAGCAGGACTGAGCTGAGCAGCCTCGATTGACCGTGGGCGCAGCGGCGCTCCACATCTCCGCGCAGTACATAAGGTCCTGCCAAGGGGACGGGCACCCACCGCCACCCGCACACAGGACGCTAGAGCCTGCGCGTTGACGGTGCGACATCGAGCGCCCAGCAATAGAAGCTGAGTTCGTCGACGTCTTGTTCGATGAGCGCCGTCAGCGTGGTGCCTCCTCCGTGCCCCGAGTCCCGGAGCGGCAGCAGGAAATAGGGTCCGCCCTGCGTGCCTTCGGCCTGGAGCCTGGCGACCATCTTGAGCGGGTCGTGTGGCGGCGCGATCCGATCGTTCAACGCTGACACGAAGGCGATCACCGGATACCGGCGATCGGCTCGGACGTTGTGGTAGGGCGAATAGCCGGAGAGATATGCGCCCTCGACCGGGTCTTCGGGCGAGCCGTATTCAACCGTTGCCGAGTTCAAGGCGCCGAAGGTCGGAAAGCGCAGCATGTCGAGCGTGGGCGCACGGCAGAAGACGGCTCCGAAGGCCTCGGGCGCTTGCATGGCGGTGACGGCAACGAGCAAGCCGCCATTGCTGTTGCCGCGCGAGGCAAGCCTGGAGGGACTCGTGTAGCCCGCCGAGACGAGCCACCGCGCCGCCGCGAGGTAGTCATCGAAGGCGTTCTGCCGCCGCGTCTTGCACGCCGACTCGTGCCAGGCACGGCCGTACTCGCCGCCACCTCGCACGTTGGCAAAGGCGAGCACGCCGCCCAGCTTCAGCCAGGCGGCGTTGAGCGCCGAGAAACGCGGCTCCACCGAGATGTTGAAGCCACCGTAGCCGCTCAGCCGCACCGCCTGGCGCCCGTCGCGAGGCAGCCCCTTCCGGTGGATGAGGAACATCGAGACCCGCGTACCGTCGCGCGACTCGTACCAGACCTGGTCCGTCACATACTCAGACGCGTCGAGCCCGACGTCGGGCACGTGGTACGGCGACAGGCGATCCGTCGCGTAGTCATACCGGTAGACCGATGGCGGCTGCACGTACGACATGAAGCTCACCCACACCTCGCCGCCGCTCCAGGCGCCGCTGATGCCGCTGACGATGCCCTCGCCCTCATTGCGATTCACCGAGCCGAGGGCTGGCAACGCAAGGTCTCGGAGGTAGGTGCCATCTTCGGCGTGGATGCGCACGCGATGCGCTGCCGCATGCGAGTAGACCGCGTAGAGCCGGCCGCCCACACCGGTGACCGTCTGCAGCGTGTCCGCGCTTTCGGGGATGAGCGTCCGCCACTCTGTCGGCGCCACCAGCGACGCGACACAGAGCCGACCGCGCGGTGCGTCGAGGTCGGTTTGAACGAGCAGCGTGTCACCGACCACCTGCACCTGGTTGAGCGACCGCATGACGGGAGCCACTGGCACGAGCGCGTCATCCGCCAGGCGCAGGAGGTAGACCACGTTGGCATGCACGTAGTCCCACTTGTAGAGCACGGCGAAGCGGCGGCACTCGCTGATCTTGACGGAGCACCAGAGCTCTTTCTCATGGTCGTCGCCGAAGAGCCGGCGGGCCGGCACTCCCGAGCCAAGCCGGTGCTCGTAGATGGCGTTCCAGTGCTCCGCGTCTTCCTCGGGCACCTCGCCCGGCTCGGGACACGCCGCGTAGAAGAACCCTGAGGCGTCGGGTCGCCAGGCCAGCGACGTGTGGCTCGTACCGCGAGGCCTGTCGGGGAGCACCCGTCCCGTGTCGACGTCGAGCACGTGGATCACCGCGGACTGAGTCCCGCCAATGGCCTTCCCGAACGCGACCCGCCTCCCATCGGGTGACGGGACGGCGAAGACCAACGCCTCGTTGCTCGCCCACGTGTTGGGGTCGAGCACCGTCTCGAGCGGCGCGTCCTTGCCGCGCCGGAGCATGAGCTTGAGCTTGTCGTCGCTGGCGTCCGCCTGCCAGAGAAACTCGCGGCCGTGCGGTCCGGCGGGAATCGGCGGCGAGAGCCGTGCATAACGCGCGGAGCGATCGACCGCTGCCCTCAGCGTCTCGCGTCCGTGTACCGCGCGCAGCACCGCATGCGTGACTGCTTCCTGCGCCGCGATCCACGCCTGGGACTCCACGGTGTCGAGCCGTTCCAGCCAAGCGTAAGGATCGTCGAACCACCTGCCGTGCAGCGTGTAGCCGCTCTCCGGATCGCGTCGTGCCGTGGGAAATGCCAGGGCCTGGCTCAGGTTCTTCATCATCGAGCGGGCCAAGCGTATGCGCATCCGGAAGGAGGTCGGCGGAAGATGTTCCGCGCTCCCGACTGGGGCTTCGGCACCTTTAGCCGAGCTGCTCGTCCTGGCGAACCTCCAGGACGAGCGTGGCCTCCGGCGAGGCGTCACTTGTCGGTGGCATCCTCGATCTTGTCGCCAGCCTTCTCCACGGTGTCCTCGGCCTTATCCTTGGCGTCGTCGGCGGCGTCCTCGACCTTATCGCCGGCCTTCTCCGCCTTGTCCTCGGCATTCTCTCGCGTGCTGCGGTGGCAGCCCGTCCCGGCCACCAGCGCACCCAGCACCGCACCCAGCAGAAGCTTCTTCGTCACGTGTTCCTCCTCGAAGGGGGCTGCCGCGCTCATGCGGGGAGCCCTTTCATGCGGGCAGGAAGGTAGGGACGACGGGCGCTTTGCAAAGGGGGGTGAGCCCGAAATCGCTGTGGACTTAGGCCAAAACAAAGCCCCGTGGCACCTTGCTGGCGCCACGGGGTTCCGTGCTGGGGCTCGTGACGAGCAGGCAGGCAGGCGAGACGGGCCTTAGGGTGCAAGGCCACCCGCGGAAGCTCAGAAGCTGTACGCCTGGCCATCCGCCGGCACCCGCACGCGCTGCGGGTTCAGGCCCTTTTCCGCAATGTAGTCCCGCAGCTCCGCACGTGACTGAGTGGCGTGGTTGACCGATTCCATGTGGGTACCAATCACCATGGCCTTCGGCGCGGACTGGTAGGCGCGGTAAAGGTCTTCCTTGCCCATAATGATCGAACCGTCATAGCCCAGCACGCGCGCATACCCGGTGTTGAGGACGATCACATCCGGCTGGTACTTCTGGATCGACTCCTCCACATGGCGGTTCCATACGGTGTCGCCGGCCACATACACGGTCTTATGGCCGGGGCGCTCGAATACCACGCCCGAGACCTTGCCAAGGATCTTGCCGAGATCCGTCATCATCTTGTCATCGCCATGCTGGCCACCGGTCTTGCTCAGGCGCGTGCCGTTGAAGACGGTGTTCTCGGTCAGAACACGCACGTCCGTAAAACCGTCCTTGCGGATGCTTTCGGCATCTTCTTCGTTCTGCGCGAAGATCGGCATGTTCTTGGGCAGATTTTGCCTGGCCGCGTCATCCCAATGATCTAAGTGCGTGTGGGTGACGATCACCACATCCGCCTTCATCACTTCGTTCACCGGCATGGGCAGCTCCACCAGCGGGTTTCTCAGGTGGCTGTTGTAGGTGCCCTCGAAGCCAGGGTAGGCGCCCTTCTTTGCCAGCATGGGGTCGATCAGGAAGGTCGTGCCAGCGTATTCCACTTTGATGGTGGCGTTGCGGATCGTAAGTCCTCGCCGAGCCCCGTCCCGACACGGAGCTGCCCCGTCCTTGGCCGCACGGAGGGAGAGGTGGTCAGCCCTGGGCCTTCGGCAGCGTGACGGTGCCCGGGTTCTCGATGGCAGCGAGCGCA